>JBBQNT010000074.1:0-14298 GCA_038330215.1 Gemmatimonadales bacterium
GAGCCGGCTACGCTCGTCAAGCCGATGACGCACCAGGTCATGGCGCAGATGATCGGCGCCAGCCGCGAGACGGTGTCGCGCGCGATGTCGGAGTTTCAGGACAAGGGATGGATCACCGTGGCGCGCCGTCAGGTGACGATCGTTGATCGTGTCGCTCTCGAAGCGCGCGCGCGTCCCGCGATGTGACCGCGCCTTCATGAACGTTGTCTCTCCGGTCAACGGAACAGTCAATGGGGGGGCGCGATTCCGGCTACGGTGCTGGGGGGCTCGCGGTTCGATTCCCAGCCCGGGGCCGAAGACGGTACGGTACGGTGGCAACACTACATGCGTCGAGGTGCGCACGCGCGACGATGACCTGATCATCCTCGACGCGGGCACCGGTTTGCGCGCGCTGGGCCAGCAGCTGCTGGTGCACGAACACTCGCAGCCCGATGCTAACGGCGCGCTCACCGAAGCGCACCTGTTTCTCACGCACCGCCACAGCGACCACGTCATCGGGCTGCCGCACTTTGCGCCGCTGTTCGATCTCGATCGCACGCTGCGACTCACAAGCGGTGATGCCGACGTGGCGACCACCCGCATACTCATCGACACGCTGCTCACGCCCCCGCTCTTTCCTCCGTTGCCATCCCTGCCCGATCGCCTGATCGTGACCGGGTTCATGGATGGCTCGCCGGCGGAGATCGGGACGCGCTACGCGGTGCATCGCTTTCCCGCCCGGCATCCGGGGGGGGCAGCGATTTTCCGCATCGATGACGCGAAAGGACCGGCGGTGGCGTTTGCACCCGACAACGAACTCGACTTCGCCAGCAACGACGAAGACGTGATCGCATGGCGACGGGGACTGACGCTCGCGCTGCACGGCGTGCCGATTCTGCTGCACGATGCCATGTATTCTGATCGCGAGTTGCACCGGCACCGCGGGTGGGGTCACAGTTCAGCCATCGAGGCCACGCGATTCGCCATGGAGTGTGTCGCGGGCATGCTCGTGCTCTTCCACCATCACCCCGATCGCACCGATGACGAGGTCGACGCGATCGTGCAGCAATGCCGGCAACTCGTCACCGTTTCCGGCAGCTCGTTGCGTGTGATCGCCGCATGGGAAGGACTGGCGCTCACGGTGTAGCGTCCGCTCGCGCGATTGCATGCGGGAGCTACGGGGTGACGAGTGCCTGACCGCGCGTGAGATCGGCGAGTTGCATGCGCAGCTTCGACTCCTGATCACGTGCGACGAGCACGTCGTACACGGCCTGCTCGGCGTAGGCCTCGCTCCTGATCTCCACGTCCATCGCGGCGAAGAGTTGCTGGACCGGCGTGACCACGTTGTAGTCCACCGCCACCTGCAGCGGCACCGACTCGACGCGCCAGCTTGTCGGCAACGCGGAGAGGGCGGATTGCACCGCTCCGCTGTATGCGCGAGCCAGGCCACCGGTGCCCAGCTTCGTGCCGCCGTACCACCGCGTCACTACCGCCGCAATCTCACCGATGTCGGAATGCAGCAGCACCGTGAGCATCGGCCGTCCGGCGGTACCATGCGGCTCCCCGTCGTCACTCATGCCAATGCGGGAGGTCGTGCCAGGCGCGCCTAGCACATAGGCCCAGCAATGATGTGTTGCCTGAGGGGACTGCTGCTGCGCGTCGCGAATGAATCGCTGTGCATCGGTGGCGGACTGCACGCGCGAGAGTGTGCACACGAACCGGCTGCGTTCGATCACCGTCTCGGCCTGATGCCGTTCGGCCGGCACCAGGTAGCGCGCGCTGGGCTCGTCGCCTAGCGCTCGAGCAGGCTGCGCAGCATCCACGCGGTCTTCTCGTGCAGTTGAATGCGCTGCGTGAGCAGGTCGGCCGTCGCTTCGTCGTGCGCCTTCTCGGCGGCAGGGAAGATGGATCGCGCAGTGCGCACCACGGTTTCCTGTCCCTGCATGAGTTCACGGATCATGTCCGTGGCCTTGGGCACACCGTCCGTTTCCGAGATGGCGCTCAGGCGCTGGAAGTCGGCGTAGGTGCCAGGGGCCGGAAAGTCGAGCGCGCGAATGCGTTCGGCGATGAGGTCCACGGCAATGGCCAACTCATCGTACTGCGTCTCGAACATGACGTGCAGCGTCTGAAACATCGGCCCGGTGACGTTCCAGTGAAAGTTGTGCGTCTTGAGATACAGGCTGTATGTATCGGCCAGCAGGTGCGAGAGACCGTCCGCAATTTTCTTGCGATCCGCTTCCTTGATGCCAATGTCGATGTTCATGCCGTTCCCGTGTGCGTGTGGCTGAAAGGAGTGTGTATAAATGCAACCCCGACAACAGCTTGGCAGTTCCTCAGCGACTCAGCGTCAGCATGGCCGCCACATACCCCATCAGCAAGAGCGCGCCCTCCACGCGTGATATCCGGCGCGATCCGCGCATGAACAGCACTGCCGCCAGCGTGAACGCGAGCATGAGCACCAGATCTCGCTGTATGGACTGAAGTTCGCCGGCAATCGGGAACACCACGCTCGTCGTGCCGAGCACGAACAGCACGTTGAAGATATTCGAACCGATCACATTTCCGATGGCCATCGCTGAATGGCCGCGCAATGCAGCAATGAGTGACGCTGCAAGTTCGGGCAACGAGGTGCCGACCGCGACAACTGTGAGGCCAATGACGCGCTCGCTGACGCCAAGTGAGGCCGCCACGGCGACCGCTGCGTCCACGAACCATTTGCCCCCCATTAACAGCATGGCGAGCCCGACCACAGCGAAGGCGACCAGACGAAGCTTCGTGCCATGCGGCGTTTGCGACTGAGCTTGCTCGAGCGCATCTGCGAGCACCGGATCGCTGGCGCCAACGGTTGAGGCGAACCGTACCGTGGCCCATGTAAATGCCGCGGCGCCAAGCACCAGCAGCAGCCCCTCCGGTCGCGAGATCACCCCATCCCAAAGCACCACCGGCACGCAAAGCGCTGAGGCGACAAGCACGGGCAGCTCGCGCTTGAGGAGCGAGCCATCGACCGTGGGCGGCGACACGAGCGCCGTGACGGCGAGAATGAGCCCGATGTTCGCGATATTCGAACCGATCACATTGCCGAGCGCGATCGCGCTGCGCCCCTCGAGCGCGGCGACGGCGCTGACCACAAGTTCCGGCATCGACGTGCCGTACGCGACGACTGTCAGGCCCACGACGATCGGCGCCACGCCGAAGGCATCGGCCAGTCCGGCGGCCCCCTTCACGAACCAGTCGGCGCCAGCCACGAGCAGCGTCAGTCCCAGCAACATGATCGCGGCGGTAGTCAGCATGATTGCATCATCGACTCGTGGATTGAATTCGGGTAACCGAGTAGCTTGCTCTCTACATGATACGCTTCTTTCGTATGCGTGCGCCGTTCTTCGCGCTACTGCTGCTCGTCGCGTTGCTGGTGACCCTGCCCGGTATTCGCTACCCGCTGCCAATGATCGGGTTGGTGATCTTCACCGCGCTCGCGTGGCGCGCACTGTCGCAGTGGCGGGCGCGTCCGGCAGATCACGCGACGCTCGACGATCAGCTGTCGCGTGCCGCAGATTCGTGGGATGCGCGCCATGGCCCGCCCGAAACGCTCGAAACGCTCGAAACGGGTACCCAGGCGGAACCGTGGCGCGCCAGTCTGGGCTCGACGGACGGATGGCGCGCGGAGACGTACACAGACGACGACCAGCCCTGACAGCGCGATCATCGTCGCTCCCTGCAATGCTCGCAGAACGCCCTCTGTAATGCGCCCGGCCATCATGGCGATTGGCCGTGGCCGCCGCCACCGGGCGTGATGATTGTGATCGCTGTTCCGGCCCCCACCTGCCAGCGCCCCTTGGCCGGCACCTCGCCGTCACCCACCCGATTAACGCCGCATGCGCCATCGCCGCCGCCCTGTGCTCCGCGCGGTGCGATGGCTCGCCGCTCCGTCAGCAGCGTGACGACCACGGGCTCCAGCGGTATGTACCCGCGCACGACGCCGTCACCGCCCGCGAAGCGACCGTCGCCTCCGCTCTTCCATCGCCGTGCATACTCTGTTATGCGCATCGGATACGCCCACTCGAGACTCTCCACCGGCGTATTGCGCGTATTGCTCATGCCGACGTGCACCGCTGAGGGGCCGGGGCCGAGTGCGCTGGCTCCCTGCCCGCCGCCAAGCGTTTCGTAGAAAGTCCACCCGCGCGCACCGATGGTGATGTTGTTCATCGTGCCCTGCCCCTGCGCCGGCAGCGCGAGGGTGCTGCGGCCCGAGGCCTGCAATCCAAGCTCCAGCGCGTGTACGATCGCATCGGTGAGCCGCTGCGAGAGCTCCACGTTGCCGGCGGCGACGGCGACACCGCCTCGCGCATTGGCGACACAATCATCGGGAACATGCAGTACGACGGCCCGTGCCAGTCCTTCGTTCACCGGCACATCGTCGTCGTGCAGCAGCACGCGCAGGGCAAAGAGCGCGGCCGCACGCGCGACCGCGATTGGCGCATTCACATTGCCACGCACAGCACCGCTCGAACCGCGCAGGTCGATGTGCAATGCGCCCGCACTCACGGTGGCCGTCGCGACGACTGCCACCCGATCGTCGGACACGCCATCGCCTTCCATGGCATCGTCGCAGCGTCCCACGATGCCGTCGAGTTCGCGCAGACGAGCGCGGGCCCGGCGTTCGGTGTAATCGAGCAGCGCATTCACGGCCTCACTGCACCACGCATCGCCATGCTTCGCAACGAGCGCGCGCCACGCAGACGCTCCGGATGCGCACGCGGCGCGTTGCGCCCGCAGATCGCCGAGTCGTTCGGCAGGCGTGCGCACGTTCGCGAGCACGAACGACAGAATATCCGCCTGCGGGACACCCTCCCGTTCGAGACGCACCGGCGGGATGATCACGCCTTCCTGCACCAGTTCCGTCGCGCCAAAGGGCATGCTGCCCGGACTCATGCCGCCCACATCCGAGTGATGCGCACGCACCGCGACAAAGCCGATGATGCGAGTGGGCTGGGCGTGGTGACCGATCACCTCCACCATCGTGATATCGGGCAGGTGCGAACCACCATGCGCGGGGTCGTTGAGCAAAAATACATCGCCCGCGCGCGGCGATCGTGCCCGTATGGCTGACACACTCTCGGGCATCGCGCCCAGGTGCACGGGAATGTGCGCGGCCTGCGCCACCATGCGCCCGTCTGCATCGAATACCGCACATGATGCATCGCGGCGCTCGCGAATGTTGGGCGACACCGCCGCGCGCTCGAGTCGCGTGCCCATCTCTTCCGCGATCATCGCCACCGAATGCGCGAAGACGGTGAGCGAGAGTGCATCGAACCGATCCGGAGACGTCGCGGGAGTGTTCATGACGACGGCATGCTCGCGCGAACAAGGTCCGTGAGATCACGTTCCCAGGCCGCCGCCAGGTCGGCGAGGCGCGCTCCTCGCCCGCGGTCCGGTGCGGTCGACAGCAAACCCTGTGCGCTCGGGTGTGGTACAGCGGTGAGCGCGACGCGTTCGGTGGTCTCGCTCGACATGGTGATCACACGCTGCATCACCTGCGCAGCAATACGGCCAAGCGCGATCACCAGCACCAGCCCGCGCGACCGCGCGTGCTCGAGGTCTCGCATAATCCGCGACACGTTCTCGGCCGATTCGAGTTCGGCGCGTGACGGCGCTCGAAACTTCCGGCCATCGTTGGTGGGACATCGATCGTAGGCGTTGCCGAGCGCCACACCGCGCACTGTGGGCCGGAGTTGGTGTTGGGCGAAGTCGCGGCCGTCCCACGGCAGGGCCGAAACGGCTTCCGGCAAGTCACATGCGCCCGCGGCCTCCAGCGCACGATAGAGCGGCAAGCCCGCGCGGTCACCAAAGAACGGGATGCCGCTCTTGTCTGCGCCTCGCGGCCCGGGCGCCTCGCCCACGCAGAGCACATACACCGGCCCGTGCTCGGGAAAGAGTGGCGCAACCGGTGCACCGACGATGCGCGCAGCGCCGTCGTTCATTCCTGCATCTCGCGCGCGAGCAGCCAGCCGCCGCGCTCCTGCGCCATGGCACGCCACCCCGCTGCCACACGCAGCGTCGCATCGGGCAGTCGTACCGTGCACGGACCATGCAATGTGGCGTCGAGCTGCCTGCCATCGTCGCTGCCGCCGAACTCATGCGGCTCCGATCGCCCAGCACTCGCCGCACCCGTCGCACCCGTCGCACTCTCCGCACTCTCCGCACTCGCCGCACTCTCCGCACTCGCGACACGCTCCGCACGTCGCGCCGTAAACGGCCACCAACTGCCGTCGAGCACGACACGGATGCTGACGATTTCGGTAGGTCGATCCATGGTGAACCCGAACTGCGCCTGATGCTGTTCGCGAAAGCGCTCCACCAGCGCATCGACGGTCTCAACGTCGCTGAAGGGCACGTCGAGCTCGTGTCCCTGCCCGATGAAGCGCACGCGCGCCCAGCTGCTCTCCGTGTGCATCTCACGGTGTGCGTCGCGATGCGCGGCACGCGTCGCCGCGGTGCTCGCGTCGGTGCTCGCCTTCTCAGTCAAGCCTGGGACGGTGTCACCTGCCCCGCCCCGCAACCTCGCGACCACCTCGCGGCGCGCGTTGTGCAACGCGGCGCTGCTGAGCCGGTCGGTGCGCTGCATCAGACTCATCATGCCATCACGACGCTCGGGTGCCAGCGCCAATCCAAGCGCACTCAGCACGCCGGCGAACGGCGGTACGATCACGGTACGCATGCCCAGGGCGTCGGCGAGTCCGCAGGCGTGCAGCGGTCCGCCGCCACCGAACGCGACGAGGGCGAGATCGCGTGGATCCAGTCCACGTTCGACGCTGACGCGGCGCAGCGCGCGGGCCATGGTCGCATCCGCCGTCGCCACAAGCGCCGCTGCACAGTCGATGGCACTGCGCTCGAGCGCGGCCGCGAGCGAGGCGACCGCTGCGTGGGCCAGCGCCCGATCAATGCAAACCGCGCCGCCCCAGTCACCCTCGTCGATGTGTCCGAGCACCACGTGCGCGTCGGTTACGGTGGCCTCGGTGCCTCCGCGCCCGTAGCACGCCGGACCCGGCATCGCGCCGGCGCTCTCGGGACCGGCGTGCAGGGCGCCTCCCGAATCCACGCGTCCGATGCTCCCCCCCCCAGCCGCCACCGTCTCCACGAGTACGCGCGGCAGCCCGATCGGAATACCATCCACGTCGCCGCCGCGTTCGATCAGCGGTTCTCCCTGCACCACCAGTCCGACATCTGCCGACGTGCCGCCAATGTCGATCGTAAGGGCGTTGGCGACACCCATGAGCCGGCACCACGCCGCTGCCGCCGTCACGCCGCCCGCAGGACCGGACAGCGCCAGCGACGAGGCGTGCACACGCGCCTGGGACGCCGACAACGTACCACCAGCGGACGTCATCACGCGTGGTGCAGGCAGGCCGCGCGCCTGCACGGCATCGGAGAGTCGTTGCATGTAGCGCACCACCGAAGGCCGCGCGTACGCTTCGGCGACCGTTGTTGCCGTACGCTCGTACTCGCGGATTTCCGGGAGTACCTCATGCGACGACGCGATGGTGGCGTGCGGCATGGCCTGCGCGAGCGCATCGCGCAGTGCCTGCTCATGCGCCGAAAACACAGGGCTGTGCAGCAAGGCGATGGCGAACGAGTGTGCACCCGAGGCCACTGCCGCGCTCGTGACGCGTGCGATTTCCACGTCCGTCAACGGCGTCAGCACGTCCACGCCTTCAGGCACGTCGAGCCTCGAATCGCCATGCAACCACCGCGGCGCAACGCGCTCGTTCACGGCGATCACATCGTCGCGTGACACGAGCGGCGGGCGATGATGCAACGTGAGGTCGTAGAGCGACGCGCGTTGCTGTCGGCGCAGCCAGAGCAGGTCGGTGAAGCCCGCCGTCGCCAGCAGCACCACGCGTGCCCCGCTGCGTTCGAGCAGGAGGTTGGTGACAACGGTGGTGCCGTGCACGAACCGCCGCACATCGCCCGTGATGAGTGCGCGCTTTTCCGTTCCGCCGTCGGTGGGCTGCTCCGCCTGCGTCACCGACTGCATTACACCCAGCGAGCGATCATCAGGTGTCGTCGTGACCTTGCGCGCATGCACTTCGCCATCGGCGTGCACGAGCACGAGATCGGTAAACGTACCGCCCACATCCACGCCGACGCTGGTCGCGCGATCAGCCATGGGCGGCTTGGCTCCTTCGGATCAGGCGGCCGCCGCCAGCGCGGCGGAGCTCGCGGGCGCCGTGCGCGGCGGGCGCATGGAGAGGGCGAGCACGGCCACGAATGCGATGTGCACCGGCACGGTCACTACCACCACGAGCAACGATGCCTGTCGCAGCACGGTGAGTTGGAGCAGCAGGCCAAGCAGTGCGAGTGCGGCCACGAGTGCGGCGATGAGCGCGAAGCGGCGTGCGGCGCGTCCAGTGCCGCCGGCGAAGGGCGCCAGTACCGCCGCCGCGAGCAACAGTGGATGCAACTGGAACAGCGTGCCGTTGCTGCCCATGTACGGGGCATGCTTGGTCAAGGTGCCCGCGAGCAGCAGCGCTGTGCCGAGCAATCCGCCGAACAGATACCACGTGGTGGCCAGCACGCGCAGCGTGACGAGCGCCGGCCGGCTGCCCTGCGCACGCGCCCAGCCAAGCGCAAAGAGCGCGCCGCTCAGCAACGCGCCGATCACCAGCGCCGCGAAGCCGCGAAACGGCGCGCGCGGCGGAAGCGGCGGACGCGCCGCATGGTAAAGCACGGTGTCACGCACCACGAGCGCGCGTGTCGCACCGGTTTCGTCGGTGACTTGCGTGGTCGCCAGATGATCAGCCAGATGCCCCGGCAGGAACGCTTCGTGCCAGCGCGTGAGGGGGTTGTCGGCATTGCGACCGAGCGCGACGTGAATGCCGGCGAACGCGGGCCAGTCCCCATCGGTCACACGCGCCGTCTCATCGCGCCACGTGGTGGTCTGCGCGGGAAAGTCGCCGAGTGACGACTGCAGCGCGCCGCCGAGCGCGCGATCAATGGCGTCCCGCACACGCGTGGAGCAGTTGTCGAGATAGTAGTCGTAGCGATAGTACCGATTCGCCTCGAGCGCATTCCACGCCACATACTCGGCCAGTGCCGCCTTTTGCACATCGGTGAGCGCGAGCACCTGCAGGCGCGTTGTGCGATCGTCGCGAACGTAGGCCTGGAGCAGTTGATCGGTGCGGTACGCCTCCACCCAGTAACGCGTGTCACCCGTCAGGAAACGCGTCAGGAAGTTCGGCTGGTTGAAGTCGAACATACCCCAATTGTACGCGAGGCTTTCGCCCGTGGACGTGTCGGTGACGACCAGCGCGTTGTGCCCGAACCGCTCCCAGATGACCTCGCCGTTGCCGAACGTGAGCAACGCCACCTGCAAGCGTGCACCGCGTTCCGCACGCGCCGCATCGAGCGCCGGGTCGAGGCCGGGCGCGGGCGGTTGAGCCCCGAGCGATACTGCGAGCGAAGTGCTGAGCAACGACGCAAGCAGCGCGAACATGAGCACACGCATTGGCGCAGGGCACGACAGGGCGCGCATCCAGCGCAGAACCCAGGCATTGCCACAGTCTCCGCGACCGCCCCAACCCCCGCGCTTCCCGCGCTTCAGAAGCGCACCTCACGACCGTCTTCCGCCGCCTTGTACGCCGCTTCGAGCACTTTGTGCACCAAGGCCTGCTCCTTGGGCAGCTTGCGCGGCACCTCGCCCTGCACCATGGCGATGAAGTGCGCCAGCTCCGCACGATAGCTCTGCAGGAACGGACTCTCGCGCCCCGCCGCGCCCGACGGCGTGACGTTCACGTTGCGGCCGTTGATGTCCTTGATCACGCGCAACGGCGCCAGGCGTCCCGAGCCCTTGGTGCCGTGCACCTCGAACCACCAGCGGTCCTGGTCGCCAACGTACGCCCACGACACGTCGAGGATGATACTGATGGCGCCCGCGCATTCGAGAAACAGCTGCATGGCGACCTCGGTCGCGTTCGCGCCTTTGCCCTTGCGCGCCTGAGCGCTGATGCGCACGGGATCCGGAAAATCGGCCAGCCAGAGCGCAAGGTCGAGCAGCGGAAAGCCCTGGTCGAGGAACACGCCGCCTCCCGCTTCTGTCTTGCGACCGCGCCAACCGTCACCGGGACGCTCCACGAGCAGCGCGCCTGCACGCACCGACGTCACGCTGCCCAGCTCGCCGTTGCGCAGGAACTGCGCGAGCGCCTGCACGTCGTTGCGAAAGCGATGGTTGTGCGCCACCTGCAGCACGAGGTCGTTTTTGGTCGCCGCCGCGAGGCACCGCTCCACGCCCCGCGCCGAGAGCGCCATTGGGCGCTCCGACAATACGTGCAGCCCCTTTCGCAGCGCGCTCAGGACATGCGGTTCGTGCAAGTGATTGGGCGTGGCCACGACGACGGCGTCGAGCTCGTCGGAATCGAGCATCTCCTCGAGATCCGTAAACACATCCGGCACCTCGAAGCGGTCTGCCAGCGCACGTGCCTTGGGCCCATCGTTGTCACACAGGGCGACCAACTGCGCGCCGCGCATCTTCGACAATACCGGGATGTGCGTGATCTGGGCAATCGCCCCCGTGCCAACGACAGCGATGCGCACGCCGTCCTTCATGGAGCCTCCGGAAGTTCGTCACCTGGCGACCGACGGCCGCCATTACGCTCATTCCGCGAAGCCGACCACGGTGCCTGGGTAGTAGTGACGAAGAATCGCCCTCACGTCGTGCCCAGCGCGCGCGCGACCGATCGCTCCCCACTGGCACATCCCCACGCCGTGTCCGTGACCGGCTCCCTTGAGCACGACCGCAGACACCCGCCCGCCAACTCGCGTTTCACGTTCTACTTCAAAATACGTACTGAGCAGGGTTGCGCCACGCGCATCGCGAAACGCACTGCGCGCGTCCGCTCCCGTGAGCGTCACCGCACCGCGATCGGTATTCACCACGAGCGTTCCCACGCGCCCGGTCGCAGTGCGACGGCCGACGGAGATCTTTTGTATGATTGGCGCCGTGCTGCCCGACGAACCCCGCGCCCCCAGGTGGCTCACGATCGCCTGGCGCAGCAGGGGCTCGTCGAACGTCGCCGTCCACACATTGCGCGGAGAGATCTCACAGTACGGCCGACCGGTGCGCTCGTCGATATCGCTGACGCTGTTCAGATAGTCGACATCCCGGGCTCCGCGCCAGACATCGCTCGGTACCGCCGTGCGCCCGCCGCAGCTCGACGAATACGGCCCGTCCACCACCGCACCCTCGAATCGCAGCACCAGGCCACTGGTGGAGGCAATTGCGGCATCCACCACGGCATGCTCCACCGCGACACCGCCATAAACCTGATTCTGCACCGTGGCGTACATGTGGTAGCCTTTGAGCGGCACCACCTCGCGCGACGCAACACGCACATACGTGTAGCTGCGGGCGGCGATCGCCTGTGCCTGAAGCGCCGCGGCATCGCCGCGCGAACGTGTGCCAAGCTCCAGCGGAACCACACCACGCAGGTAGTCCTCGACCGGGACCCTGTTCACCACGAGCAACCCGCTGTCCGTGGGCGTGATCCACAGCTCGCCGCGATAGCGCGTGCCATCGTGTGCGACCAGCGAATGTGCGCCGCGCGCCCGCACCACAAACGGGCCCGGGCGCCATGGTGTGGCATCGCGGCCTCGTGCGTCGGCCACCCGCATCGTGCTGCCGCGGCGCTCGATGTGCCACGACTCGCCGCCCGTTCCACGCACCAACTGCCGACGCCCGCCGGACTCCATGACCTCGAACGCGCCGACGCCCGAAATGGGCACGTCGCCCGACTTCACCGCGAGCGCGATCCAGGCCACCCGATCGCCAGCTTCGTTTTCGGTTGGATAACCACGACTGTCGCGGCCCTCGAATGCCTCGATCAGGTCGACCGAACCGGCGGACGTATCGGTGACGATACCCGCCGCTGGCGTGATGGCGGCCGGACGGATTGGCGCCATGTGGGGCGAACAGGAGAATCCAAGCAGAGTCGTGGCGCACAGCGCAGCCACCGCCCGGAACCAGCGTTCGCCGGCCCGCATATCAGCCGCTCGCAGCCGGGGCGTTCAATGCCGCCCCCAGTGCGCTGTCGAGTCGCTCGAGCGTCAGGTCGATCTCGGCGTCCCCGTGCGCCGCCGACATGAACGCCGCTTCGTACGGCGAGGGCGCGAGGTAGACGCCACGCGATCGCGCGGCGTGAAAGAATCGCTTGAACAGCTCCGTGTCCGACAGCTTGGCCTGATCGAAGTTGGTGACCGTCTCTTCCCGGAAGAAGAAGCCCCACATGGAGCCGCTGTGGGACGCGCTGAATGGCACGCCGCGACGCGCGGCGATGTCGCGCAGCCCCTGCACCAGTCGAGCCGTGCGGGCGGTGATCTGGTCATGCACCTCTCGCGTGAGCGTGCCCAGCGTCGCCAGTCCACCGGCCATGGCCAGCGGGTTGCCCGACAGTGTGCCGGCCTGGTACACGGGCCCGGTGGGCGCGATGCGCTCCATCAGCTCGCGGCGCCCGCCATACGCCGCCACGGGCAGGCCTCCGCCGATGACCTTGCCGAGGGCGGTCAGGTCGGGCGTGACACCGAAGCGCTCGCGCGCTCCACCGAAGGCAATGCGGAATCCAGTCATGACTTCATCAAAGACGAGCAGCGCGCCGGTTTCGTCAGCAATGCGGCGCAGTCCCTCGATGAATCCGGGCACAGGCTCGATGTAGCCGCCGTTGCCCACGATGGGCTCCAGCAGAATCGCCGCCAGCGGCACCTCGCGCGCGATCTTCTCCACCGCTTCGAGGTCATTGAAGGCACAGGTGAGCGTGAGTTCGGCAAGTGCACTCGGAACGCCCGGCGAGTTGGGCAAGCCGAGCGTTGCCACGGCCGAGCCGGCCTTCACGAGAAAGCTGTCAGCGTGTCCGTGATAGCAGCCTTCGAACTTGAGCAGGTGATCGCGCCCCGTGACGGCGCGCGCCAATCGTGCAACGCTCATCGCCGCCTCGGTGCCGCTCGACACGAATCGCATCAGCTCCAGATGCGGCATGCGATCGGCAATGCGATCAGCGAGCTCGACCTCGAGACCGGTGGGAATGCCGAAGCTGGTGCCCTGTCGCATGGTGCGCGCGAGAGCCTCGAGCACGACTGCGGGCGCGTGGCCGAGCACGAGCGGGCCCCACGAGAGCACGTAGTCGAGATACTCGTTGCCGTCCACATCCCAGATGCGGGCACCGGCGCCGCGCGCGACCACGAACGGCTCACCGCCAACGCCGCCGAATGCACGCACGGGTGAGTTGACGCCACCGGGGAATCGCGTGCGCGCGCGCGCCATGATGGCCGCGGATCGCGACGTCTCGAGTGGTGTGTCCGTCATGAACGGAATTGCGGTCATCGTCCAAAGCTCCCCACCGAAGTGGGCATGAGGGTCACGGGCAGGACCCGTCCGCGGCGCACATCGACGCTCGCGCGCGACGCGAGCTCGGCAACGCCAAGGAACGTGGCACTGAAGTCGTAGTCGTCCACCACATCATCGATGCGGACGTCGAGGAATGCGCCGGGCGACAGTGTCGCCGCTACCGACGCGTCGACATGCACGTGCACGACGCCGTCAACATCGTCGGCCTGCCACGGCGCGCGCGCTTCCACATAGCCATCGTCGTCTGCGCGCTGCACCAGCACGCGTGTCTCGCGGCCGAGGAAACGCTCGTACTGCTCAGCCGTGATGGCACGCTGCAGTTCGTAGAGCCGTTCCTGTCGCTCGCGCTTGATCGACTCGGGCACATCGTCATCGAGCAGGGCCGCGCGTGTGCCTTCCTGCGGCGAATACGTGAACACGCCCACTCGATCGAACCGCACTTCCTCGAGCAGTGCGAACAGCGCATCGAACTCTTCGTCGGTCTCGCCGGGAAAGCCCACGATCACCGTGGTGCGAATCGCCAGGTCTGGCACTGCCGCGCGGTACATCGCGACCTTGTCGCGAATCATCTTCGCGCGCTCGGGTCGACGCATGCGCGCGAGCACCGCATCGTGCCCATGCTGCATGGGCATGTCGAGATAGCGCACGATGCGCGGATTGTCGGCGATCACCTGCAGCAGGCGCGGCGTGATGCCGGCGCCGTACAGGTAGAGCAGCCGAAGCCAGGGCACCGTGGTCTCCCGCAGCAGCGCGTCCAGCAACTCCGGCAGCGCCGTGCCGTCGCGACGATCACGCCCATAGTGCGCGAGGTCCTGCGCCACGAGGTTGAGTTCGCGGGCGCCCTGCATCTCGAGCAGCTGTGCTTCACGCACAACATCATCGAGCGCGAACGAGCGATGCTTGCCGCGCATGAGCGGAATCGCACAGAA
>JBBQNT010000075.1:0-14221 GCA_038330215.1 Gemmatimonadales bacterium
CTGCGCCAGGGCCGAAACCCGTACGCCAATCGCTCCGGTGATTGGTGGCGCGAGTTTGTGGTGAGCGCCAATCGTCGCGTACCCGCTCGCGTGATCGCACCGCCCAGTGCGGTTGACCGTGCCACTCCGGCGCCGCTCATCATTGCCCTGCACGGAGCGGGCGGGGACGAGAACATGTTCGTGGACGCGTACGGTGCAGGCGTACTCACCCGCCTCGCGGACTCGTTGGGTGCACTGGTGATCTCGCCGCTGGCGAACGGCTTCACGCCTGCGATGTTCGACACGCTGGTGGCGGTGATATCGCGCGAGCATGCGGTCGATGAAAAGCGCATCTTCGTGATTGGACACTCCATGGGTGCCGGCATTGCGGCAGCGCTGGCGAACTCAAGGGCGGAGCGCATTGCGGCCGTGCTGTGCATTGCCGGGGGCGCGCCTGTTACCGTAGCGGCGGCGCCGCCCACGCTGTATGTCGGTGGCGCACTCGATCCGGTGATCCCGGCCGCACGTGTGCGCGCGGCAGCCGAAGCAACGCGTGCCGCCGGCAATCGCATGGAGTATCGCGAGCTGGCGTCTGAGGGGCACACGCTGATCGTGGGGCGAGCGCTGCCGAGCGCAATCGCGTGGATGTTCTCCGATGCTCGATGATTGGACCAAGTTCCCGGGATTCAGGATCGTTACTTAGGGGCTGAGTTTTTTTCTGGAAACGCGCCACGCCCCCTCCAAATCGCCACTGTCGGCCGCCGCAAATCGCTCCAAGGGTTGATAGGCGAGCTGTACCAATTGGGCTAGTTTTCCTGGAGCATCAATAGGTACTCGGTCCTTGTGGGGGAGTTTTGGCCGCGACAACATCAGTAAGCGCGCAGTTGCGTAGGCGCGATCCCGAAACGGAGCCGGAGGTGGCGCGACAGTCGATCGCTCTGGCGCTCATCGACGACAACCGCCTCCTGCGTGAAGGGCTGGCGGCCATGCTCCGACTTCGCACCGAGTATCGCGTGGTGATCGCGACGGACAACGCCGATGAGTTGCTGCGGACGATGCCGAAAGATCCACCCCAGGTGGTCCTGCTCGACCTTGGCCTCGCCGATCAGGATAGTCTCTCGCTCTCCGTGCGATTGAGTGCCGATGCCGCTCAGGTCAAGGTGATCGTCATGGGACTCGGTGCCACACACGAAGATGTCGCGGCCTACGTTCGGGCGGGCGTGTCCGGATTCATCATGAAGGACGCATCCTTTGATGAGTTCGTGAGTACCATCAATGCAGTGATCGGCGGTGATCAGGTCTTGCCGCGCGCACTCACTCAGTCGCTCTTTGCGCAGATTATCAACGACGACCTTGTCAAGGACCGCAGTGTGTTCGATGAAGGCGTGCGCCTGACGTCGCGCGAGCGACAGATCATTGATCTGCTGGGGCAGGGCCTGAGCAACAAGGATATCGCCACCAGCCTCCACATTGCGATTCACACCGTCAAGAGCCACGTGCACAACATTCTCGAGAAACTGTCGCTGCGTACCCGACTCGAAGTCGCCGCTTTTTCGCATGCGGCCGGCAGATCTCGTGATCAGTAGCCGTATCGTATTCCGTCGGCGCGAGGCGGTGATATGACCACGGGACCTGCGGCCACCGGAGAGGCGGCTCGTCTGCTGTGGGATCAGGTGTGTCGCCAGTCGGCAACGCCCGCCGACAGCCGCGCCACGGCCGAACAGCTGCTGACGATGCTTGACGCCGGGCTGCGACGATGGATTGGCGCGGAAGGATATGCGGCACTGCTCAAGCGAGCAACCGCGATGACGCTGCCTGCACATGCGGCGTTGACGGGATTTGACGATCTCGGTGTTCAACAGTTGCCGTCGGATGGCAACGCGCATGACAGACAGACATTCACCGAGCCGGAACTGACCGAAGCGATCATCGCGCTGTTGACCACAATGATGACACTGCTCGGAGGCATCATCGGAACGGATATGGCGATTCGATTGCTGACGCTGATTGGGAAACCGAGCACGCGCGGAGTCGCGGGCCCCAAGACCAACGAGACTGGATCATGAGCACTTCCACTACGCCAAATGCGCTCGCACTCGAGCTGCTGCCCACCGGCGTGCCCGGTCTGGATGACGTCCTGGGCGGTGGATTGCCGGCGCTCTCGTTCAATCTCGTCGCCGGCGGACCCGGATCCGGCAAAACGACGATGGCGATGCAAATGCTGTTCGCCACCGCGACGGCGGATCGCCCGGGGCTGTTCATCACGCTGCTAGGTGAGACCTCGCTCAAGATGCTGCGCTATCAGCAGCGTTTCACGTTCTTCGACAGCGAGAAGATCGGAAGCCAGGTGCACTTTCTCAACCTGAGCGAAGAGGCACTGGACGGCGATCTCGACGCGGTCCTGGAACGTATCGTCAACGAGGTGGAGTCGCTTCATCCGGGTATTGTTGTGGTGGATTCGTTTCGATCGCTTGTGCATGAGGCGCGTGACCACACCCAATCCACTAGCATCGAACGATTCGTTCAGCGCCTTGCGCTGCACCTCACCACGTGGGACATCACATCCCTGCTGATCGGCGAGTACCACGAAACTGAGCTGCGCAATCCGGTCTTCACGGTCGCCGACGGAGTTTTCTGGCTGACGCAGGCTGTCGACCGCAACTCCGTCGTGCGTAAAGTGCAAGTGGTCAAGTCGCGCGGCGTCGCACACATGCCGGGCCTGCACACGCTCAAGATCACGAGCTCCGGAGTGCAGGTGTTCCCCCGCGTGCCCGTCAAGTCCGCCGCTCCCCGTCCACGCGATGGCGCGAGGCTTTCGTCCGGAATCGAGGGATTGGACGCGTTGATGGGCGGAGGGATTCCGGTTGGCGATTCGCTGTTGCTTGCCGGCCCGACGGGTTCCGGGAAGACGACCTTCGCCATTCAGTTTGTCGCGGCCGGGCTCGCCGCTGGCGAAACGGCCGTGATCGCGATTTTTGAAGAGCGACCGGACATCTATCTCGCCCGAGCGAATGCGCTTGGACTGGATCTTTCGGATGCGGTCGCGCGCAACCAGTTGCGCATGATCTACATCCGTCCGCTCGATCTTTCGGTTGACGAGACCCTGCAAGAGATCCGTGAGGCTGTGCGCGATGTCGGTGCAACGCGCGTGGTGATCGATTCCATCAACGGATTCGAAATGGCGCTCGCGCCAACGTTTCGTGAAGACTTCCGCGAATCGCTGTATCGGCTCATCGGCTCGCTGACGAGCCTCGGCGTAACCGTGTATTCCACAGTGGAAGTGGTCGACACGCTTGGCACGCAACTCACCGGATATCGCGTGTCGTTCCTCACTGATGTCATCCTCAGTCAGCGGTATCTGGAAATCGAAGGTGAAATCCGTAAAGCGCTGTTGATTGTGAAGATGCGCGGCAGTGACCACAGCCGGGATTTCCGCATCTACGAATCCACTGAGACCGGAGTCGTGCTTGGCGACACGCTGAATGAGTTTGACGATGTGATGACCGGTTTGCCCACGCGATCTCGCCGTACTCGACAATGAACGCGCGCTACGAGGAGCTGGTCGGACGCGCCCCGGACGGCATTGTGGTGCATGACGGCGAGAAGATTCTCGAGGTCAACGGGGCACTGCTGCGGATGGCCAGGGCCACTCATAGCGACCAGTTCGTTGGCGGGCCCGTGTCCAGCGTGCTCGCGCTTCCATACCTCAAGGGCGTGGAGGAACGCCTGCTGGCGGGAGAGTATGTGTCGGGGTCCGCGCCCGCGTCGCTCGAACAGCTGCAGTGTCTCGACGGCACCGTGCGGCAGGTCGAGGTTACCTCGCAACTGTTTCTCGAGGATGACCAACCGGCGGTGCATCTGGTGCTGCGTGATGTGACCGATCGTCTGGATGCGGAGCGGGAAGCCACGGAGCAGCGGGAGCGGGACACCGGACTGCAGCTGGTGAGCGCGATTCGCGCGCTGTCAGGTGGCGTGGCGCACGCCGTGAACAACACGCTGCAGATCATCATCGGTTTCGCGACGGTGATCGACAAGGAGGCGATGACGGACGCCCAGCGCCTTGATCTGGACGAGATCCTGAGCGCGGCGAACGTTGCGGCGTCGATCACGCGACAGCTCTCGCAGTTCGCGGGACAGGCGGCGCATCGACCGTGCGCTGTAGCGCTGGCCGAGGTGGTGCCACAGCTCTACGCGTCGTTTCGAGAGCTGGCGGGGGCGCCGCGTCCGATGCACTTACGTGTAGTCGAGGGAGCCGTCGCGGTGGTCGATCGGGATCACCTGCAGCAGATTTTCGATAACCTGACGGCCAACGCCTACCGCGCCACCGTGTTCAAAGGCGATGTCTTCATCGCCGTGAGACGGCAAGCGATCCGCACCGCCTCAAAGGCAAATGACGGTCGCCCGATGCCGATGGGTGACTACGTCACGATCACCATCCGTGACACGGGCGTCGGCATGAGTCAGGAAACGCAATCGCGGATTCTGGAACCTTTTTTCACAACCAACGCCGTCGGTCAGGGCAATGGACTCGGACTGTCTGCCACGCAGGGAATGCTGGTGCAGAATGATGGATTCCTCACGTTCAGCAGTGAGCTGAAGGTCGGCTCGACCTTTACCGTCTGGCTGCCGAGCGCTGCGTCAGCCAGCGCGTCGTGAGCTCAGGCGCGAACGTCACCGCACCGGCGATTGCACCTGCGGCCACGGCATGAGCGGCGCGCTCATGCGATGCGAGAAGTCGAGCGAGGTGACCGGCATGCGAAATGCGCGATCGGCCTCGAGTGCCGCGCGAATGTCCCCCCCCTGACGGCGAGCCAGCCGGCGCAGCTTCTTGGCGTTGCGCAGCGGTTCGTCGCCGCTTGGGTCGAACACGTACGCTTCGCTCCCATCCCAACGCGCCAGCAGATCCATCACGTAGTCAAACGACCGCGTGAGATAGCGCCCCACCTCGGCGTCGGTCAGGTCCCAGCGACTGTTTGCCGAGATCAGCTTGAAGATGCGCTGCCAGGAGTCGTTGTCGGTCACGTGCACCATGCCGCGAAAGAGTCGACGATTGGTGGGCGTGCCGAATATGGTGGGCGCGAGAATGCGATCCAGCAGTTGATCGGAGCGAGTGTTGTCGAGCGAAAGCAGCTCACGCGCGCGCCTGGGCCAGGCCTCGCCCAGATGTACATCGATGCGGCTTTCCCAGTAGCTGTGACCGAGGGCGGCGGTACTTGAGGTGACGGCCAGTTGCCGAGGCACAAAGAAGTTGTGCGCGACGACATCGGCCGCGAGATGCGCGAGATAGCCCAGGCTGAACGCGCGCAGCGCGCCGTCGGGCGACTCGTCATGAATCTCGAGCCCCACGTTCCACGAATGACAATGGCGTCCCACCGCCGCGTACTTTTTCGCAATGCTCGTGTCTGCGGCAATGGAGCCGTACAGAAAGTCAGCCGGAAACGCCGCGAGCAGCTCCGCGATGCGCGGTGGCAGGAAGTGCAAATGTCGCAGCACGGCGTCGCCAATGAACACGTGCGTGCCGGGCGTCCACGCCCAGGCGTCGGACGGCAGCAGAACGATCGCCGCGAAAGCGACGAGCGCGTACGCGGCGAACCGGTTCACTGATTGCGTCGCTTGCTGGTAGAGCGGGTGCGGGGCTGCGGCGGGGCCGCATCGTCCGTCGCGTAGTAGGGCCGCTCGTCGACGTCAGCATCAGTGTCGATATCGGCAGCGTCATCTACATCACGTTCAGCTTCACCATCATCATCGTCATCGATATCATCATCGATATCATCATCATCGTCATCGATATCATCGTCATCGAGATGATCCTCGATTTCAACATCGTACTCGAGATCAGCCTCGTCGCTGACAACCTCCTCGTCCTCGTCGTCGAATAACGGCTGGTCTTCTTCACGCGCCTTGATGCGTGCAGCCCTCATGGCAATCCTTCGTGACACAGACCTCGGTGCGTTTCCCGTAAGCGCATCACCAATGCCGGCTGCACTCACGCGCAAGCCGCGCACCGCCGCGACCGCCGATAGTGCGGTATCCTGCACCTGATCCTGCAACACGGTGAGCAACGCGTTCACATCGTCAATGCGCTGCGCCGCCAAATCCGAGACATCGAGCAATCGTTCGCTCACCTGACCCGTCGCATCGGAGAGGCGATCCACCTCTCGCCGCACCGTCTTCACGATATCGTGCGCATCTTCCGTGAGACGTGTTGCCTGCATGAGCAATGGCCTGATGTCGGTCGTCAGACGGTCCACCGTACTCTGCAGTGCCACAACGCTCTTTCGAAGCGTGATCGCGAGCAGTGCCATCGCTCCCAGCGCGAAGAAGCCAACGATGAGCACAAGAATCTGAAGGACGCCGCTGGCATAGTCGAACGCCGAGGGCTCCGGCGGCACCATCAGCGCCACGACGGTGTCGGGAGTCAGACCTGCCTGCAGCGCCGGAAGTATTTCGAGAAGGATGGCCATGGATTGGATCGTACGTGGCGCCGCTCGCAGGGTCAAGCAACGGGCGATTTTCGTTATGCCGTTCAATACACGGGTTGACGCTGATGGTCCCGTGGCACGATCCTACGCGCGGAACGCGACGCGCCAGTCTGGCGTGCTCGTCGGTGGCGCGCACACCGTGCCGCGCCGCACCTGACTGTCTCCAGCCCACCGCGCATGTCGTCCGTTCGCTTTATCGTCGAGGGAGGCCACCGCCTCAGCGGCACCATTCGCCCCACGGGCAACAAAAACGCAGCGCTTCCGATCCTCGCGGCCGCGCTGCTCACGGAGCATCCGGTGCGCCTCGAGAACGTGCCGCGCATTCGAGACATTGAGACCCTCGTCACACTCATGCAGAGTGTTGGCGCCTCGTGTGAGTGGACGGGGCCGGACGTGCTCGAAATCCACGCGCGCGAGGTGCACGCAGCACGGCTTGACGCAGAGCTGAGCAAGCGCATCCGCGGTTCGATTTTGCTGGCCGCACCGCTGCTGGCACGCTGTGGCGAGGTCACACTCTCACCACCGGGCGGCGATGTGATCGGTCGGCGGCGACTGGATACGCACTTTCACGTACTGCAGCACCTGGGCGCGACGTACGAACTCGGCGAAACATTCACGTTTCGCACCAAGCAGCTCGTCGGCGCCGATGTCTTTCTCGACGAGCCAAGCGTCACGGCGACGGAGAACGCGCTGATGGCGGCGGTGGCGGCCAAGGGCACCACCATTCTGCGCAATGCCGCCAGTGAGCCGCACGTGCAGGATCTCTGCCTGTTTCTCGTTGCTCTCGGGGCGCGCATCGAGGGCATTGGCACCAACACCGTCACGATCCATGGCGGTGCCTCGCTCGGCGGCGCCACGCATCGCATCGGCCCGGATCATATCGAGGTCGGCTCCTTCATTGGACTGGCCGCCGTTACACGCTCGGAGCTCACCATTGAGGCGGCTGGCACGGCGCATCTCCGATCAACGCTCATGGGCTTTGAACGGCTCGGTGTTCGATGCCGGATTGAGGGGGATAACCTGATTATTCCGGCGGAACAGTCGCTGCAAATCGAACCCGATCTCGGCGGCCACGTCCCCAAGCTCGAAGATCAGCCGTGGCCCGCGTTCCCGGCCGACTGCATGTCGATCGCCATTGTGACGGCCACGCAATGTGACGGACTCATCCTCATGCACGAAAAGATGTTCGAGTCTCGACTGTTCTTCGTCGACAAGCTCGTGGCAATGGGCGCGCGCATTGTACTGTGCGACCCGCATCGAGCACTCGTGGCGGGGCCGAGCCGCCTGCGCGCACAGCGCGTGGAGTCGCCGGATATCCGCGCCGGCATGGCGATGCTGCTTGCGGCCTGCTGCGCGGAGGGTACCAGCACCATCAACAACGCCGGTCAGATTGAGCGCGGCTACGAGCGAATTCATGAACGGCTTGGCGCGCTCGGCGCCGTGATCGAGCGGGTGGAGACACGTGACGACTGAGGGCCCGCTGGCCACGGCGATTCAGGTCGAGGAGTTCCGCTCGCTCGGTGTGACGGCGTGTACCACCACGCGGGCGGCTGGCAGCTTCGGATTGGCGTCCCAGGAGCCGGTGGCCGACGTCATGGATCGGTGGAGCGCTCTCATGGACGACTGCCGATCGCTCGGCGCGTCGGCGCTCGCGACGGCGGGGCAGGTGCATGGCGCCGACATCGAGGCGCACAGCCCGGGCTGGCGCGGCTGGCTGCGGGGCAAGGATCACGACGGGCACGTCACGATCTCGCACGGTGTTGCCATGGCCGTGACGGTGGCCGATTGCACCCCGGTGTTTCTGGCCCACGAGAACGGCGCCATCGCGGTGCTGCACGCGGGCTGGCGAGGCACGGCGGCGGGCATTTTGGAGCGCGGCCTGGCGCAGATGGCGAAGCTCGGTGCACCCGCGAACGAAGTGCACGTGCACCTCGGCCCCTCGATCTGCGGCGCCTGCTACCAAGTCGGGCCGGAGGTCATCGAGGCGGTGCTGGGCGTCCGGGTGTCAGGGCCGACGCTGCTCGATGTGCGTGCCAACCTGGCGGAGCGGGCGGAGCGAGTCGGCTGTCGGAACGTCAGCGTGAGTGCGTGGTGTACGCGATGTCAGGGGGACCGATTGTACAGCCATCGCGGTGGCGACACTGGTCGGCAACTGGGCGTACTGCTGAGGTCGGCATAAACGTGATCCGGCGAGAGTCTCTGGTGCTCCAAATCATGTAATGACTTGACCTTCCGGGCTCCAGTTCGTACGTTACCTGACTACGCCCGGTCGCTCACCTCGAGCCGCCGGGCGTTGTGAAGTGTGGGGATGGCCCCCACACTTTTTTGTTCTCTGGGAGTTTCTCGTGGCCGGGCACGCAGTCGATCCGCTGTACCCTCTCATTACCGACGAGCTGAACACGCTGGAGTTCGACTTGGTCGAGCTGCGGCGTGGTGGGTCCAAGGCGCGACAGGTGATTGAGATCCGGGTAGAACGGCGGGATCGGGAGAAGGTCACGCTGGAAGATTGCACACGAGTAAGTCGGGCGCTGGAGGCCCGGTTGGACGCCATGGAGACCATGCCGCCGCACTATGTGCTGGAGGTGTCGTCGCCGGGCGCTGATCGGCCGCTGCGCACCGAAGAAGAATGGCGACGTTTCGTTGGGCGCCGCGCCACGGTCACCTGTGGCGCGCTGCCCGGGGGCCGTCAAGAGGTTGAGATTCTCGCCGTCACTGGCGAGGAGGGCGCGGCAGGCGCGGTCGTGCGCGACGGCAAAGGCGTGGAGTACACACTTCCGCTGGACACCATCACGCAGGCGCGACTCGCGTTTCACTGGAAACGATAAGGGGTGTCACGGATGGTCGGGTCTGTCGAGATTCTCGCGGCGATTCGCGAGTTGGCCACTTCGAAGCAACTCGATCGCACAGAACTGCACGAGCTGCTGGAGGACGGCATTCAAGCCGCCCTGGCCAAGAAGCATGGTGTGACTGTGCAGGCGGAAATCGAAATCGACGAAGACAAGGGGACGATCAAGATCGTCCTCCTGAAAACCGTCGTGGACGAAGTCACCGATCCGGCCCGCGAAGTGTTGCTGGAGGAGGCGCGCTTCGAAGACCCCGACTTCCAGCTCGGCGACGTCATGGAGTTGCCCGTCGACTTCAACGAGTTTGGACGCACTGCCGTGCAGGCTGCCAAGCAGCGTATCCTGCAGCGTGTGCGCGAAGGTGAGCGCACGCGCATCAAGGACGAGTTCAGCGAGCGCGTCGGCGAACTGTTGTCCGGCGAAGTGCAGCAGATCGAGCGCGGCAAGCTTGTCGTCATGCTCAACAAGTTTCGTGAGGCGGAAGCGATCATTCCGTACCGCGAGCAGAATCATCGTGAGCACTACCATCAGGGCGAGACAATCCGTGCCGTCCTCAAGCGCGTCGAAGACACGCCCAAGGGACCGCGCCTCATTCTCAGTCGCTCCGATGCCATGTTTGTCACGGCGCTGTTCAAGCTCGAAGTGCCCGAAATGCAGCAGCACATCGTGGAGATCAAGGCGGCGGCGCGCGAAGTGGGCAGCCGCACCAAGATTGCCGTGATGTCCCGCGATTCGGCCGTCGACGCCGTGGGTGCGTGCGTCGGACTCAAGGGTGCGCGCGTGCAAGCGGTCGTCAACGAGCTAGGCGGAGAGCGCATCGATATTGTGCCGTGGTCCGAGGAGCCAGAGCGGTTCGCGAAGTTGGCGCTCGCGCCGGCTCGGGTGGCCCGGGTGTTCAGCGATCCGCTCACGCGCACTATTCAGGCTGTGGTTGACGAAGACCAGCTCTCGCTGGCCATTGGTCGCAGCGGTCAGAATGTGCGGTTGGCGTCTGAACTGACGGGATGGAAAATTGATCTTTACTCGAGCCGCGAGTGGTTGGAGAAGGGCGGAGATATGCCGCTCTTCGCCCCCCTGCCGGACGAGGAAGAGGGGGAAGAAGATCTGCCGTTGAGCGATATTGCGGAGCTGCCGCCGGCCACGGTTGCAGTGCTGGAAGAGGCTGGCTACCGAATGCTCAACGACATTCTGGATCTCGAACGGGAAGATTTTCTTCGCTTGCCGGGCATCGCTGCCGAGGAAGCGGATCGGATCATGGCGATCATCAACGAACTGACCACTGAGGAAGATGGTGGAGACGGTTCAGCAGGAGCCGGCACGTCGTTGCCGACCAGTTGATGTCAGATGCGCCGGCGCCTCCTGTCGGCATGACCGACGTCGCCCGCCGCAAGGTGTTGGGGCTGGTCGGATTGGGAGTGCGCGGCCGGCTGGTGGTGATGGGGGCCGAAAAGGTGAGGGAGGCCGCCCGCAAAGGCGGACTGCACCTCGCGATTGTGGCGCAGGATGTCTCTCGGCACTCGCTGGACAAGGTGGTGCCTATCCTGCGGGCGAAGCACGTACGAATTATTGAGTGGCCGAGTGCGGCCGAGCTGGGTGCAGTAGTGGGGCGGGATTCCACGGCTGCGGTCGGTATTGTAGATCAGGCGCTGGCGCGCGGTATCCGCGACGCTGTCGAACCGGCTTCCGAATCGGGACCGGGCGATGTTGGCGATGCGGCGCGTGACGCGCAGAGGAGGAAGGGTTGAGCAAGCTTCGTGTGCATGACATGGCGGGTGAGTTCGGCATTACAGCCGATGAGGTCATCACCCTGATGCGCCAAATGGACGTCCCGGTACGCAGCCATATGTCGCTGCTGACGGACGACCAGGTCGCGCGCGCCCGCGTGCGGTGGGAGCGCGAGAAGCGCATTCGCGCCGAGGCGGCCAACCCGGCTCCTGAAGCCAAGCCGCGTCGCCGCCGTACCAAGGCGGCCGAGGAAGTCGTTGTCGCTCCCGTCGAAGAGACGGCCGAGGCGCCGGCACCGGTCGTCCGTCGCCGCCGTCGCGCCGATGTGGAGGCGGCCCAGAAAGAGGCTGATGCCGAGGCGGAGGCCGCCGAGGCGGTCGCCGCGGCTGAGCAGGCTGTCGCCGACGCCGCCGCACAGCGCGCGGAAGAGGAGGCCGCCGCAGCCCGGGCTGAGGCAGAACGCGTGGCTGCGGAACGAGCCGCCCGTCGCGCCGAAACAGAACGCGCCGCGGCCGAGGCGGCCGCGCAAGCCGCGAGAGAGACGGACGAGGTCAACACGGACGCCGCGCCCGATAGTGGAGAGACCGTCGCCGCGCCCGAAGCGGCCGAGCCAGCAGCAACTGCGCCTTCAGCGAGCGCGCCTGCCGCGCCCAAGCCGGCACCCGTGCCGGTTTCTGCGCCAACGCCGCCGCGTCCGGTGCCCGTTGCGTCGGCCAGACCTTCTGCACCACCGGCAGCACCGGCGGCGAAGGCCACACCGTCCGCTCCGTCCGAAGCGGGACGCCTGCGTCCGCGGCCCATCGTGCCGGGAGCGCCGCGAGGTCGTCCCTCCGCGCCGTATGGCGCGCGACCGATCGCCAGTGCGGCGCCAGGTGGCGGCCTGGCCGGAGGCGCCCGTCGTGATGAACGTCGTGGCCCGGGCGCGCCAACGGGTCCGTCTGGCCCCTCCACCGCGGGCGGCCCGGTGGGCGGCGCCGGTGCGCGTCGCGGCAAGAAGGGCAAGCGGGGAGCGGTCGATCAGGAAGCCGTGTCGGCGAACATCACCAAGACAATGACCGCCATGCGCGGCCCCGCCAGCGGGCGCCGCGGACGTGGACGGTATGGCGATGCGCGCGAGGAGATGGAAGCACAGCGTGCCGAAGCGGCCGAGCGCGAGAAGAAGACCGTACGCGTCAACGAGTTCATCACCGTCTCCGAACTCGCGCAGATTCTCGGCGTGTCCGCCACGCAGATCGTCGGCTTTGCGTTCAAGACGCTCGGCCTCATGGTCACCATCAATCAGCGTCTCGACTTCGACCAGATCGAGCTCATTGCGAGCGAGTTCGGGTTTGAGGCCGTTCGCGAAGAGGAGTACTCGGCGGATCTCGGCGAAGAAGTCGTGGTCGATACGCCCGAGCAACTCGTCTCCCGCCCAGCGATCGTCACGATCATGGGTCACGTCGACCACGGCAAGACGTCGCTGCTCGACTACATCCGAAAGGCGAATGTGGTCGCTGGCGAAGCCGGTGGCATCACGCAGCACATCGGTGCGTATCACGTGTCGTTGCCGGGCGAGAAGATGATCACCTTCCTCGATACGCCGGGTCACGAAGCATTCACCGCCATGCGTGCGCGCGGAGCGCAGGTCACGGACATTGTTGTGCTGGTCGTTGCGGCTGACGATCAGATCATGCCGCAAACGATCGAAGCGATTTCGCACGCCAAGAGCGCTGGGGTACCGCTGATTGTCGCGATCAACAAGATCGATCTGCCGCAGGCCAACCCGTTGAAGGTCAAGCAGGACCTCCTGCAGCAGGAAGTGGTGCTCGAAGACTTTGGTGGTACCGTGCTGGCGTCCGAAATTTCGGCGAAGCACGGCACCGGCGTACCGGCGTTGCTCGAGCAGATTCTGTTGCAGGCCGAAATCCTGGATCTCAAGGCCAATCCGGATCGCAACGCCAACGGCACCGTGGTTGAAGCGCAGCTCGATCCGGGCAAGGGCTCGGTGGCGACGGTGCTCGTGCAGAACGGCACGCTCAAGGTCGGCGACGACTTCATTTGCGGCATGTTCTCGGGACGCGTTCGCGCGCTGCTCGACGAACGCGGCAAGATCGTGAAGTCGGCCGGTCCGGCGATTCCCGTGCAGATCCTGGGATTGCCGGGCGTGCCGATGGCCGGTGACCAGCTCATCGTCGTCGAAGATGCGTCGCAGGCGCGCGATATTGCACAGCGCCGTGAACGTCTCGACCGTGAGGCGCGCAGTCGTCGCACCTCGCGTGGATCAGTATCGCTCGAGGACTTCATGTCGCAGGCGGCGGCCGGCGAGCAGCGGCAGTTGCGCTTGCTCATCAAGGCCGACCAGGGTGGACCGGCCGAGGCACTGGCCGACTCGCTCGGACAGTTGTCCACCACCGAAGTGTCGGTGGACATCGTACACCGCGGCGTTGGCGCCATTACGGAGAGCGACATCCTGCTCGCCAAGGCGTCCGGCGCCATCATCATCGGTTTCCATGTGCGCCCGGACAACAACGCGCGTCAGGCCGCCGAGCGTGAAGGTGTCGAGATCAAGTTGTATCGCATCATCTACGAAGCCGTCGCCGATGTACGGTCGGCGCTCGAAGGCATGCTGCGTCCGGAGTCGCGCGAAGTGGTGTTCGGCGAGGCCGAGGTGCGCGAAGTCTTCAAGGTGGCACGCGTGGGCACGATCGCCGGCTGTTATGTGCGCAGCGGCAGCATTCAGCGGGCGGCGCGAGTGCGCGTCATCCGCGACGGTGTCGAAGTGTACGCGGGTACGATCGGTTCGCTGCGTCGCTTCAAGGACGACGCGAAAGAAGTCAAGGAAGGCTACGAGTGCGGTATCGGCATCGAGAACTTCAACGATCTCAAGGTCGGCGACGTCATCGAGGCGTATCGCACGGAAGAAGTCGCGCGCACGCTCGATGATGCGACCCGGTCGTCGTAGGAGGCTCGGCACATGGCAGGTGGAGATCCCAGACGGGCCGACCGCGTAGCGGAAGGTATCCGGACAGAGGTTGCAACATTCCTGCGGGACGGGGTGAAGGATCCCCGCGTCGTCGGCATGGTCACGGTCACGGGCGTTGATGTGACGCGTGACCTGCGCCATGCGAAGGTGTTCGTGAGCGTCATGGGCACGGACGCCGAGCGCAAGGCGACGTTCGAGGGGCTGGCGTCGCTCGCGCATCATTTGCGTGG
>JBBQNT010000076.1:0-14163 GCA_038330215.1 Gemmatimonadales bacterium
AAACCATGCGCGCTCAAGAATGTCCGGATTGATCTCGATCGGTCCCCATGGCAGCAAGGCGCGGACTTCGCGCTGCGCCTCGACCTGTGACATGCCGGGGCTCAGCTTGCGCGTGACCGTGACATAAAACTCCTGCAGCACCTGCACGCTGAGCCGACCTGTTTCGTGCGCCCACATGGCGTTCATCCATTCGCGCGCGGCCGCGTGTCGAGCGCCCGTGCTGCTATCGACCGCGTAGACCAGCACGTTCGTGTCAACGAAGATCGGCGCGGTCATGCAACTCCTCGCGGGACGGATACTCGGCGCCGGCCGCGTTGATGGGCCTGGATTCGCGCACGAGATACTGCCGCATTTCCGTCTCGTACCGTACCCGGCGACGCATTTGCTCACGCAGCAGGTCTCCCAGCATTCGCGACACGCTGAGATCCAACTCGGCGGCGCGAATGCGAGCCCAGCGGGCGACGTCTTCGTCGAGAGTCACGGTGACGTTTTTCATAACACTAAACTAGTGTTACACGATTTTAGTGTCAATTCATGTGTGCCAGTGGCTTCCCAGTTTCTCGCTGGACTCCCGGGGCGCTCGGCTCGTGGCTGAAGCGCCATGCGCGCTAGATTGCAATGAATGGAGCGGAGAGTTGTTGTTCATTCCTCGCACGCTGACGCGATGGCTGCAGATCGTGCCGAACTGCGGTCGATGACGCCTCAGGAGCGACTCGATCGCTTACTCGCGATGCAGCAAACCTACCGGGAGCGACTCGGAGATGCTGGACGAGGACTTGCGCGGGTTGCTCGTGTTGTTCACCGCGCACCACGTTGAGTTTCTGGTGGTAGGCGGACACGCTGTGGCGTTCCACGGCTATGCGCGCTTCACCGAGGACATCGATCTATACGTGCGCGCAGACCACGAGAACGCACTGCGCATCCTGGCGGCGCTACAGGAGCTTGGATTCGGTCAAATCGGGCTTGTTCCTGACGACTTCGTCGCCGATGACCGTGTGATTCAGCTTGGTCGCGCCCCGAACCGCGTCGACCTGCTTACTCGGCTCTGGGATGTGGATTTTGAGCGGGCTTGGTCTCGCCGAGTGTCCGGCGAAATCGATCGGGTACCGCTGTCCATTCTTTCCCGAGCAGACCTGATTCGGAACAAGCGTGCCACCGGGCGACCGCAGGATTTGGCTGACGCCGCGGCTCTTGAGGCTCTGGGTGAGCCCAATGCGTAAGTGATGAACCGCGTCGAAACGCTACTCAGGAAAGGCTTCAGCAGCCTCTGACCATCCCGCCTCCGCTACGACCGATAGAGCAGAATGCGAACAGGCGCAGCAGCGGCATCATCGTTACCTCAGGAAGTAGTGTGACTAGGCCCCGGTCTGGGCGAACCAGCCGTCAGCGCGCCCGGGTTCCCCGATGCGAAGTGTGCCGCCGAACAGCTATCGCAGATGCTGTGCGTGACGGACACGCGGTGAGCGGCGAGATACTGCTCGATGCGCGTCCAATACCCGTCATCGTCGCGCACCTTGTCGCACCACGAGCACACAGGCAGCATCGACGAAAGCTGCCGCACGTTCTCCAGCGCCGAGCGCAGTTGCTCGTTGGACTGTTGCAGGAAGGACACCAGCACGCTGACGAACAGCGCGACCATGAACAGGCTCACCTCCAGATCGCCCAGCAACTGCACCAGGCCGCCGAGCCCCGTGCCGGGCTGCACGACCGCACGCGTGGCGAGCAGAGTGCGGACCACATGGAATACCCCCTGGGCCGCGAGCACCAGCGCGGGAAGCATCATGGTGCGTCGCACGTCGAGCGGACCACGCCAAAGCGTCACGGCGGCCGCCAACGACAGCCCTCCCCAGAGCACGCTGTTGGTGACCGTGCGCCAGCTGGTGATCGCGGGTACCGCGAGGTAGGCGAGCAGCGCCAACGCGTGTACGGCGACCAACAGAGCCGCCAGTCGCCAGCTGACGCCCTTGCCTGCCGTACGCCTGGCCGCGAGCAACAGGACGACGTGGCCGACCGTCACCATGAGGGTGGGTAGCATGCGCGCCAGTCCGGATGGAAACAGTGGGCGGACAGCGAACAGCAGGTCGGCCGCGGTGAGCGTCCACGCGGCCACAATCCAGTAGCGCAGCGGGACGACGTCGGACTCTATCCGCCAGTGCTGACTCATCAGGCCGGCCACGATGGCGCCGATGATGAGGTTGACGGTGTAAACGACGGTATCCTGCGGCATGGAGCGGTGAGGGAGTGGTGCGGGCGCAAGCGCCGCCGGACAACGCGTCAGCGAATTTATATCGAGGTCAGCTGTGGCGCCTGCGAAAGCCACGCCAGCTGAGATTACTCGCCCGCACACTCGTGCGCGGCCTCGCCCTCGCTGTCAGCTGCGAAATAGCTCGTCGGCGAGCGTGCGATCGTGCCCGTACACATCGTCGCGGAAGTTCAACTGACCCTCGCTGGTCACCCACGCCGTGAAGTACAGGATGAACACCGGACGAGGCTGGGACAGCGTGACGGTGGTCTCGCGGCCGCCCCGCATGACCTGGCCGATGCGCTCCGGGGTCCACTCGGGGTCGTCGCGCAGCAGATACTCGGCCAGCGCGGTGGGCTCGTCCAGGCGGATGCAGCCGTGGCTGAACGCACGTTTCTCAAGTGCGAAAATGCCACGCGCGGGTGTGTCGTGCATGTAGATGGCGAAGCGGTTGGGGAAGATGAACTTCACGCGACCCAAGGCATTGTCCGGACCGGGCTTTTGCCGGATCACCGGCGCCGCCTTGGATCCGCCAATGATCTCCATGTTGTGCTCACGCAGGTAGTTCGGATTCTTTGCGATCGCCGGCAGGATCTCGCCACGCGTGATGCTCATGGGCACGGTCCACGTGGGACTCATCACGACTTGTGTGAGTGTATCGGCAAAGATCACCGTGTGCGTGGCGGCCGCGCCTACCACGATCCGCATGCTGAACGCCTCCGTATCGCCCTCGAACACGTGCAGGCGAAATTCCGGGATGTTCACCAGGAGTGCGTTCGCAGGCTGCGTCTCCGGCAGCCAGCGCATGCGCTCCATGTTCACAAGCAGCGTGCGCAGGCGATCGGCAGGTGGCACGTTCACTTCGCGCAGGAACGCCGGGCCGATCACCCCGTCCGTATCCAGGCCGTGCCGCTCCTGGAAACGCTGGACTGACTCCACCAGCATGCTGTCGAACACGGGCGCGCTGTCGAGCGATGCGAGATCGCCCAGCAACCGCATGCGCTCCCTGATGTCCATGAGCACCTGCGCGCTGTCGCCCGGCTTGATGCTGCGCGTGCCTTCACGCAGCGCGAGCGCGGGCCACGCAACCTCGGACAGCGCGCTCAGTTGCTGAAATGCGTCGCGCAGCAACTTGTACTGCGGGTGCAGCGGCTCATACGCCGAGAGGTCCATCGTGCCCGCGGCCAGCGAGTCCATGAGCTGTGCGAGGTCACGCTTGGCGCGGGGAATGAACCAGTCCAGCTCGCGCAGGTCCTGCGTGAAGTGGCCGCCGTAGTTGCGCGCCGCGAACCGGAAAAACTCGGCCGTGAGCGTCAACTCCGATTCGATCGCACAACTGTCACATCCGATGAGACGCTCGTCGGCACGGTAGCCTTCCACGCCAGCGAGCACGATGAACGCGTCCGCTGACGCGGTGAGCGAGTCGCGCACGAACCAGGCGAACTGCATGTCGCGTCGAGCGTAAAAGTCGGCCATACGCGCTGAATCCGCACGATAGTCCGGATGACGCGTGAAGAACGTCGCGAGATCTGCGGTGTCCAAGGTGCGCGCGCTGTACGGCTCGGGGGTCTCGAACACTGCTGCAACTTGAGACGCCTGCTCCGCGCGCTCGGCGCGCTCACCACCCTTGCCGCCTACGCAGCCAGCCGCGAGCACCGTCAAGAGTGCGGCCAGCAGGCCCGCGGTGCGCCGTGACGTCTTCAGCGGCCGTACACGTAGAGCAACCCGTCACCCTTGAGCGCCGCGATCACGCGCGTCATCTCGGCGCGCGGTACGGCCGGGCAACCCCAACTGCGCCCCAGTCGACCCGTCCGCGCGATGAAGTCCCGGCTGACGTAGTCGGCCCCATGCACGATCACCTCACGCGAACGTGCCTGGTCGTTCAGTCCCTTGTCCAAGCCGTGCAGCAGCAGCGCGGCCCCGTGCTTCGGGCTCACGATCTGCGCACCAACGCGGTACAGCCCGAGGCTGGTGGCGTGTGAGCCATCGCGGTTGCTGAAGCGCTCGGCCATCAGGCCGCCGGAGCCCGAACCGTGTGCAACCCAAGTGCGGAGCACAAGCGCCTTCGTTTCCAGGTCCACAAGTACCAGACGCTGTGCCGTGCTCGGCTGGCTCATGTCGGCGATGGCGAGCGTGCCGCTCGAGGCCTCGAGTCCATGCGCGACGATGCTTTCATACGCCGCCTCGAACACCTCGCGAGCGATGATCCCGGTGAGGCCGGCGTCGTCGTACACAGCATCGGGATCGGCGGCAGTCGCGGTGGCGCTCGTGGACGCTTCGACCATGGGCACGATCATGGGGTCGATCATCGGCACGGAAGCGGACGAGCCGGAGGCCGCCGACAACAGCACGGCGGCGGACACAATGAAGCACAGCTGGAGCAGGCCGAGACGAGCAGTCATGAGGGTCCGGGAACAGGGAAGCCGAGCCGGGCTTGGCCGGGGCGGCGGCGTGCCGGTTGAATCGCGGCAACACTTGAACTTATCCCGCTTATACCTCGAAAGTTCAATATCAGTCCTGCGATGCCTCTCTGTCAGGTAGGCGAAGCACTGGTCCGCGACCTGGGGTTTGGTGATGGAGCGCACTATTCGATCCGCGAGCGGCGGGTCTGACGTGAATCACGGCATCGAGCTTGCAGAACTCAACGAGTGACATCACGGCCGCCGCAACGGATACACCCGCACACGGTCCACGCCGAGCGAATCGGCGTCACGCACCAGCAGGTAGTCACGGCCGAACTCGTAGAACTGCGCGAACCGCGGCGTCGCGAGCCGACAGTCCAAGGCGCCGTCGGGCGTGAAGGCAATCCAGCGGTACTCGGTGGTGTCACGCGGTCGAGGATACTCACGAATCCACAGGCGGTCGTCGGTGGCGATGTGCAACTGCCTGAACGCCGGGAACTGGTCGGCCACGGGCCGGTCGTCGCTCACCACGGGCTCAACCATCCTCTCGAACATCTGCGGCGACAAGTCGCGATACCGCGCCCTGCTCATCTCGCGATCGGCGGCGACGTCGGCTGACGAAATGCCACGCGGCCCGTCGTTCCAGCGTACGATGCGCTCGAACTGTGATCAGTGCGTTGTCTGTGCGTGCCCAACATGTCGATCGAGTGGGACAAGCGCGAGCGTAGCCGACAATCCTTGTGAGTCAAGGTGACGTCATATACGCAGTACGCCTATTTACGTCTTTTCGCGATCTCCTGCCTGCAAGAGCGACCGCACCACACGAGGAGCCCGACATGAGCACATTGCTCGACAGCTGGTCACGTGACATCCGGCACGCCGGACGCACCTTGCGGCGCGCACCCGGCTTCGCGGCCGTGTGCATTGGCACGCTCGGCCTCGCCATCGGTGTGAGCGCCGGCATGTTCGGCGTGGTGAACACGGTGCTGCTCGATCCGCTGCCGTACGCCAACGCCGATCGCCTGATGTACGTCGCGGCGTCGGCACCGGGGTCGGACCTGCCGGAGGAGTTCGGAGTCGGGCAAGAGTTTTACGTCACGTACCGCGAGCAGTCGCGCCTGCTGCAGGAAGCCGCACTATTCAACTCGTTCACGAGCACGCTCCGCACTGATGATCGCGTGGAACGCGTGCGCATGTCCGCGCCCACCTACAACCTGTTCGCCACACTCGGCGCCGTGCCGGTGCTCGGCCGTCTGCCGGTTGAGGCGGACGAGGACCGCGTGGTGGTGCTGAGCTACGGATTGTGGCAATGGTGGTTCGGCGGCGATTCCACGGTGATCGGCAAGAGCTATCAGGTGTCCGGCGCCAGCCGCCAGGTGATCGGTGTGATGGCTCCGGAGTTCGGGTTCCCGACGGAGGACACGCAGTTATGGTTTCCGATCCCGGTGCGCGCGGAGAACATCACGCCCGGTCGGTTCGGCGGCGACATGGTGGCGCGCGCTGCGCCGGGCGTCTCTCCGCAAGCGATTGCCACGGAGCTCACCACGTTGTCCAAGCGAATCCCGGCTCGGTTCGGTGGCAGCGCCAACTACCTGCAGCTCATTGAACAGCATCGCGCCGTGGTACGCCCGTTGCAGACGGAGTTGCTCGGCGACATCGCGAGCTCGCTGTGGGTACTGCTCGCGGCGGTGTGTGGCGTGCTCGTGATCGCGTGTGCCAATGTGGCGAACCTGTTCATCGTCCGAGCCGACGGCAGGCAGCGTGAAATGGCGGTGCGGTCCGCGATTGGTGCGGGGCGTGCGCAATTGGTGCGTGTGCAGATGGCCGAGGCGTTCGTGATTGCCCTGAGCGCCGGCGCGCTGGCTGTGGTGCTCGCACTGATCGTGCTGCCCATCTTCCTGCGCGCGGCGCCGGCCGGCATCCCGCGTCTCGCGAGCGTACACGTGGACGTGCCCACGCTGCTCTTCGCCCTCGGGGCTGCGGTGCTCGCCGCCATCGCCTGTGGTTTTGCGCCGGCGCTGCGCTCGTCAGCGCCCAACCTGCTGAGTTTGCGCGAGGGTGGGCGTGGTGCCACGCGCCGTCGTCATTGGGGCCGCGATGCGCTCGTGGTGGGACAGACGGCGCTGGCGCTGGTGCTGCTCATCAGCTCGGGCCTGCTGATCCGCAGCTACGGCAAGTTGAGCAGCGTGGACCCCGGCTACACCACCAAGGACATCTTCACGTTCCAGATCGCGCCCGAGCAGGCGAACCTGAAGGACGGTCCGTCGTACGCGCAGTTCGTCCTCACCTTCATGGACCGATTGCGTGCGCTCCCGGGTGTGGAGTCGGTGGGGCTGGTGGAGAACGTGCCGCTGGACGAGGGGCTCAGCGCGGGGCCGTTCCGGCGCGAGGACCAGGCTGGCGATCCTGACGCGGGCACGCAGCTCTCGTCCACGTTTGCGGCGGCCGACTATTTCCAGACCATGGAGATCGCGGTGCTCGCCGGTCGGCCGTTCACGCGCGAGGACAACATCTCCACGCTTGGCAACGTCGTGATCAGCAAGTCGGCTGCGGAGCGGCTCTGGCCCGGGCAGCATGCGATCGGTCGGCGTTTGCAGCGCACTGACGGTGAGGACTGGCATACGGTGGTGGGCGTGGTGGAGGATGTGATGCAAAGCGACTTCCGCGAAGCTGGTGAGGCGCTCGTGTACTTCCCCATGGTTGGCCCCACGCCCACCAGCTGGTGGCTGGCATCGCCCGCGTATGTGGTGAAGACTGCGCGTGCGGAAGCGATTGCACCGGCCATTCGCGAGATCGTGCGCGAGATTGCGCCGGAAGCGCCGATGTACCGCGCGTACACCATGGACGAGCTCGCACGGCGATCAATGGTGCGCCTCTCCTTCACTCACGCGCGCGCTGAGCAGCTTGCTATATGGCGTGGGCGCCGTGTACGCGACGACGTACGTGGGGATGACGGCGGTGATGGTGGGCATCGGACTGCTGGCGAGCTACCTGCCGGGGCGGCGTGCGTCCATGGTGGATCCGATCGTGTCCATGCGCGGGGAGTGAGGCCAGCACACATCGCGCATGCTTGACAAGACCGGTCTGCGTGCTGCACGCTGTCATGCATGACTCGTGACAGCGCAGCGATCACGCTGGCCAGCAACTTCAACGTGCTCATCGACGGCAGGGCTGTCGCGTGCGCGCGCGTAACCACGCTTGAGCTCGCGGCGGACACGACGCAGCTCGTGCGAAAAGATCTCCCCGGTCCGCCACCGCATGTGCTCTGGAGCGCCCCGACCGCGACTGGACGGTTGGTGCTCGGCCGCGCGCTGGACGGAGACCGCACGCTCTACCAGTGGCGCCGCGACTCGATCGACGGCAAGCCCGGCGTACGTGGCATTGTGGTTGAGCATCTTGCCCGCGCGGACGGAGATGTGTTGCACCGATTCGAGGTCTCGCACTGCTGGCCCATACGATGGACCGGCCCCACGTACGATGCCTTCACCGGCGAGATCGCCTTCGAGGAACTCGAAGTCGTGTACGCCGACCTTCACTGGCGCTGAGGATCCCATGCCCATATTTCGCGAGTCGCCCTACGGTGCCTTCAACTTCCTCGTTCATCTGGGTGACAGCGACCCGAGCGAGGTGGCGGCCGGATTTTCGGCAGTGCACGGTCTCGATCAGGAGGTTGAAGTGATCGAGTACCGGGCCGGCAATGACAAGACCCACGCGCGTCGACTGCTGCCCGGTCTCGCCCGACCCATCACGGTCACGCTGACGCGCGGTGTGATTGGCGACCCGTCGCTGCAGCAGTGGATCAGTGCAGTGCTGTCCGGTGGTGCGGACCGCCGCAACGTCACGGTGCAGTTGCTCGCCGAGGATCGCAGCGTGGTGCAGGAATGGCGGCTGCGACAGGCGTTGCCCGTGAAGCTTCGGGGGCCGACACTCAACGCCGCGGTGAGCGCCGTTGCGGTGGAGGAGCTGGTATTGATGGCGGAATCGCTTAGCGTGGAGTAGCGGGCAGCGCCGAGCGCCGCCGCAACAACACGTCCTTTCCCGTCGCCCAGCGCCGTGCAGATAGAACACAACTCGCCAGCCGTCGTCAGCCGCGCTGAGACCAGCGCGTCACCGCTTGTCGAATGCGTCCCGAACTTCTCCGAGGGTCGGAACCTCGCCGCGATTACGGCGATCCGCGACGCCATCGCGGCCGTTCCCGGCGCGCACGTGCTCGATGTGTCGAGCGACGCCTGGCACAACCGGTCGGTAATCACCTTTGTCGCCCCGCGTGACATCGTCGGTGATGCGGCGTTTGCAGCGGTGCGCGAAGCCACGGCGCGCATCGATGTGTCCGCACACCAGGGCGTGCACCCGCGGTTGGGCGCCACCGACGTGTTGCCCTTCGTGCCGCTCGACGGCGCGACCATGCACGATTGCATCGCGCTCGCACACGAGCTCGGAGAACGCGTCGCGCACGAGCTGTCCATCCCCGTGTACCTGTACGAGCGCGCCGCCACGCGACCGGAACGCGTGAACCTGGCGGAGATTCGCCGCGGCGGTTTCGAACGTATCCGCGATACAATTGCCTCGGATCCCACGCGTGCTCCCGACTTTGGACGCGCCGTGGTGCATGCCACGGCCGGCGCCATCGTCATCGGCGCGCGGCCGTTCCTGGTGGCCTACAATGTCTACCTTGGCGACACGAGTCACATGCCCGTAGCGCGTGAGGTGGCTTCGACCGTGCGCGCGTCGAACGGCGGCGTGGAAGGCGTCAAGGCGCTCGCCCTCGAGGTGAACGGGCAGTCGCAGGTGTCAATGAATCTTGTGGCGATCGACCGCACGGCGGTGTTGCACGCCTTCGAGGCGGTGGCGCGCGCAGCAGCGGAGCGCGGCGTTGAGCCGACATGGAGCGAGATCGTGGGGCTGGTTCCCACGCGCTGTCTGAGTGCGGAGATCGCGGAGCGCGTGAAGCTGCGTGTAGACGACTGGCGGTCGTTGTTGCTTGAACCGCGAGTGCGCGCACTTCAAGCCTGACACGCTTCCCGCAGATGCTGCGGGAACTACGTCGCTGCCGGCCCCGTGAGAATGCGCGGCCCGTCATCCATCACCGCAATCGTATGCTCGAAGTGCGCCGACCGCTTGCCGTCGAGCGTGACCACCGTCCACTTGTCGCCGAGCGTGCGCGTCTTGGCCGTGCCCACATTCACCATGGGCTCGATCGCGATGGTGAGACCCGCTACCAGCTTCTTGCCGCGCTTGGGCTTGCCGTAGTTGGGGATCTGAATCTCTTCGTGCGGCGCAAATCCCACACCATGCCCCACGAGTTCGCGCACGATCGAGAAGCCGGCCAGTTCCACCACCGCCTGAATCGCCGCGCCGATATCGCCGACGTGATTGTCCACCGTGGCGGCGGCGATGCCCGCGGCCAGTGAGCGCTCGGTGATGTCGAGCAGGCGCTGCGTGATCTCGTCGATGGTGCCCACGGGGTGTGTGATGGCAGCATCGGTGAACATGCCTTCGTACTTGACGCCGATATCCACCGACACGATGTCGCCGTCCTGCAGCACCCGCTTGCCCGACGGAATACCGTGCACGATTTCCTCGTTGACCGAGATGCACACGGCGCCAGGAAAGCCGTACAGCCCCTTGAACGCGGGCTCGGCGCCGGTGTGATCGCGAATGAACTGTTCGGCACGCCGATCGAGTTCACCGGTGGACACGCCGGGCCGCACATGCTGCTTCACGAACGCGTGGGTGGCCGAAAGAATCGCTCCGCCGCGCGACATGGTGTCGATCTCGCGCGGCGATTTGAGCTGGAGCCCCTGCGTCAGCGAGCCAACGGGCATGTCAGCGTGCAGGTCCGAGACCCGCGATGGCGCGCGCCTCTACTTCGTCGAGTGAGCCGACGGCGTTGATCGCGACGACACGGGCACCGTGACGGCGGTACCAGTCGATCACCGGCGCTGTCTGCGCCGAGAATACCTGCAGGCGCTTGCGCACCGCATCCGGTTCGTCATCAGCTCGGCGCACCAGCACACCTTTCTTGCCGTCCGGACACTCGCACGGCTCACCGGGCTCACGTCCGAAGAACGGGCGCTGGCATGCATTACAGGTTGTGCGTCCGCTCAGGCGACGTACCAGCTCTTCCGTCTCCACATCGAAGAGCAGCACAGCATCGAGCTCACGGTCCACCGAGTCCAGCATATCGCGCAGCCCTTCAGCCTGCGGGATGGTGCGCACTACGCCATCGAGAATCGCGCCGTTCGCAGCCGACGGGGCGGTGAGCGCTTCCTTCATGATGCCCTGAATCACATCGTCAGGGACCAGGTCGCCGCGGTCCATTGCCGCTTTCGCAGCAAGGCCGAGTGGCGTGCCTTCGCGGACAGCGGCACGCAATACATCGCCGGTGGCGATCTTGGGAACGCCAAGACGAGCGGCTAACCGCTCGCCTTGTGTCCCCTTTCCAGCACCCGGCGGTCCGAGCAGAACGATCAGCACTCAGATCCCCGAAGCCTGACGGCCACGGAACCGAACCCGACCCTTCTTCATGAATCCGTCGTACTTGCGCAGCAACAGGTGCTGCTGCATTTGCGACATGGTGTCGAGCGCGACACCAACCACGATGAGCAGTGACGTTCCGCCGAAGAGGAACGGAATGTTCATGAAGTTGGCCAGCAGCATCGGCAGCAGGGCGATCGCGGCCAGGAACACAGCGCCCGGCAACGTGATACGCTCGATCACCTGCTCGATGTACTCCGCCGTCTTCGCACCCGGCTTCACGCCCGGAACGAATCCACCCTGCTTCTTCAGGTTCTCGGCGATGTCCACCGGATTGAAGATGATGGACGTGTAGAAGTACGTGAACAGAATGATCAGGATCGCCGACACGATGTAGTACAACCACGGGTTCGCACCCATCGGGTTGAACATCTCGGCGATTTCCTGCATGCGCGGGTTGCTGCTGAACGTGCCAAACGCACCCGGAACGATCATGACCGACTGCGCAAAGATGATCGGCATGACGCCGGCCGTCGTGATGCGCAGCGGAATGAAGTTGCGGCTCGCTTCGCGCATGCGTCCGCGTCCCATGGTGCGTTGCGGGATTTGAATCACAATGCGTCGGGCTGCCACGGTGATCGCCACCACGGCCGCCACGATGGTCACCATCAGCGCGCTCAGCACGAGCAGCGTGAAGATCGAGATCGCGCCGGTGCTGAACAGGTTGAACGTGTTGATGATCGCGGGCCAGAAGCCCTGCACGATCGAGAAGAAGATCAGCAGCGAGGCGCCGTTGCCGATGCCGCGCTCCGTGATCTGCTCACCCAGCCACATCACGAACAGCGCGCCCGTGGTGAGGAAGAGCATCATCTGGATCGTGAACCACGCGCCCGGACGCGAGACCGCGTTGGGCAGCGACGCAACGAACAGGGCGAACCCATACGCCTGCACCGCCGCGAGCACCACCGTGAGGTAGCGCGTCCACTGCGTGACCTTCTTCCGGCCTTCTTCATCCTTGTTCATCTTGTCGATCGTGGGCACGACAGCGCCCGCGATCTGCATGAAGATGCTCGCAGAGATGTACGGCATGATGCCGAGCGACAGCACAGTGGCGCGCTCGAGCGATCCGCCGACGAAGAGATTGTACAGTCCAAGCAGACCACCGCCGCCCTGTGCAGCGAAGTAGTCCATCATGGCCGTCACGTCGATGCCGGGCGCCGTGACGTGCGCGCCCGTTCGGTAGATCACCAGACACAGCAGCGTGAAGGTGATCTTCTGCCACAGTTCCGGCGTCTTGTAGATGTTCGCAACGGCCTGAGCCGCCGCATTCGTCTGGGCCATGCCTGGGGGGTCTCCGTCAGCCCTCGACGCGGCCGCCGGCCGCCTCGATCTTGGCAATCGCCGACGCGCTGGCCTTTACACCACGCACCGTGATCGCCTTGGTGAGCTCGCCATTGGCGAGCAGCTTGGCCGGACCCTTGCCCGCCTTGATCAAACCGGCGGCCAACAGGATCTCGGTCGTGACTTCCTCGCCCTCGAGCACCGCGATGGCGTCGAGACGAACGATCTGTGCTTCTTCACGGAACGGATTGGTGAAGCCGCGCTTGGGGATGCGCCGCGTGAGCGGCATCTGGCCACCTTCGAAATGCGGCTTGCCACCACCAGGTCCGCCATGGCCGGACCGCGCCTTGGCGCCCTTGTGTCCCTTGCCGGACGTCTTGCCCAGTCCCGAGCCGGGACCGCGGCCCACACGACGGCGCGCGCGGTGTGAGCCGGGCGCTGGCGCGAGGTTGTGCAATCCGATCTTGTCAGTGGCGCTGGACTTGGCCGCGCCCTTGGTCTTCGTAGCCACGTTTACTCCTGAACCGGCGTCACCTGAACCAGGTGCCGCACATGCTTGATCTGGCCGCGCAACGACGGGGTATCCGTGTGCACAACGCTGTGTTGATGATGCTTGAGCCCGAGCGCCTTGAGCGTGAGATTCATGCGCCACGAATGCCCGATACCACTACGCACCTGCTTGATCGTAACCTGACCACCCGTGGGCGCCTCAAGCTTGGGCGTATGCTTCGGACCCTTCGACGCGTGCCAAACGAATGTTCTTGGCATTATGCCTCCGCCGCGACAACAGCCGCTGCACCGGGGGTACGCGTCTCACTCGAGCGCAACTTGGCCCGTGAGCGATACCCGATCTGACCAACATCGATCCCGCGTTCTTTAGCCGCCTGATCAACAGTAATCAGGTGCTGCAGACCGTCCATAGCCGCACGCACCATGTTGTGCGGGTTCGTGGAGCCGAGGCTCTTGGTGAGAATGTCGTGGATTCCCACGCACTCCATCACCGCACGCACTGCGCCACCCGCGATCACACCCGCACCCGGAGCGGCCGGCTTGAGCAACACCTTGCCCGCGCCATGCTTGCCCACGATTTCGTGAGGAATAGTGGAACCCGTGAGTGGGATGCTGACCATGCTCTTGCGCGCGCCTTCAACGGCCTTGCGGACCGCTTCGGACACTTCGTTGGCCTTGCCAGTCGCGTAGCCAACTTTGCCCTGCCCATCGCCTACGGCGACGAGCGCATTGAAGCTGAAGCGACGACCACCCTTCACGACCTTGGCCACGCGATTGATCGCAATCACGTTTTCTACGAGATCGCTGCCCTCGTTGCGATCGGCGCCGCCGGGTCCGCCACGCGAGTCACGACCGCCACCAGGGCCGCCACGACCGCCTTCACCACCACGTCCACCGGGGCCGCCACCAGGGCCGCCCGGACCACGGCCACCCGGTCCACCCCCCGGTCCGCCCGGGCCACGACCGCCACCTGGGCCACCGCGACCGCCACCTGGGCCGCCACGACCACCACCAGGGCCACCTCGGCCACGGCCACCGGGGCCGCTCGGGCCACCACCGCTACGTGCACTGCGTCCGGGACCGCTCGTTGGGGCCCCGCCGCCCGAATTCGTCTGTTCAGCCATATCAGAACTCCAGGCCGCCCTCGCGGGCGCCATCGGCCACGGCCTTCACTCGACCGTGATACTGGTA
>JBBQNT010000077.1:0-14039 GCA_038330215.1 Gemmatimonadales bacterium
ATTTTCCGGAGCCATTCTCGCCCACGAAACACACAACCGGCGAATCGAGCGACAGCGCTGTCATCGATGCGATGGCCGGCACGCAGAACGGAAAGCGCTCGGGGTTTGCCCAGTGCGGGAGCGCGTAGCGCACCTCGATCAGTTGCGGCTCGATGTCGCGCGCTTCGGGCTTCCGTGGATGCATGGTATTGCGTCGTTGTGTTGCTCGGGACCTGGGTCGAACGACCAACGGCAATCCCGACCCGTGTCGCTGAACATACCTAGATGTTGATCTTCCTGGCCTTCGCATGGTTGCTCTACCCGACACAGCGGCTCGGCGCGCAGGAGCGCGAACGACAGTTCGATAGCTGCCGGTTGGACCACAGAGCTGCCGAGCATTGGCGAGCTCTGGGCCTGTGTCACCTGCAGCGTGTCGACAATGCTGCCATCCAATTGCGTGACGAGGTCAGTGCGCTTGAGCGCTGCGAAAATGCGCACAGTGCGGCTGTACGAAACCGTGCCGGTGAACGTGCCATCGCAGGCGATGCGGGCGCGCAGCTGGCCAGTGATGGACACCCGACTGATCGGCATGCCGATCACGGCCACAACGGTACCGGCCAGCGCACGTGTTTGCGGGTCAATGACGCCCTTGAGCGCCACGTCGCGCATCGCCACAGATTTTGGCTGCGCCAGCAGGACGAGCAGTGCCAGTCGAGCGACATGATTGGAATAGAGCTGCATCGCGCCTCCGAAAGGATTTGGCGACATTGTGCAGGACGCCGGAGGCAGCGACCATACGATGTTTGACGTAGGCGAGCGCACGTGCCACCGCCTGATGCGACCTGTTCCCCGGAGGTGGACCATGAGGCTCGCTGACCGTTCACACGAACCGTGGCCGCAGTCCACTCGCAACGTGATGCGCAGCTGGGGACTTGGCGTACTCGCGGCGTATCTGGCTGCCTGCTCCGCGCCGGGCGATTCCTCGCCCGGTAGCGTTGTGAGCGTGCGCGACCGCAGTGGCATCGAGATTCGATCAATCGTGCCTTTGCCTCGCTATACGTGATGCTCACGGGCAGTGGTGCTGGCCTGGTCGTGGGCAATGCGTGGTGTCGACGCGCTTCCTGCAGGGCTTGGGTGGCTGGGCTTTGCGCTCGGCGCGGCCGGGATCTTCGTAGGCAGCACGGGTGTGGTGCCACTCGACGTGATCGGGTTCGGTGCCGTGGTGCTCGCGCAGGCGGTGTGGATGCTGTGGATGGCAATGGCGCTGCGGTCGGCGTAGGCGCTGCTGAACCGCGATTGGGGGGCATCGCAGCCCGACATTATAGAAGCCGGGGGTTCGCTGAGTCTAAAAAACGTTTCCTTTGCTGCCTTTAAGGAAACGATTTTTAGACAACGCCGGGTACACGCGCGCCATCTGTCAAACAGCTGAATGCGCCCGTGCATCCGGCTACCGCGGGCGATCAGCGGTAGCCGATCACCTCGAGATCCGGCACGCGACGGAAATGGGCGACGTTCGCGCTCACCAACGGGACGTCGTGTGACACGCAGGTCGCGGCGATCCAGAGGTCGTTCGTGCCGATGAGTGCGCCGCGCTCGCGCAACACACGCGTGATGCGGCCATACAGCAGCGCCGACGCCTCGTCGACCTCGAGCAGCGTGTGCAGTTCCCGCACGGCACGCAGCACCGGATGATCGGGCTGCTCAAAGCCTTCGGCGAACTCGCCCAGGACGGTGACTGGCAGCACGAGTTCGAGGGCGGGCGCTGAGCGCAGAAACGCATGCGCCGCGCCGTCGTCCTGCCCGCGCAGCCGCTCCCGCTGCAGGTCGATCAGGAACGAGGTGTCGAGCGCAACGCGGCCGGCCACGGATCCTCCGGCTCTGGGTCGTCGCGCTGTGCCGCTTCGAGCCGGTCCAGCACCGCCTCTTCCACAGGCGGTAGCGTAGTGATTGCGTCGAGCAGCGCGCCAGCGGTTCGCGGCGGCTCGGGCCATGTGGCACGCTTGATCACCATGGAGAACGACTCCCCACGAGCCCGTCGGGCGCGTCGCAGGCGCTCGTACGCTTCAATGTCGATGGAGATTGTCTTGGAAGCCATGCATGCATATATACATGCATAGACTCGACTGTCAACCGCGTGACCCTCACTCCATCGCCGCCTTCTCCCGCTTCAACCATCGGTCATACCACGCACCCAATGTCTCGTGAAAGTGCGTGAACTCGCTCTCGGTCGTCATCGGAATCCCGTGCCCACCGTTCGCGTAGTTCACCCACTCCACTTCCTTGTCCAGTCGGCGAAGCGCGTAGTACATCTCGCGCGTGTTGAGCGCGGGCACGTTGTGGTCTTCGCCGCCGGTCATGAGCAGGAGCGGTGTTGTGATGCGATCAGCAAACAGCACCGCCGAATGCTCGATGTACTTGAGCGGTGCTTCCCACAGCGTGGCGCCAATGCGGTCCTGACTGCGTTCGGCGGCGTGCGTGTTGCGGTCGCCAATGCGCGGTGAATCGGTATAGAAGGAGATGAAGTCCACCTTGCCCGAGATGTTGATCGCAGCCTTGAAGCGCTTGGTCTGCGTGATGAGCAGGTTGGTGGCGTAGCCGCCGTAGCTGGTGCCGTGCACGCCAAGTCTCGCTGAGTCGGCGACACCAGTTGTGATGAGGTGGTTGGCCGCCGCCGTGACGCCCTTGAGCCAGGCCTCGCCGGGATAGCCGGTCTCGAGGCTCACGCTTGGCTTCAGCACAGCGTAGCCGCGCGACGCGAGATAGTTCGCGGTGGGATCGAACGTGTCGTCGAAGAACGTCTCGTACACCAGGAACACGGTGGGCGCGGGGCGTGCGCCGCCAATGGGATGGTACAGCACGCCCCACTGCGGTTTCCCGTCGGCATCGAGATAGCGCACGAGCTCGGTGCGCGCGAGTCGTTCGGTGGTGAGCTGCGGGTTGGCGTCATAGAGCTTGCGCAGGTTGCCGAGTGATGCGTTTGCGACGTGCGGATCGGCGGGACGATTGGCAGTGGCGACGTTGAGTACGAGCGTGCCGCCCTGCTTCGCGAGCCGGAGGCCGGTGCGGTACTGCACATCACGCGCGAGCGTATCGGTGGCGCCGGTCTGCGCGTCCCAGCGCACAATCGCGCGGTCGTAGCGGTCGCGCGCGTTGAGCGCGAGGTAGACATGTCGTCCGTCGTGCGACCACTCGAGTACGCTGGCACGCGGTGAACTCTGGTCGGTGGAATCAGGCAGGACGGCTATGCGCGTGAGCGCGCCGAGTGTGTCGGAGAGGTACAGACCGTCCTGCCGACTTGCGATGATGGCGTCACCGCGCGGACTCGTGCGCACCAGCGACCAGCGTGTGGCGGCGCGACGCGCGCGTGCGGTGGCGGACGTATCGCTGGCGGGAATGGAGTCGGGCGCGAGGATGCGACGGCGTGTGGTATCGCGGGGTGTGCCGCCGCTCGCTGCAGCGATCCGCCCCATCGAGATGGTGCCCTCGCGCGCTACGAAAAAGCGTCGCTGATCCTCGCTCCACTGCACCGTGGTGCCCTGCAGGCGCGGCGCGATCACCTGCAGCGCGGTGTCAGTGCCTACGCGCGCCACGAGGCGCTCGGTGCGCCCCATGATGGTTTGATAGTCGGTCTTCGTGGTCTGGTCGTCGGCCCACACGCGCACCGCGCCGTCGGGCGACACGTCCCAGCTACTCACCATGGTTTCCGGAATGAGTGTGGTCACCTGCTGCCGAGCGACTGTCCACGCCACGACGCTGCGCCTGAACGCTTCGCGTCGCAGCGCTTCCCACGGAAGGATTGGTTCGACCTTGGGCGATCCCAGGTGCGTGATCGGCCCGCGCACGAGCGTGGAAAAGCGTTCCTGCACACGCGTGCGCCACGCCGCGCTGCGCAGTGCGAAGTAAAGTTGCGTGCCGTCGCCATTCCAGCGCAGCTCACTGTTCTCGGCCACGTACTGTCCCGCCGGAATGCGCGCCACGGTGAATCGCTTCGACGCGCGGTCCCACACCGTGGGGCGGAGTTCGTTGTTCACCAGTTCCAGGAAGGCGAGTCGCGTCCCGTCGGGTGACCAGGTGGCGCTGCGCACCTGCCGCGCGGCGGGAAACACCGCTGTGCGTTCAAGCGTGCGCGCGTTGACCGCGTGCAGCATGACCGGCGTGACACGCAGGTAACTCGGGTCGCCATCACGCGAGGCGTCCACGCCCAGATTGTCGCGGCGCGTGCTCACGGTGAGGGCAATCCAGTCGCCATCGTTGCTCAGATCGGCGACTGAAGCGTTCGCGACGTCGAGCAGATCGCTCGCCGTGAGTGGGGACTGGGACTGGGCAACGGCGGTGACCGTGCAGGTGGCGAGGCCCAGCAGGAATAGTTGGCGGCGGAGTAGCATCGGCGTGGGAATGTTGGTGCGAAGAGCCGGGGGCGGGCCGGCTGGTCGATTCGTGTGTGACAAGTATGGAGTGCTACGGCGCTGGCCGCAGCAGTTCCGACACCGCCGCCCCGTCCTTGCGCGGGTCCGACGCGCCACCGTTCATGCCCGTTGTGAAGTTGCGCTGCACAGCCTGACCCGCACCCATGCGTGTGCTCGAATAGTCGCCGCGCATCACAAGTGTGTGTCCCATCGCGGCGAGCGACTGCAGCACACCACCGGGAATGCGGAACTCGAAGTTCACATCGCAGCCGTCGAAGGTCTCTTTGCTGAACCGCGGTGCATCGAGCGCCGCCTGGATGTTCATGCCGAAGTCCACAACGTTCGACACAAACTGCGCGTGCGCCTGCGACTGGTTCCAGCCGCCCATGATACCGAACGCAATCTTCGTATCGCCGCGCTCCATGAACGCCGGAATGATGGTGTGCAGTGGTCGCTTGCGCCCCTCGAGCATGTTCGCGCTGGCCGAGTCGAAGGTGAAGCCCGCGCCGCGGTTGTGCCACACGAAGCCGGCGTCACCCACCGTGATGCCGGCGCCGAATCCCACCGTGGAGTAGTTGCTCTGGATGAGCGAGATCATGTTGCCCTCGCGATCTACCACGCTCAGGTACGTCGTGCCGTTGTCGGTGCGGAAGTCATAGTCCGCATCGCTGTCGTTGCTGGTCATCGCTGGAGCGCCGGCTGACACGTCGCAGGTGGCGCGCATCGGGTTGATCAGCTGCGCACGCATTTTAGCGTACGCCTTGGAGCGCATCGCCTCAACAGGTACCGCCGAAAAGCGCGGGTCGCCGTCATACCGACGCATGTCGGCGTACGCCAACTTTTTTGCCTCGATCATGTAGTGCAAGGCCTTCACCGAGTTGTGCCCCATCTCGGCGATCGGGAAGCGCTCCATGATGTTGAGCATTTCGAGCGCCGCGATGCCCTGTCCGTTGGGCGGCAACTCGTACACGGTCCACCCGTGGTACGTGGTGGAAATCGGCTCTACCCACTCGCCGTCGTACTCGGCGAGATCTTCGGCGGTCATCGAGCCACCATGGCTTTTCGAACTGGCCAGCAACTTGCGCGACAGTCCACCTGTGTAAAACGCCGACGCACCGTGCTGCGCAATCTGCCGGTAGCTCCAGGCGAGCTCCGGATTGCGGAACAGGTCGCCCGGCTGCGGCACCGCGTTGTTTGGTAGAAATGTCTTCGTCGTGGGCGCGTCTTCACGCAGGCGGTCCTCGCTGTCTTTCCAATACACACTCACCACCTCACCCACCGGGAATCCTTGCTCCGCGTAGGCAATGGCGGGCGCCAGCACTTGATCAAAGCGCAGGCGGCCGAAGCGCGTGAGCAGCATTCCCCAGCCCTTCACCGCGCCGGGAACCGTGGCCGCATCGATACCGCGCGAGGGCATGGACGTGCGCCCCTTCGCGCGCAGGTAGTCCACCGTGAGCGCCTTGGGCGCCCAGCCCGAGGCGTTGAGGCCGTACAGCTTGCCGCTCTTCGCCTCGTACACGATGGCGAACAGATCGCCGCCGATGCCGTCGTTCATAGGGGCGACGAGTCCCATCATCGCGTTTGCAGCAACCGCCGCGTCGATCGCGTTGCCGCCGCGCTCCAGAATGCCAGCCGCCGCCTGGGAGGCGAGTACACTTTCGCTGGCGACGATGCCCTGCATGGACGAGATCATGGAGCGCGAGCGGGCACGGTCCTGGGCGTGCAGTGCTTGCGAGAGCGCGCCCGCGGCGACTAACCCCGCGCACACCGCGGAACCGAGAATGCAACGATGAGCGAGTGAACGAACGGACATGTTGCGGCTCCGTGACGAGCGTGAAGAACGAGGCGACCAGATCCCGCAGCGACGTTGACGGAGGAAGAGGTAGCGTGGTGTGACGAAGTCGGCAAATATCTCAACTTCACCGACAGGAAGTTGTCGCCCGCCGCGCGTCGGAGCGGAAGGAAAGCACTTGAAAGTCGCGGTTGGAGATTCGTCGAAGGCGGAGTCCTTGTGGACATCGGGGCCGAGCTGGATGATTGAGAGGGGCCAGCCCCGTCACAACTTCCAACCGAACGGAGCGGAGGCAGCAGAATGACAAGCATAGTTCGGGCGAGATCGGTCTTGGCGGTGCGCAACCTTGAGCGGTCCGCGCGCTTCTACCTGGACGTGCTTGGCTTCACGGAAGATCCCATTCGCGCTCCCGGATGGCGCTTTCTATCCCGTGACGCATTCCACGTGATGCTGGGCGAGTGTCCGGATGAGGTAGCAGCCGAGCAGACCGGCAACCATTCCTGGTTCGTGCATCTGATGGTCGAGGACGTGGATGAGTTCTTCCGCGAAGTACGCGCTCGCGGCGCCGAGATCGCCTCTCCGCCGGTGGATCGCGCCTACGGGCTGCGAGAGTTCATCCTGCGCACGCCCGACGGTCATCGGCTGGTGGTTGGCGCACCCATCGTAGCGGCAGTGAGCTAGGCCGGCAGCGTTGGGCGGGCGAGGCAGTCTCCGACACTACCTCGCTCTCGCCTCGGCGAATCGGGATGAGCGGCAATTCGCGAATCCGGATACGCTCGACCTGACACGTGCACCGAACCGTTCGCCGGAGTGCGTGAGCGGCACACGCGTGAGCTACAAGTCCCCTGCGTGTCATCGTGCGTGTGATTGTGTATGATATACATGCGCCCGCACGCGGCATGGGCCGGTTGTAGCTCACTCTTTCCTCAAGGACGAGGCACCCGTATGACAGAGCGCACCACACGCCGGTACAGTGTCGGGCTACGGGAGATCGGCATTGCAATCGTCGCAGCGCTGCTGATCGGCGCGGCATTGTTTGCGCTCGGGCGCTATCTCGGTTCGCGCGAGCTGACGGCTGCCCGTGCTGAAATGGCGGCGGAGCGCGAACTGCTGGCGGAGCAGATCGTCGCACTGGACGCGCAGATGCAGCAGGCTGCGCATCGCATGAAGCTGCTCGAGGCGCGCATCTGGCTCTTCCGCGCGGCTGCGGAACTCGACCGGCGGAACTTCGGCACAGCCAACGAACATGTGCGGCAAGCGGCCAGCGCACTGGCCAGCGTCACCGAGCCGGGCGCGGGCATCGATGTCGATGCCGTGCGGCGCATGGAGGCATCCGTCGCCAGCACAGATCTGTCGGTGGCGCGAGACCTGCAGCAGCAACGCGCTCAGCTGCTCGAACTCGCGGCACAGATGGAGGCGATCATTCCGCCGCCGGCGCTCCCCCTTCGTCAATAGCCTGCCGAGCACGTCACGCGTGCCCTGCCGTCAGTTCACGATGCGCGTGGCTGGCGCATGACCTGCTGGAGAGCAGCACTCGGCGCGGGCGTCGTTCCCTACCCCCGACTCCCGCCCAACGTCACCGGCAGCCAGTAACTCAACTTCACCGACAGGAAGTTGTCACCCGCCGCCCGCGTGGTGCGGTACAACTCGCTCAGGCTGAGCGACTGACGGAACGCCTCGCTCGTGCGGCGGTTCTGCTGCCACACCACGAACAGCGTGCTGCCCGGCAGCCACTCCCAGCGCATCACCACGTTGGAGCGGAACGAGAGGACATGGAAGTCGCGGTTGGAGATGGTGAACGTCTGTGCCCCGTCCGTCACGGTGCGCACACCGAGCGAATCGATGGACACGCTCGTGCCGTCGGTGCCGTACACGCGCAGTTCACGGCTGCGCGGCGCCGAGAGTTCGCCCATGTTCGCGTAGGCGCCGCTGGACACGAACGGTTCGCCGTACCCTTCGAACGACAGGTTGGGCGACACGGTGTAGTTCAGGCGGAGCTTGGCCGACATCGTGCTGCGCTCGAGCTCGCCGAAGATGTACCGCGTGCCGAACGTGCGCGTGCCGCCCGCCACCCGCGTGACATACTGCCGCGGATCCGTGCCGCTCTGGTACGACGGCTCCATCGACACGGAGATCCGGTCTGACGGACGCACCGTGAGCTGCGCCCCGACGTTCACGCGCATGGCGTCGAACTCGTCAACCTCATAGCCGCCGTTCACGCGCCAGAAGGTCTGCGCGCCAAACGCGGTGTTGACGCGCAGGTCCTGCTTGAACTCCTGGGGCTTGCCCATGAGCGGGCCACCGCGGGTGAGCGCATCATCGAGCGACGCGAGGTTGAACGTGGACCGCAGGTTCACGTTCCAGAAGTTCTTGAGCGTCAGCGACGTGTTCTGCGTCCACGAGTTGCCCTGATGGATGCCACCGAAGGTGCGCGCGCCGCGCGTCTCGAAGCCCAGCCGCCAGTTCTGGAAGTACCGGCCGGGCTGCGTCTCGCGCACCTGGATGTCGGCGTTGTACTCGATGTCATCGGTGCTCTGCAGTCGACCGAGATCATTCACCTCGAACCCGGGCGACTCGGCTTTCACCTCGGCACCCCACAGGATCAGGTTGCCCCCGTCCTTGTCGGCGCGCAGGCGCACGGTGTAGCCGGACATGGACGTCTTGAGCGGATCGTAGCGACCGTGCGTCATGTCGGGCCGCTGCAGAAACCGCGTGCTCGATGTCTGCAGCCGACGAATGGCGGCGGTGTCGCCCGCCACATACGAGCCGGCCACGTTGCCGCTGATCGCGTACCGCCCCTGCTGCAGGCGAATGCGCCAGTCGAGGCCACTGTAGTACGCCTCTCGCGTGAGCAGTCGTGCCAGATGCTCGTCGCTGCCGAAGCGACGATTCGTCGTGGTGAACGCCGCGCCGATCGTGGAGGCCTGCGTTCCGACTTCCTGCTGCAGGCGCAGCACGCTGTACGCGGTGAGCGGCTCCACGCCAACAGTGCGTGTCTGCGTGGCGGAGTCGGTGAAGAACAGGCGCGCATTTTCCTGGGCGGTGACCGCCATGAGCCCACCCACCGACAGGCGACTGGGCAGGCGCCCCGTCAGCTTGGCCGCACCCAGAATGGTACTCGCGAGTGGCACATCCACGAAGTCCGCACTCACCGAGGCGTGCGGCGGCGCGCCAATGCGACGCGGATAGAAGTACGCCCCGCCGCCGCCGCCACCGCCACCCCCGCCACCACCGCCGCCGCCGCTGCCGCGCAGCATCTCGCCGCCCTCGGTGAAGAACGGCCGACGTTCGTCAAAGAACGTCTCGAACGCACTCAGGTTCACCTCGGCGGGATCCGCTTCCACCTGGCCGAAGTCCGGGTTCACAGTGGCATCGAGCGTGAGACTCGAGCCCACGCCCATCTTCATGTCGCCGCCAACCCGTGCGCTGTAGTTGCGAAGCAGCGGGTTGGTGGCCGTGGTGGAGGCACGCCGCGTGGCATCGCCGGCCACGTATGGGAGGAGCTCGATGGGACGCGCCGAGACGATGCCCGAAATGCCCTGCAACGTGCCGAAGCGCGAGATGTAGCCCGCTTCGTTGGGCGGGATCATCACCCACTGCATGTCTTCGTTCTTGTCCGGCATCCACCGATCGAGCTGCACACCCCACTGCTGGTTCTCCGCCGGCGGGAAGCGCAGCTGCGAAAACGGAATGCGCATCTCGGCGCTCCAGCCGGTGGAGTCCACCTCGGCCGCCGCCGTCCACACGGGCTCGTACTGGCTCTCGCGACCCATGCGGTCGGCGTCCTGTGTGTGCCGGAAATCCGAGCGCACGCCGGCGGCCGTCACGCCAAAGCCCACGCCGGTGCGCCGATCACGCTGCGGATCGAGCGTGATGGTGATGCGTTCGGCCGCTCCCATGCCGTCCCGCCGGCTGAGCGCGCGCAGGATGCGCGAGGGATCCTGGCGCAGCATGCGGGCGCCCACGTACAGCGCCTCGTCGTCGTACACGAGGTAGACCTCGGTGCGCTCCGACGCCTCGGCGCCGGGTTTGGGTCGCTGCTGCGTGAAGTCGTCTATGCGCACGGCGCGGCTCCACAGCGCCTCATCGAGGCGGCCGTCAACGCGCGGTGCGCGCTCCACGCGCGTGGCGGTGGCGATCTTGGACGAAGCCTGGGACGAGACGCGAACGGGGACCAGCACGATGGCCGCCGAGAATGCGGTCATCAACAACGTACGTATGTCGATCACTGTGTACTGGAAACGAGTTGGAAAGGTGCCTGCACAACTTACGCACCGCCGACGCGCGACGTTCGGCCTTTGCGCACGCGTTTTTCACATTGGTGAGGCGAGCGCGTGGACCCCAACGGCGCCGCAGGCAATGCTTCGATGATGCGTTGACATCATTTATATGATGCGTTAGCATCACGTTATGCGAACCACCGTCGACATTGACCCCATTCTGCTGGAGCAACTCCGTCTGGAAGCGGTCCGCCGAGGCACGAGCGTGAAGGCGCTGCTGAACTCTGCGCTGCGCGCGGGCCTGACGGCACGGGTGGCGGAACCGCCGGCGACCTATCGGCTTAATACTGTCTCGCTCGGATCACCACGAGTGAATCTCGACCGCGCGCTGCAGTTGGCAGATGCGCTGGAAGACGAGGAGCACGGGCGCGACTTGCAGCTGCGGAAGTGATGTGCGGATCGCCGATCTCAACCTGCTGATCTACGCCGTCAACCGCGATGCACCGCAGCATGTCGTTGCGAAGCGGTGGCTGGAAGACAGCCTCGGCGGCGACGAAACGCTGGGCCTGTCGTGGGCGGTCATGCTCGGCTTTCTTCGGCTCACGACCAGTCCACGCGTGTTCGAACGGCCACTTGGCGTCGAGGACGCCGTCGCGATCGTCGACGACTGGCTCTCGCAGCCCAACGTAGAGCTGGTGGTACCCGGCAATCGCCACTGGGCGATTCTTCGCGCGTTGCTGGTCGAGACGGGAACGGCGGGCAACTTGTGCTCGGACGCGCACCTCGCCGCCCTCGCCATCGAGCAAGGGGCGGAACTGCACTCAGCGGATACAGATTTCCAGCGTTTTCGCGCTGTACGCTGGTGCAATCCGCTGGCTGCAGGGTAGTTCGCCTCAGTGGGCGGTTGGTGGGAATCAACGACGGCGGGGTCGACGAGTTGTTCTTTCGAAAGCACATCCGCCCCGAAACACAGTCGAACAAGCGCTAGCCGCTGACGCGGGGTGGAGTGCGGCGCGCGCTTCGCTCTCCGGCGATCCGTGATCCTCAGTCAGCACGGGCGGAGTGGCGTCCTCCGCCGAGTAGACGCGGGCGTTGTGCATCACGAGGTCGCGATGGATTCATCGCCGATCGCTTCGGCTCACTTCACCGCGCAACGCCCACGTTGACGACGTTCTGCGACGGACGCGGAAAGTAGATCGTGATGGTGCAGGCCGTGCGCGACGGCACTGTCGGGCTAGCTGAGGGTTGTATGCGCGGTCGCGGAATGGACGGGAGCTCGCGATTGGGTGCCCGAAGCAGCATCAGCCGCCCGTCATCTGCCGGAGCTGAGCCGCGTATCGGGCAGCGGCCGCGCGGTCGCCCGAAGCCGTCGCCGCCCGGCGCGCACCGTCCACCGCCTGATAGCGATTGGGTTCCGTCAGCAGGGTGGCGCGATACTCGGTGAGCGCCTCGGCGGGCCGTCCGAGCTCCAACAGCATGTCGGCAAGCAGCTCGCGCGCAGGCACGAGCGGCCCGGGCGTGACCGCAGATTTTTCCGTCGCACCCTCGCGTCGAGCGGCTTCATGCATGCGAACGAGCGCGGCATCGGTGCGTCCTTCTGCGCGATCGAGCGACGCCTGTGCGCCGAGTCGCTGAATCGCCACCTGTTCGGCCCAGTACGGCTCTCCGTTTTCGCTCAGGCGTCGCTCAAACGCCGCCAGTGAATCGACCGACTCGCGCGCGGTCGCCGTCGCGCCGATGTGGGCTGCGCCGAGCGCGCGGGTGAAATGCACCATCGCTTCCGTCCACGGGAACGTGCTCGACTTCGGCTCAAGCGCTGCAGCGCCAGCCCAGTCGCGACGTTCGAGCGCGTAGCGAGCAGGAATGGCCGCGAGCGCAAATGCGCCGGCCCATCCGGGAGCCGCTCCGGTGTTCGCGTTCACGTCGAAGCGAGCCTCCAGTGCCGGCAACCCGTCGAGCACGGCCTTGGCCGCATCGAGCTTCCTCATCTGCAGGTACGCGTACATGGTGTAGTCCGATGCGTGCAAGGCCTCTGCGATCGAGCCATCTCGCAGTGCGATTGCGACACTCTTGCGATTCGTTTCGACTGACTCCTTCCACAGTCCGACGCGCGTGAACGTGTGCGACGGCATGTGCTGCGCATGCGCAGCCGACGGGGCGATGCCCGCGTAGCGATGCGCCGCAGCCTGCGCCTTGTCGGCCAGCGACGGAACGTCGTACGCATGAATGATGTAGTGCGCGAGACCCGGATGATCGGGTTGCCGGGTCCAGATGTCCTCGAGGATTTCGCCGGCCTTCAACTGATTCACATAGGTCTTGTCGGTTGGCGGCGCCGAGCCAATGAGCGCGAGCGCGTGGAAGATCCTGGCTTCGGTATCCGCGGGCTCTGCAGCCACGAGATCCGTCATCGCACGCTCGTACGCGAGGACGCGCGTCCGCTGGTCGAGGCGCTCATGGTTTGCAAACAGCATTGACACGGCGCGCGCATAGCCGCGCTCCCGCGCTGTTACCTCAGACGACAACCGCACCGCGCTTTCCGCCGACGCGCGCCCTGCGTCGAGCACCACCGTTGCGCGCCTTGCTGGCGACGTCGGATTCGACCAGCGGCTCATCGCGACGCCCCAGTGCGCCATTGCGCAGGTGGAATCAACAGCGAGCACCTCAGTGAACGCGCGCGTCGACGCGCCGAACTCGAACGAATGCAGCAGCGCGACGGCGCGGTCGAACTGCGACGCCACGGCCGACGCGCACGATGTCGGAAAATGCACCGCGCCGAGCTGCTCACCGGCGCCGGGCGGCTGGTTGTGCGCCTGCCCGGCGACGAGCGCCGGAATGGTGGCCGCGGCGGCGAGCAGGCCGGCGAATCGCAAGGCGATGACGGAAGAGCGCATTGCACAGTGCTCCGGATATGGGTTACCCCTGATGGTAATCATGCCCCCCGACGCGATCGCCACGCAAGCAGCAGCGACAGAACCGGACCGCACCAGCAGAACACGGCCCAGGGCGCATACGCAACCGTGGGCACGCCGAGCGTGGTGGCCATGAATACGGCCGACACCGTCCACGGCATGAGCACTTCGGTGATGGTGACGGAATCCTCGAGACTGCGCGAGAGAATGCGTGGCGGCACACTCGCGCTGCGATAGGCATCGCGAAAGAGTCCGCCGACCACGAGCATGGTCACGCCGCCGTGGCTCGTGAGCGCGACCATTCCGAGTCCCGCGGTCATCGTTGCGGCAACGAGCGTGAACGTGGTGCGCACGACGCTGAGCAGTCGGGCAAGCAGTACATCGAGTGCACCCGAGACTTGCATTGCGCCCGCGAGCAGGAACGCCGCGAAGACAATCACCAGTGTGGGCGCCATGGAATAGAGTCCGCCGCGTTCCACCAGTCGCACGAACATGTCGCTGTGCGCGGTTGCGCCGCTTGCGCGTGCACCGGTGACGATCGCCGTCATCACATCGAGCGCGGCTTCGCGCTGCAACATGATGGCGAGTGCACCGGCCACCAGCGACGACAACGTGATCGCGAGCAGCGACGGCACACGCCGCATAATCGCCACGATGATCACGACTGGCGGCAGCAGCACGATCCAGTGCAGCACGAACGCCTGCGAGAGTTCGCCAAGCAGTGCGGTGGCGG
>JBBQNT010000078.1:0-13989 GCA_038330215.1 Gemmatimonadales bacterium
CTCGTCGCCGAGCAGTCCGCTGTGCTCGTGCCAATGTTCGGGCCAGCCGGGTACGTCTCGCGCCGTTGAGTCGCCCTGCGTGGTAACCACGAAACCCACGCCGGCGAGCGCTGGACGACCTTCGATGTCCACGTATGAGAGCAGCGTCGGGCGTGCTGCGTCAAGACGACCGGCAATGAGCGCACCGGGGTGCAGCCAATGCTCGCCCATGGCCGGGAAGTCGGTGCCGATGCGACGATAGCCGTCGGTCATGGCAGTACGACGCTCGGCATAGCGCGCCGTGAGACGCGACGTCGCGGCGGCGAGTGAGTCGAGTGCGCCGGGTGCGCCGGGTGCGCCGACGGAGTCGAGCGAGTCGCGCGGTGCGGGCGACACTGACTCGCCAGTCGTGCGCTCAAGAGCAGGCTGCCGCAGCAGCGTCAGCACGTTGCTCAACAGTTCACCCTCGAGCCCCTGAGGAAAACGGCTTACCCTCGCGACACGCGCCCGCGTATCAGTCCCTGGGACTGCGCCGCCGCTTGAGGTATAAGCGTCGCCCATGCGCAGCACCTCGAAGCGCTGGATGACCGACCAATCGATGTGTCGCAATCGTCCGTCATGCAGGAACACCCCGGCCGAGTCGACGGCGTAGAGTTCACCTCGCCGCTCGCCGAGAGCAGAGTTGAGTCTGACGCGAGCCTGCGCGCCTGCGGGCGTGGTTGCGGGGGCAAACCTGTCCGCGCGCTGTCCCCAGTGACATCCGGCCATGCTCAGGAGCAAGAAGCCAAACATGATTTTCATGGTAAATCTCACCGGACAGGAATGCGGGACGCGTAGAAATCCCGCTCGAACGAGGCCTTCTGCTCCGTCCACCGACGCAGCGCGGTGAGTACGGCTTCATCGCCGGGCACGAACGGCGTGTCACGAGTCGGAGCCGCGAGCCAGGCACCGCGAATCCACTCGCGATACCATCCCTGCCACGCCAGCAGATATGTGGTCTCGGTAGTGACGGGAGTTGATGAATGCGCAGCGCCGGCCGAACCGCTGCCTGCTGCAGCAAACACAAGCATCATGCGCTGACTGGGACGCGTTTCGAGGTATTGGTCGTCAGCGTCGGCCAGCATGCTCACGGCGAGTGTGTCGACCAACGGCCCAGAGCCCTGTGCAGGCTTGGGCACAATCACCGAATCCACGGCCAGCAATTCGTACTCGGGTCGCGTGATCGTTCCGGCAACGCGCGCTTCATCAATGCGCCAGTTGTCGGCGACAAAGCGAAGCCTGATACGCGTGGTGGCACCATCCCGAGTTGGACGCGGCAAAACGAGCGCGACATCGCGAAACGCAATCGGTCCGACGTCGCCGATTCGTGCGGTACCCGTGCTTGGCGTGTTGGTACCGCGTGCATCACTGTCGACCGAGGCGCGCAATCCCATGGTGCGATTGTACCAGCGTGCGAGTTCAACCGTGCCCGCGATGTGTTGCAACCCGTTGTTCAACCAATCGATGGCGTCGCGTCCGCCGAGCATGCCTTCGTAGAGCAGCACGGTGTTGAGCAGCGAGTTGCGCAGGCGAAGCAGCACGGCCACCGAGTCGCCCGGTGGCAGCTGGGATACATCGAGATCGATCCAGTCATCAAGATCGCCAACGCGGGCGTTCGCCACCAAGGACGAATCGGAGGAGAAGACTGTACCATCGTGCGCGCTCAACTCGGCGCGTACATCGCGCCCGGCGCGGTCGGTTGCGCGCGCAAGCGGTGCGAAACCGCCGAGCAGCACCGGACGACCCGACTGGTCGGGTACCACGCGCGTGCCTGACGCATGTCGAACGGCAATGGCTTCCACATGATTGATGTAGTGCGTCTCGAGCGCTTCGTTGCGCAGTTCGAGGCGGATGCGGCCATCCGCATCAGGACGCAGCCGCAGCGGATCGACGTCGCGGTGCTCCATGAGCGGCGAGACCGCATACGAAAAGCCTTCAGCCTGCAGCTCGGGTCCCGCGGCTGTGTTGGTGTAGACCGTTGGGCAGGAGCCAAAGATCGCAACGGCGAGACCAGCTGCGGCGAAGAGTCCAGCGACGGTTGCGGCGGTAGAGACGAGCACCGTGGGGACGGCAAGCAACTTCGTCTCGAATGACTCCACACCAACGACGCTGTCCATTGGCACCGACGAGCGCGGCACGCTGACACCCTGCAGCAGCGCGAAACTCTCGCCCGCGCCCGAGATCCTGTCATGCGAGACAAGGGCGCCCTCCCGGAAGATCACCGTGCTTCCGTCTTTGAGATGCACCTTGACGGCCGACTGCACTGCGGTGGCCTCGGCCGTCGCGGACGCTGGCCGATCGACCGGCCTCACCTGTGTCGTCCAGAAGAGGTTGACACACGCGGCCGTGCTGAGGGTCACGGCAACAAGTCCCACAACCAGTGTTGGGCGCAGGGGAAAGGCGCGACGAGTCACGAACAACCTCCATTCGAGCGGGGAGACGATTCAGCTGCAAAGCGCGAGTGACCACCTGGAGCGATCTGCGTGCTCGAAAGCGTAGCGCCCTCCCGATCAGCGGGCCATACGTCAGATCACGTAGAAGAGACCGATGGCCGCAGATTGCGGAGAGGCTCAACACGGTGGCGCATGTGCTGCGGACGTGCGCCCTTACACCCCGCCGAACGCTGCCGCCAGGAACATCCAGATCGCCACGAATACACCGAGCCCGGACTTGACCGCAGCGGCGACGGCGCGCCCAAGCAGGGCGCCAGTGGCCGCGCGAGTGGCATTGCCGCTTGTGGAGCGATGCGTCCATTCGCCCGCGAACGCGCCAGCGAAGGTGCCGACAAACGCACCGATCAGTGAACCAAGTACGGGGATGGGGACGCCGATAATGGCACCGGCAATGCCACCGATGATCGCACCCCAAGCCGCGCGTCTGGAACCGCCATACTTGCGTGTGTAGTTGCCGGCGATGGTGAACTCGAGGAACTCAGCGATGACAACGAGCAGCGCTGCACCGGCAAACGTCCAGAGTCCGATGCCGCCTGCTGGCACCAGAATCCAATACAGCAAGCCCGCGCCCAGCATGATCCACAGGCCGGGCAGTCCGAGCGGCACGAGCAGCAGTCCGCCGATCAGCGCCGCGCCGAGCAGGGTGAGGGAGAGTGCCGCGCTCAGAAGAACCGCGGCTGCGTCCACGCCATCAGACCGTTTGACTCGATCACTCGCGCACGCACATATCCCTCGTTGCCGCGAAACCGATACGTCGCGGGGCTCTCCGTGCGTTCGGCCAGCACGCGTCCGCTCTTCCCGATGAACTGCACACGATACTTGCTCCACGCGGTGGTGCGGATGGTGATCGTCATGCTGGTATCGGTCACCTGATAGTCACGCAACTCCACGCCCGTGGACGAATAGAAGTCGCCACGCTCCATTGCCTCCAGAATGGCTGGCGGCGACAGTGCCGTCGCGCGCACGACAACCCATCCCTGACCGGGCCGTGCGGCACTCCGGTCATCGGGGCGCTTGAAATGATGCGCATCGTCTACGGCAAGTCCGTAGAGCTGTATGCCACGGGAGAGAATGGTATCCCACACCGCTTCCAGGCCGGGCACGTTGCCGCCGCCGACATTGTTGACCTGCGGATGTCCGTTGTAGATCTCGATGAGCTTGTTGTTGCGCAGTCGCGCCAGCTCGTCCGCGGTTACTGCCCATCCGAAGTTGGGGTGATTGATGTGTGGCACGCCGCCGGCGTCGCGAATGGCATTCACGTTCCGCTGCATCACGTCAACCACGCTGGTGCCGTGCTGCGGTTCGACCAGGCGGCTCACACCGAGACCGTTGATGTGAATGGGCAGCTCGCCAAATCGATCAGTGACCTCTTCACCACGAATGATCAGGAACCGTTCATCGAGACCGTGCAGCGCGTTGAGCGCCTCCACGCGAGTGAGCACGTTGTGATCGGTGAGCACAAGAAAGTGATAGCCGTGCGCCCGGTACCACTTCGCGACATCATCGGGTGGGGAATCGCCGTCGCTGTTGAGCGTGTGGGTGTGCGTATTGCCCTTGTACCAGCTCAGCGAGGTATCCTGCGCATCAACGCGCGGCGCCGTGCCGGTCGGGAGCGCGGACAATCCGGCGAGACCAAGAAGCGCCGCGATGGAGCTGAGAGTGCTGGAGGGCCGGAACATGCGGGGGAGTTTGCACGGCGTCGCGGGAATGCGCCAGAGCGTGCCCTGGGCCGCGAACTCTGCACTCAGATTTCGGGGGCTCTTGCGCCGGGCCGGAACGGCGCGGAGAATCTGTTGCGTTGCGCTATCCGGGTTCCGGGTGAGCATGCAGATGTTCTCGCGATTGTTGAGCGCACTGACGTGGGCAGGTTGTTGAGCAGGCCGCCGTCCACCAGCAGATCGTCGTCGTGCCACACGGGCATCTGATCTGCTGCCGCGCTTCTCGGTCCCAGTCGCCCGCGACTCCGACCACGGTGTGCAGCGCGTCGCGCAGGTATTGCAGCATGACAGGCGCGAGGGAAGGAAGGTGGCGGTCGCACGAACCTACCCGGAATCCGCGAACGTGCTCGCGGCGCTGTTGGTCGCCCGGACATTAGAGCTATCTTGGCGCATGCGCCAATCACTCTCCGTCCCGCTCCGCGGCTGCATGCTCGCCTCGGCACTTTGCTCGCTGCTGGCGGTCGGATGCAGCGGCCGCGATGTCCCCGACAATCGCCCGGTCGACCCTGCGTCCAACGTACTTGCCCCCCTACTGGACCCCGATCCCACTGCGCTTGCCGCAGCGGCCCCCGACTCATTCACGCTGCGCTTCACTACCAGCAAGGGTGACATCGAGATACGACTGCGCCGAGCGTGGTCGCCCCTGGGCGTCGACCGACTGCACTATCTGGCAACGCACGGCTTCTTCGACGGCGCGCGTTTCTACCGTGTGGTGCCCGGCTTCGTAGTGCAGTTCGGACTGTCGGGCCGTCCAGAGGTGGACCGCGCCTTCAAGCGTCGCATGATTGCCGATGACCCGGTTACGAAAAGCAACCGCCGAGGTACGTTGGTGTTCGCGACCTCCGGCCCTGATACGCGCACGACGCAGCTCTTCATCAATCTCGCCGACAATTCGTCGCTCGATCGACGAGGATTCTCGCCCATGGGTGAGGTCGTGCGCGGCATGGATGTGGTGGACCAGATCAACTCGGAGTACGGCGAGCAGTCCAATGTTCAGGGGCGCATCGAGCGTGAGGGCAACGCGTTCTTCCGCGCCCGGTTCCCCGCGCTCGACTCGATTGTACACGTCACGATCACGCCTTGAGAAAACATCGGTTGTCGCACACCAGCGAAGGGTCCGAATCCATTGCAGAGCTCATGAGTGAGGCGTTGTATTGAGAGGGCCGCAGCTCGACACGCGCGCGGAGGGCGCGGGTTGGGGCACCGCGCGATAGTTTTCTGGCATGGCCAACATTTCTCCGTATCGCTCACTGCCCTCCGCCAAGCGAATCGCGCTCGTGGCCCACGCAATCTCGCAGCACAAGGACGCCCGCGCACGATTTGCCCAACGGCTCGCTGCCCGGGGCGGCGGCTTCCGCGCATCGGCGGTGCAGGCGTGGCCTGTGGATCGTCTGGCGCGCGAAGTCGTGCGCCTCAACGCAGAGAACGCAACCGACGAACTCGAGTTGCTGCAGTTGCTGTATGTCGAGCTGGAGCCGGCGATCCAGATCCTCTTCCTCGAGACGGCCGGCGTGTCGCACGAGATTGGCGTGATCGATGAAGCATTGCAGCCGCCGTTCGCGAACTCGGACGCCGTGCTGGCAGGTGCTCGCGCGGTGCAACAGCAGTTCGGCGACGACGGGATGCGCTATCTGCAGGCCCTCGTTCGCTATGGCAGCAGCGCCTGGCCGGATATTGCCGAACACCTCGCGGCGCTTGATCAGCTTTCCTGATCGCGCAGTGCGTGCGGCAGCATGGTGCATCGCTGCCGGCTCCAGCCTGACGAAGCACTGGGCGAGTAGTCGAGATTACCACCTGAGGTCAGTTCAGAACGAAGCGTCGTCACCCAATTATTTCATGGTGATGCCAACAACTTCCCCGACCAGCTCCTCACAGCAGGCTCGCTACGGTGCCATCTTCGATCAGGCGGCGGGTGGCCTCCTGCTCAGTGACCTCAACGGACGCTTCCTGCTGGTCAACCAGCGATGGTGCGACATGCTCGGCTACCCCATGGCCGAGATGCTGCAGCTGTCTATCTTCGACCTCACGTTTCCCGAAGACGTGGCGGAAGCACACCGGCACCTGGCCACGCTGGTGAGTGAGCGCGCCTCAGTCGACATCGAAAAGCGCTATCGCCGCAAGGACGGCACTGGCATCTGGCTCAGCGTCTCCGTCTCGACGGTGCGCGACGACGCAGGAAATCCGGAATCGATCATGGCCCTCGCGATCGACATCACGGAGCGGAAGGCGACGGCGGCCTTGCACGCGTTCCTGGCCGACCTCGCGGAGCAGCTCTCGCCCATCACCGATGGGCGTTCGCTCCGGGCACGTACATATTATCGTCGATCGCACCGCGCGCCTGGCGCGAGCAGGGTGTGCCGCGCGAGATGCACGGTGGGAGCGTTCGCGCGGAGAGCCGAGGAGCCGGGCAGGGCCCGACCTTCACGGTACGGCATCCCACGATCGCGGCGACACTGAAGCCGGTGGGCGAGGTCAACGGAACGCGGCCCGTGGCGCGCATGCGCATTCTCGTGGCCGACGATAATCATGATGTTGCGCAGTCCATGGCGATGTTGCTCGAACTGTTCGGGCACGAAGTGCACGTGGCGCACGATGGGTTGGACGCGGTCAGCGCCGTGGAGCGACTGCTGCCCGACCTCGTCTTCATGGACGTCGGCATGCCCCGGTTGAGCGGCTACGAAGCGACGCGTCGGATTCGTGCGCAGCCCGGAGGCGATCGCATCGTGATCGCCGCACTGACTGGGTGGGGGCAGGAGCGCGACCGTCGGGAGTCACGCGATGCGGGCTGCGATTTGCACCTGGTGAAGCCGGTCGATCCGGCCGACCTAGAGCAGTTGCTCGAGTCCGTGCAGCGCGGCGATCTGCAACGCTCTGCGTAGTGCGTGTCGCCAGGTGCGAGCAGGCAGGGGCTAACGCATTACAGTTCAGCATGATACGACGCCTCTTAGCCTCGGTGCGTGGTCTCCTCATCGCCGTTGTCGTCGCGCTTCCAGCAGTTGTGAACGCGCAGGATGCGCCGGACGACCGACTTCGCGTATTTCTCGATTGCCCCTCCGGTGGCTGTGACCGGAACTTCATCGTCAACGAACATCCGTACGCCATCTGGACACAGGACCGACTGGACGCGGATGTGCATTTGTTGATCACCCGGCTCCGCACGGGAGCCGGCGGCAATGCGTATACACTGCTCTTCATTGCGCAGCGACGTCTCACGCCCGGCGTCGATACGCTCACCGCCAGCGTGCCGCCGAACTCGAGCGATGACATGCAGCGGCGCACACTGTCCCGCGTCATCAACCTGGGGCTGGCGTCAGACGCGGCGAGGTTTGCAGGTACAGAGCTCTTCACCGTCGTGTACGCGGCGCCGGAGCTCCAGGCGGACGCGGCCGATGCAGTGGCCACCGATCGCTGGAACCTGTGGGTATATCGCGCGCGACTCAGCGGAAATGGCAGCGCGGAAAGCCGGTCCAAGAACTACGAACTCTCGGCCGAGTTCGGCGCCACGCGCGTCAGTGACACATGGAAGCTCAGCTTCGACGCCGAGAACGAATACCGATCGCAGCATTTCACGCTCTCGGACGGCACCGAGCGACAGTTCGCACTGCGCAGCGGAGACGTCAACGCACGCGTGGTGCGCAGCGTCAGCCAGCACTGGTCGGTCGGTACGCAGGTCAACGCTGGTTTGTCCGAGTTCCGTAATCAGGATGCCTTTGTCTCCACGGATGTCTCCGTGGAGTACAATGTGTTCCCGTGGGAGCAAGCGACGAGTCGGCAGCTGGTCGGCATTCTCGCCGTCGGCAGCCGCTTCTACGACTATAGCGAGATCACCATTTTTGATCGGGCATCTGAGCATCGTCCGGTTGCGCGCGCCATCATCGCGGGCGAGTCGCGCCAGCGGTGGGGCACAGTTGATGGATCGCTGCGGTACACGCAGTTTCTGCATGATCCGGAGCGGTACAACGTGTCGTTCTACGCGCGCAGCGAGTTTCGCCTCACACGCGGTCTCTCGCTCGACATCAGAGCCAATGCTGCAAAGGTGCAGGATCAACTCTATCTTCCCCGTGGCGAGGCGTCGGATGACGAAGTGCTGACGCGGCAGCGGGCGCTGGCCACCGCCTATCGACTCAGCGCCTCGGTCGGGATCAGCTTTACTTTCGGTTCGATTTACAACAACATCGTAAACCCGCGTCTCAACGAGCTCGGCCGCTAATGCCCCGAAACCTCACCGCTGGACCACCCGTAATACACTCATGAATCTGCTCCTCTCCTGGCTCATCCTCGCCGTGTCCGTCTGGGTCACAGCTGCCGTCCTGCCCGGTGTCAAGCTCAAGGGCTTTGGCAGTGCCTTCTGGGTGGCCGCGATTTTCGGAGTGCTCAACCTGCTGCTCGGTTGGCTCTTCTTCACGGTCTTCGCCATCGCCACGCTGGGCATCGCCCTGCTGCTCGCATTCATCACGCGATGGATCATCGACGCAATCCTTCTCTTGATCACGGCCAAGGTAAGCGACGCGCTCGAAATCGACGGGTTCAAATGGGCTCTGATCGCGTCCCTGGTCATGTCCGTGCTCGGCACGCTGGGTCAGTGGATGCTGATGCGTTGAGCGAAACCCCGTGCGTGCGCGTGGGTACCAGTCAGGCATGTTACGCTTGACGCTGCTTTCTACGTGGGTGGGGCAATTTATCCTTGGGTCGGCAGTGGTCGCGTCGTCGGCCTGCGCGACCACGCCGCGTGCCGACCATGCCGCAACACAGCCTGTTCAAACAGACGCGGCCGAGCGCGAGGCGCTGTATCGAGCGCGACTCGACAGTGCACGCGTGCGCTTCACAGGCGCTGATGTTCGCTTCATGACCAATATGATCGGGCATCACGCGCAGGCGCTCACGATGGCGAAGCTGGCGCCCACCCGCGGCGCGAGCCCGACCATTCAGGTGCTCGCCGCGCGCATTCTCAATGCGCAGACCGACGAGATCGGCATCATGCAGCGATGGTTGCGCGCGCGCGATCAGCCGGTGCCCAACGTGGACTCGGCATCGCCCGGTCGCATGTCGCCGAGTGGCGCGAGTGGCGCGAGTGGCGCGAGTGGCGCGCACGCGGCGCACGCCATGATGCCCGGCATGCTCTCCGATGCACAGCTGGCGCAGTTGGCGGCGGCGCGCGGTGAGGAGTTCGACCGACTATTCCTCACCTTCATGGTTGCGCATCACAAGGGCGCGGTGGTGATGGTGGACGAGCTATTCGCTACCGATGGTGCAGGGCAGGATACGGACGTCTTCCGCTTCGCGTCCGACGTGCAGGTTGACCAGCGTACCGAAGTGGCGCGCATGGAGCTCATGCTCAAAGCGCTCGCTTCACCCTCCGGACACTGACATGGATGTGCTTATGACTTCTGTTGCAACACTTTTTCGGAATGCGGTGCTGCGGCGTGCAGTGCGACCCATCGCCCCGCTCGTCGCTTTGCTCGCCGCATCAACGGCCTGCGCGCCGTCTACCCCCGCTTCAAGCGTGCCGACGCCTGGTGGCATGATGTCGGGCGCCGCGCCAAGCCCCGATCCGCGCATCGGACTCAGGGCGGGCGTGTTCAACGCTGCGGAAGCCGCGTGGAATCTCAGGCTCGTCTCCACCACGCCCCCATCCGACGCGTTCGTGGGCAAGTGGAACTCCGATCTCGCGTTCCTCGGCAACTATGTCATCCAGGGCAGTTTCCACGGGTTCCAGGTCTGGGACATCTCGAACGTGGCGAGCCCCTCGCTGGTGAAGGCGTTCGAGTGCCCGGCGTCGCAAAGCGATGTCTCCGTGTACAAGAACCTGCTGTTCGTGTCCGGCGAAGGCATGGAAGGACGGCTGGATTGTGGCAACGAAGGCGTCGCGACCGCTGTCTCGAAGGATCGTCTGCGCGGTATCCGGATCTTCGACATCACGGACATTCGCAACCCGAAGTATGTAAGCAACGTGCAAACGTGCCGAGGCTCGCACACGCACTCGGTGCTCGTCGATCCGAGCGATACTGAAAACGTATACGTCTACGTATCCGGATCCGCGCCGGTCCGTCCCGCAACCGAGTTGGACGGATGTTCGGGCGCACCGCCAAGTACTGCTCCGAACTCGGCACTCTTCCGCATCGAAGTGATCAAAGTGCCACTGGCCGATCCGACGAAGGCTGCCATCGTCAACTCACCGCGTATTTTCACCGGGCTGGTCAAGCCGCCCACGCACGGAATGGCGCCGGCGGACCGTGCGGAAATCGATCGCGCCCGTGCCCGGGGAGCGTTCATCGCTGAGGTGATGGGCGAGACCATGGTGCTACCCGATCAGTTCGCCGCTGCACAGCTCGCGGCGATCGTTCGTCAGCGCAATGGCACGGGTGCCGCGACCGCTGCAGACTCGGCCACGTTGCGTGCTGGTATTCCGGCCATTGTGGCGCAGATGATGGGCCCGACCGATGCGAACCTTGGTCCGAATCAGTGTCATGACATCACGCTGTTTCCGGCCATCGGACTCGCCGGTGGAGCGTGTGAGGGCTATGGGCTCTTGCTCGACATCAAGGATCCTGCCAACCCCAGGCGCCTTGCCGCCGTCTCCGACTCGAACTTCGCGTACTGGCACAGTGCGACGTTCAACAACGACGGTTCGAAGGTCATCTTCACGGACGAGTGGGGCGGCGGCACGGGTGCGAAGTGTCGTGATTCCGATCCCATGTCGTGGGGCGCCAATGCGATCTTCACGGTCGCCAACGGCAACATGACGTTCCAGAGCTACTACAAGCTGCCGGCGGAACAGACGGCGGTAGAAAACTGCGTCGCGCACAATGGTTCGCTCATTCCGATTCCGGGACGCGATGTCATGGTGCAGTCCTGGTATCAGGGTGGCATCTCGATCTTCGATTTCACCGACCCGAAGAATCCGCGCGAAATCGCCTATCATGATCGTGGCCCGATCAACGCCTCGACGATGGAAACAGCCGGCTCGTGGTCGGTTTACTGGTACAATGGCGTGCTCGTGAGCTCGGAGATCGCGCGTGGTCTCGACATCTTCGAACTGCAACCCAGCGCCCACATCTCGCAGAACGAGATCGATGCGGCCAAGACCGTGCGCTTTGACTACCTGAATGCGCAGGGACAGCCAAAGCTCGTGTGGCCACCCAGCTTTGCGCGCTCCAAGGCGCTGCTCGATCAGTTGGTGCGCTCGAACGGTCTGGACGCCGGACGTATCTCGGCGGTTCGCACCGCGCTGACGAATGCGGAGCGCGCAACGGGTTCGGCGCGCCGTGACGCGCTCTCGCAGTTGGCGACGACGCTGGAAGGTGATGCACGTGGCGCGACGGACGGGGCGAAGGTCCGCATGCTCGCCGAGTCGGTGAAGGAACTGGCGAACGCGACGCGGTAACCAAAGTCGGCACCGATTGCGACGCCGGCTGGACGTGCGGCGTGGACACTATCCGGGAGACAGTCGCGTTCTCCCGGATATGCTCACGAACTCCATGCGATGCGCCGCACTGCTCGGCTTTCTGTGCCTGCTCTCGGAACGCGAGTTGCGCGCGCAGCAGTCGCCGGCGCCCGTCGGCATCATCACGGGCCGCATCGTAACACTGCGGACCGAAGCGCCGATTGTCGGTGCCTCGGTACAGGTGAGCGGCGGGACGGCGGTTGCACAATCCGATTCGCTGGGATGGTTCACGCTGCGCGGAGTGCGCGCAGGGATCGCGACGGTTCAGGTGCGAGCGTTGGGGTTCGCGCCCGTTTCGCGCGGTGACATTGCGGTATCGCCCGCCAAGCCCGCAGAAGTCACGATTGCGCTGCGTCCGATCAATGTGCAGCTCCAGTCGGTCACCGTGCGTCCGGAGGCCTTTGCACTGCAGCCTCCCGCGGCCACGCCCGTGTCCACGCAAACGTACTCCGCAGAAGAGGTGCGACGTCAGCCGGGCGCACAGGAGGACGTGCTGCGCGCTGTCTCCATCGCGCCGGGCGTGGGTGTCACCAATGGGGCACGCAATGACATCGTGGTGCGCGGCGGTGCGCCCTTTGAAAATCTGTTCGTTGTGGACAACATCGAAGTTCCGAACATCAATCATTTTGGTTCGCAGGGCTCGACCGGCGGGCCCATTTCGCTCATCAACATCCGGTTCATCGAGTCAGCGTCGCTTAGTGCGGGCGGCTTTGGCGCGCGGTACGGCGATCGTGCATCATCGGCCACGATACTCACATTGCGCGAGGGCAATCGTGAGCGAGTGGCGGGTGAGCTCAATGTCGCGGCCACTCAGTTCGGTGCCGTGATCGAAGGGCCGCTCGGCGACAATGCCTCATTCTTCGCCAATGTTCGGCAGAGCTATCTGGACCTGCTATTCAAGGCGATCGGGCTGAGCTTCATTCCGTCGTATACGGACGCGACGGTGAAGGCAGTGTGGCGACCCAACGCCCGCGATGCGTTCAGTGCGCTGGCGATTGGCGCGCGTGGTTCCGTCGCGTTCAACAACGACAGCGCCGACGATCGCGTCTCGAATGCGCAGGTGCTCGCGCCGACGCAGGATCAGTATTTCAGCGGTCTGACGTGGAAGCGATTGCTGTCAAATGGTGTGGTGACAACCACCCTCGGGCGCACGTGGACGCGGTTCGTCACCGCGCAGCGGGACAGCGCGCTCACCGTGCTGTTCGACAGTCGCAGCACGGAAGGCGAATCGAGTGTTCGCAGTGACGTGAGCTGGTCGGTGGGTCCGAACGTGGACCTCGATGTGGGTACGATCTTCAAGTACGCGAGCCGCCTGCGCTACGACGCCACGCTTGCGGGTGTCTTGCGACGTGATGAAGCGGGCGTAGCACAACCGCTGGATGTGGACACGAGCTTCACGGCGCTCAGGAACGGCTCCTACCTCCAGGCCGGATGGAACGTCACATCGCGCCTGCGCCTGTCACTCGGCGCGCGCGGCGACTGGTATGGTTTTCTCGACAACGCCGTTCGCCTGGCACCGCGCGCGAGCGCTACGTTCATTGTTGACGATGCCACCAGCGTCAATGTGGCAGCGGGACGGTACTGGCAGGCACCGAGTTATATCTGGCTCGTTGGCGCGCCTGGCAATGCACAAACGTTGCGTCCATTCCGCGCCGACCACGCCGTGCTCGGACTCACCCGCCTGCTTGGCAACGATACCAAGTTGCAGTTCGAGGTATACGGCAAACGCTACGCCGATTATCCCACGCGTGAGTTCCGACCGCAGGCCGTGCTGAGCCCCAGCGGATTCGACGACGCAACGACGGATATTCCGTTTGGTCTCGAGCCGCTCAGTTCACACGGTCGGGGTTTGGCCTACGGCGCCGAGCTGTTCGTGCAGAAGAAACTCGGTGTCACGCCGTTTTACGGTCAGGCAGCGCTGAGCTACAATCGCACGCGCTTTACATCGCTCGATGGCAGCCGAACACGTGGCGCCTTCGACACGCCGTGGCTAGGCAACGCAGTGCTCGGCTGGCGTCCGAATGCGCGCTGGGAAGTGGCGACGCGCATTCGTGGAGCGACGGGCTTACCAGTGACGCCATTCGTGAGGAGCGGCGAGCGCGCCGGAACGCTCGATTTCTCGCGATACAACGCACAGCGGCTCGACACGTTCTTTGCGGCGGATGTGCGCGTTGACCGGCGGTTTGTGTTCGGGCAACGACAGCTCATCGCGTTCATTGACCTGCAGAACATCACCGGCCGGTCCAATCGCGGCGCGCCGCAGTGGAATCCGAGACTGCAGGCCGTCGAGCGGTCGGACGGCGTGGGGCTGCTGCCCACCATCGGGCTCAATCTGGAGTTTTGACCGGGGCTTGGA
>JBBQNT010000079.1:0-13892 GCA_038330215.1 Gemmatimonadales bacterium
TCGCGCGACTGCCTCCGCCTGCGCGTCCCGGGGGGTTCGCGGATCGAGCAGTGGGGCATCAAATGTCCACGGCTGCACCGACGACGGCGCGATGCCACGCTCCGCCGCCCAGTCGCGCAGTTCCGGATAGCGCGCACCCGCGGCCACGAGTGCATCGAGGCGCGGATCGAACTGCATCCACGAGGGCGCGTCGGCAGTGGCGACGCCATGCAACACCGCCAGTCCGGCGCGGAAGTCGATCGAGGGCGGCGCGGCGCGGGTCATGTGTGAAGGATAGCGCAGGCGGGTGTATCCCCGAGGGCGACGAACGCGGCGCCGACGCCGGGGGGACCGCACGTGCTCCTCGAGCACGCGCCAGAGCAGCATGACGATCGACTCGTGCGTGAGCCGCGGTCGGCGTCGTCGCAACTGCCGTTGTCACGGCCCCGGCTGGGGCGGTGGTGAGGCTCTGAAGGGCCTTCGCCCAACGGCGTGAGCCACGGTCGGCGCCAGTCGTGACGCGGCCACAATCAGCTGCAGCGCCTCCGCCCCTGCGGGGTTGGCCTGGAGGTGTAGCCGGCGCGAGGGGTTCGCATACTCGCAAGCGAGTACGCTGGATCAGGAAGCGTGTGTCCTCACGAGTGTCGCCACGAGCTTGTCGTGCCACGCCTGTTGCTTGCTGTCCAGCAGCAGCCAGAAAAATCCCAGTCCCAGAAAAAACCCGCTGATGAACTTGCCAAGCGTCTCACGCACGGCCATGCGAAGGAACCCGGCGGGCTGGCCTGTGCGCTCGTCAAAGACCTGCGTTTTCAAGAGGAGCTTCCCAATGGTACGGCCTCGCGTCCACAGCAGCATCTGCACCGCGCTGGCCAACAGCAGGCCGTTGAACAGCGCCGCCAATGATGCTTCCGGCTCACCGCCCGACGACGCAACGCTCACGTACAGGAGGATTGCGGTGGAAACCACGACCAGGTCGAGCACGTTGGTCGCCAGTCTTCGGAACGGCGACGCCTGCCGCGTCAACTCGATGCTAGGCGTGGATGTCGAGGTCGAGCTGTCGGCGGCTTCATAGTGCGTGGTCATCTTCGGTCTGGATAGGAGTGGAGTAGTCAACAAAAGTCGTGTCGTGCAGAGTCAAGGTGCGTCCATCGCTCGCCTGAGCCTCGCGACTCGGACATCCGCGAGGCGCACCACGCGCCCATCACGCTGAAAACCATCGCGAGTTGTCCCGACAATGGTGCGGTCCAGCGCCGCCTCCTCGGTATCCACTGCTTCGACGGCCCTGTGCAGCTTGGCATCGAACGCTTCACCGGAGAGCGCCCCGAACGTCTCGATGCCGTAGCGGTAGAGGATGTCGCCGATCATCTCGCGAATCGGCAGCAGCTCACGGCTTGCAGGGCGATCAGGGTCAGATGGCGAACGGTGGAGATGATCGGACAACTGCACCAGATCCCTCAGCAGTGGGAGCGTGGCACGGTGCAGCTCACTGCTTCGCAGCGCCTGCACCTCGTCGTGAAGGCGAGAGATCGTGCCCTCGCGAAGCTCCGCGACGCGCGTGGTGGCGTCCATGCTGTGATGCAGTGTGGCGATGCGCTCACTGAGCTCAAGAAGTGCCGCTTCCCGAGGTTCCCTGTCAGCCGCGCTGCTAATGAGTGCGGGAACAGGTGCGGCATCGTCGAATGGAATCTCGTCCGCCGGAAGCGGACGTTCTCCCAGTGGCTCGAAGGTGTGATCTGTGGTCATGGCGCGTCTCATGGAGGTCAGGCGGAAGCGCGCTTCAGGGCCTTGAAGCGCAGGCGAACAGCGCGGGAAAGCAACCACTGGTGGTCAATGCGGCTCTTCAGTTTGAGCTTGAACAGCACCGATGCGATGCCGAGCTCGAGCACCGGCGCGAAGACGGAACCCGCCTGTGGGAGCGTGCCGTAGCGTGCGGCACTGAACGCGGCAGGCGCGAGAAGCAGCGCGAACGTCGTGCCGACAGCAATCACGAACGCCGAGCTTGTGACGTCGTGCGTGTTGAGGAACTGTTGCATGGGGACCGGCTGGTCCCGGTAGGCCACCAACTCCGTCCCATCGCGTTGCACGTAGGTTTCGAGCGTCCCCGTCGACGTCACCGATCGAAGCACGCGCGAGCACACGAGGAATGTCGCGCCCTGGTACGAAACCGTGAGCAGAACCGCGGCAATCAGGATGCTCGGAACGAAGGCAAGAACTCCGCCGAAGACGGCGGTGAGAAGCTGCAGGGCGAGGGGGGCTACTATCAGCAGCACACAGCCGACGCCTAACGCCTGTCGTGGATCAGTGTCGATGAGGTGCCGTACCCACGTGACAAACTCACCGACAGGACGCAATCGTCCCTCAAAAACTATAGGCGTCGGACGTGCCTGCTCGGGTCCTGGCGAGGAGGATCGACCGCTGGACCGCTCCGCGTGCGCTATGCAGAAGTCATGCTCCGCGAGCAATCCGTATGTGAGCAGCTGCGCCAGCTCAAGCGGAATCCTCTGGCCAACCGCCTCTCTCGCCATCGAGCTGATCTCCTCTGGCGAGATACGACGGCTAGAGGCATTCGGAAGGAAGTGCAGCTTTGCCGTCATCGCTTGCTTGAGTTCCTGAAGCATCGAACCATCGTAGCTGGAGAGCGACCCGTTCATCGCATCGTCGAGCGTTCCCGCTTGTTGCAGCAGGCGCTCCGCCGCGCTCTTGCGCTCGTCGGCCCGCGCTGCCTGCCACCGATCGGTGCAGGCGGCCACGGCGGTCGTTCGCTGGGCTGACGACGCGCCATACGGCAATGTGAGGAACGTGTATAGGTTGGGTTCCTGCAGGGTGGCCAGCTGCAGCTTGATAGCCTTGTATCGATCGGGTTCGATCGTTCGCGAGATCAGAGCGCTTAGCGGCTGCACGATCGGAAGGCGCGCGCGAAGTCGGACGTCCTCGACATCGAAACCGGCATTTGTCGCGAGCGCAATCTGCTCGAGCTCCACCACCCGCAAGTATCCGCGCTGCGCCTCCGCAGCGCGCAGGAGTTCGTCTACCGTGGCGAAACGTCGCTCTTCCGCCGCCCGTTGCTCCTGCCGAGCATCGCGACGTGCGGCCGGGTCAAGGACCAGGGCGGAGGCACGGCCGTGGTCCACGATTAACGCAGTGATCAGTGCGCCATACTTGACGTGCTGCCGATTGCGCTGCCACGCGCCGTGCACCTCCTCGACCCGCAGGGCGCAAGCGGCGGGGTCTGCATCGCCGACCGAAAGACCATAGCGCACGAACGGTCCGGGCAGTGCTCCACCGAACTTCGCGAAGTGCGTGAGTGCAGGCGCCAGCGTATCCTTGACGTATTGATTCCAGTTGAGTTGCATGGGCGCGTCAAGCCACCTTGGCGCGCGAGAGATTGGTCTGTGCCATTGTCACCTCGGCGTTACTCATGAGTCCAGCCACCTTTGTCTGCAGCTTGAGCTCTCGCCCGCTTGACGCTTCCACCGCATGCACACTGAGCGTTCCATCCCTTTCCAACCGGAAGGTCACATGCACCGGTGAACTTTCCGGAAGTCCGGGAGGGAAGCCGGTAATGGTGCCTTGTGTGAGCTCCCGGTTATCCTCGATTCGCGGGGACGTCACGCTACCTGCCTGCTCCATCACCTGTACCAATACAGAAGCCTGGTTCTCCTCAAGCGTGTAGTACGTTTCGCTGTGCTCGGCGGGAAGCGCGGATTGTGCAGGCAGTACGTTCGCGACGAACAGCGAGTTCGTCGCAGTATCGCGAACGATGACGCCGTAACCCTTTGGCGACACGTTTGAGACCACGACCTGGTTTGCAACGACGGTGGTGCTGATGCGCAGCGTCTTGGCAACCGTTTCACGGGCCTGCTCGAGTTGTTTCGCGTTGGGCGCACTGCCGGTATCACCCAGCAACTCATCCATCATCTCTCCGATCTGGACACTGCGCGCGTACAGCGCAGCGCCCTTTGCCACTGCCTGATCCGGCTCGAAGATTTCGGGTTCCACGCCAAGCAGCTCCTGAAGTCGGCGCTTCACATACGGCATCTTGCTTGAACCGCCAACCAGGAGCACCTTATCGATGATGCCGGCTCCGCGATCAGCGGCGTCTTGCTTTACGGTTTGTGTGAGGGCGATGGTCTGCTCCAGCAGGTCCATAGTCAGCTGCTCGAACTGCTCCCGCGTGACCTCGACACGAGCCCTCTTGCCGTCGTGCGTGACCGGTCGGGCGTCGCGTTCCTTGACGGTGAGAGCGCGTTTTGCATCTTCGGCGCTGATCACGAGCTCCTGCATCGACGTGGAGTCATCCAGCGGATCGCCGGCATCCGGGTGCTGCCTTTGAAACTCGCTGGCGAGGAACTGCACGAGCCGGGCATCCCAATCCTTCCCGCCGAGTTCGTGGTTGCCGTTGGTGCAGACCACGTCGATGCGCTTGTCGGCAATCTTGATCACCGTAACGTCGAACGTGCCGCCGCCCAGATCATAAACGAGCACCGTCTGGTCGGTGGTCTGCTGCACGCCGTAGCAGATGGCAGCTGCTGTTGGCTCCGGAATGATGTCTCGGACGTTGAGCCCCGCGATCATTCCCGCCTGCCGCGTGGCTTCGCGTTCCGCTGCTCCGAAGTAGGCCGGTACGGTGATGACGACATCCGTGATAGGTCCAACGGTATGCTCGGCATCCTGCACCAGCTTGCGGAGCACCAGCGCCGATACCTCCTCGGCTCGGTAGCTGCGCCCATGAACGAGGAAGCTGAAGTCATCCTTGCCGATCTGCTGTTTCACGAACGCAGCCACTTGGTCCGGGTACAGCTTGCTGAGGTTCTTTGCTTCCTTGCCGACCGTGATGTCGTCGGCCGTCTCGAAGTACACGACCGACGGCGTCGTGTTGTCCCCCTCGAGATTCGGGATCACCACCGGTCGCCCCGCGTCGTCCACGTAGGCCACGCAAGAGTACGTGGTGCCGAGGTCGATGCCATAAACTCGATCTGCGCTCATGGTCACTCCTTGGGAACGGCGATGGTCCCGCGCTTGCGCACGCCGTCGGCCTGTGTGGCCACCAGCTTGAGCTCATCCTGGTTCAGGTACCGATCAGCCGTCAGCAACACGGTGCTGTAGATCTCTTCGAGCTTCGGGGTGAGCGCGCGCAGAAAACCCACATCAGCGCGAAGGTCAGACTGCTTCTGCGTCATGGCGCTGTAGACGGTGGTGCCGGTGAACGGAACGCTCGTGGATCCGATGTCGATGCTCTTGGTCCACATTCGGGTGTTTGTCAACGGCTCCTTGAGGCTCAGAGTGACACGGCCGCCGAAGATCAAGGTGCCGTTCATCGTGTATTCTGAGGGGGGTGTTCCGCTGGCGGCCTCCGTCGCACACAGGATTCTGCGCATGGTCCCTTCACAAAAGGGTTGCTGTTTGATTTCGGTGTATTCGACATTCGCCTCCAATACCGGTTCCAGCAGCAGATTGGATGCCTCGCGCTCGGGGAACACCATTTCGTCGAAGTCCTTGAAAGGTCCCTTGGTCGCGTAGCCGCGACAGGTCACCAGCTCCAGAAAGTCGTCCCGCAGAGCATCGGCGAACTTCTGCTGCATTGGGATCGCCTCCGTCTGAGCAAGCACCTCCCCCTTCGACTTGTTCCGCCAAGTACCGGCGACAATGGCGAGAGTGAGAGGAGTCGTGTTTGAAGTTTTACAACCAGTGGGGGAGTAGTCGAACACGGCGATCGGGGCTGGCGCGATTTCAGGGCGCATTGCTCCTGCGCATGCGGAAAGCGAAGTAGCGAACAGCGTCACGATGAGAGCAGGCAGGATACGCATGAGCAGAACCGGTGAAGGTGACCGAGCATCGATCGTGGGAACAGGTGCACGCCATTGCGCGCATCACATGGTGGGACCAGAAGCGAGCAGCGCGGAGTGTGAGACGAACTTGCGACGCAGCGGTGCCGCATCGTGATCGCTGACGGGCGGTGGGCGTTGTCGACCTGTGAATCGGATTAATTTCACGGAATTCGATCGGCAGCGGGCGTGAGTGTATTGATGCCAGCTGCGTTTGTCTAGCGACGATCGAACGCGACTTGCTGCGATGGAAGCAGTGCAACTCCAGCCATCCCAGTTGTTTCGCGCGAACAGTCGCCGGAAATCATCGCAGCATTGCGACAGCGTGTTCGATCGGTTGCGTTTCGGCAGAAGAGATGAACGCAACGAATCGACATCAACAGTTTGGCGCCGCGACCTATTCGACTGGGCCATGTGTTCCACCGTCCGGTGTCGCCTTGCTGGCGTTGGCCGCGTAAACGACACGACGCCCTAGGGCACTATCCGCCGACGCGCATCTTTCGTATAATCGGGTTGACATGACGCGCTCCGAGGCTGTATTGACGACGCGCGGTATACGCGTGCCCTTAAACAGTTGACGCCGGATGCGTGAATTGATGGACAGTTAGCGCTTCGCCGCGCGGTATCGCTCCATGGCCGACTCGAAACGATCGCGAAAGCGTGCACGCGCGCGGGCCATCGTGCGCCCAACGGATCCGACCGACAGACCGAAGGTCGCTGCAACCGAACGTTGATCGCCATCCTCCTGATACATGTGCGTCAGCAGTTCCCTATCGCGCGAGGAAAGCTGTTGCAGAACGTGGTGTACGAGTTGGGCGTTCAGTGAGCGGGTGGTCGTCCGGGAGAGTGTTGGAGGTCCCGTTACCATGTCGGGCTCGGCGGCGCTCGTCAAAGCAGACACATAGCGTGCTTCCGAACGGATCAGATCGAGCATGCGGCGACTGGCGACTGTGGAGAGCCAGGCTGCCACGTTGCGCGGCGATACCGCCTGGTCGCGCAACTTGAGAAAGGCATGCGACACGGCGTCGTCCGCAAGTGCGACGCCCGCCGGATATCGACGCGACAGGTACACGGCGAGTGCGTCAGCGTGTTCACGGAAAAGTGTCTCAAGCTGCTGATCGTTCATGGATATGCAGATGACAAGGTAAGACCAGATGCATCACTCGCACTCTTGTGTGGTAATGCAGGTTGGGCCTATTCTACTGCCGCGAAGGTATCCACGCAGGCGATCCGAAATGCGTCGGACATGACATCATTCCACTCGGCCTTCACATCGTGACGGAAACATCCGCCGATGGTCCTGAGCAACAAATCGAACATCCTCGGGTTCCCGAGGAGTTGCTCGCGCGCATTCAGCAGGCTGTTGCACCTCGCTACCGCCTCACAAGATTGCTCGGCCGCGGCGGCATGGCGTGGGTGTTTCTTGCGCAGGACCTTTCCCTGAGCCGATCCGTGGCCATCAAAGTTGTCGTTTCGCTGCCATCCGATGAATCAGGAATACAGGAGCGATTCCGGCGGGAGGCACTGCTTGCCGCATCATTGGCTCATCCGCACATTGTGCCCGTCTATGAAGTTGGCGAATCGAACTCCGTCGCCTGGTTCGCCATGCAATACGTGGACGGCAGTGCCCTCGATGCAGTGCTGCGCACAGAACGCCGAATCGATCCGTTACGCGTTCGCGCACTGCTGGCGGATGTGGCTGACGCGTTATCATATGCGCATAAACGCGGCATCATCCATCGTGACGTGAAGCCCGGCAATATCATGATTGACGCAGATGAGCGGGTCTTTGTTACGGATTTCGGCATTGCGCGCGTTGCTGATGTGCCAGGACTGACCACAACAGGGGGAATCATCGGCACGCCGCTTTACATGAGTCCAGAGCAGTTCAATGGCCAAGCGCTCACTCCTTCCGTCGACCAGTACGCGTTGGGGTGTGTCGGCTTTGAGCTGCTCACGGGTCGCCCGCCGTACCCGGCGGGTGACGTATCGCTCCTGCTCCGTGGCCATCTGCTCGACACCGTCCCCTGCATCAAGGATCTCGTACCGGACGTGCCGGTGGACCTGGCACTGGCCGTGGAACGCATGCTGGCCAAGCTCCCGACAGAACGGTTCGAGAGCATGGACGAGCTCGCGTCCAGGTTGCACAATCCGAGTTTGGCAGTGCGACAGACGGAAGGAGTGGCCGCGACGGGAACGAGGCGGCGCACGATGCTGTCGGTGGCAGGTGTTCTCTCCATCGTGGCGCTGTCTGCGTGGGCGCTTACGCGAAGTGAAGCGGACAGCGGTGAGGGCGGTACCGTGTCGCCTCCGGCCGAGGCCGCGAACACGCCATCGGCGGAAACCGTGGATCTGGCCGCCGTGCTTGGTGGGAAGCACGCAGAGATCCCGTCTGGCGCGAGCGTCGGCGTAGGCAGTCGGCCAGGCGAGGACTTGCCCATCCGGGCCGCAGCGGAGGTCGGGCAGGTGCCCGCAGCCGCTAATCCGGTCATGTCCGCGCCCGAAGCGGATGCCCTCGACCTGGACATCTCGACCGCGAGCGCCGCGTCAGGCGATGCCACGGTGTTCATTGGCAGCCGGCTTCGTGGGTCGCTCGTGTTCGTGGACGGGCGGCTGGTTTTTTCGCTCCCTGATGTCGGCTTGCACCCCATCACGGTGCTCCCCGGAGCGCGCCGCATCTCAGTTCGGCTTGACGAATGTGACTCGGTGGACACGCTGCTCACCTTTTCCGCCGGCGATACGATCCGGCTCAACCGTCGCACCCCCCGCTGCCAATGAGAACCGATAGCACGAGAACGAGCGTCGAGACCGATCGCTCGACCCCCAAAACGCGCTTCATGGTGGCTGTGCTGTGCATGCTGCTGCCATGGCTGGTGCATTCCCAACCGACGCTCACCTCGGACGTACGAGATAGCCGCACGATCGTGAGGTCGAACGCACCGCGGGCGGTGACGAATGCGCAGGCGGTGATCGCCCGCGGCCGCGAGCTGCTCGATGCGCTCGCATACGACAGCACACGAGCGCTCGTTACCGAATATTTAAGCATCGGGCGAATGCCGATAAGTGAACGCCGCGAGTTGTTGCAGCTGGCTGCTGCCTCCAGCTACTCCGAGGACGGTCGAGCAGCTGACCGCGAGGCAGCCCGAGGATGGCTCGAGCAGTTGGTGCGCATGGATCCCGATGCGACCGTCATGCGCGAGTACGCCTGGAGCGGGCTGGACGACCTGCTCGCCGAGGTACGCTCGTCCATATTCGGGGCGACGGCCCGCTTTCAAGCACGATACGAACTTGTGGGCACGCGCGTGGCGGGTCGGGTTGATGTTGTCGCCACTCGACCGGCGCGGTTCGTGCTCTACGTCAATCGACGGGGATTCGGTGATCGTTTCGTCATGGACAGCACAGCGTTAGTACGAAGCGGGTCGTTGCGCCTGCTGGCACACGACGGCAATCGGGCACTCATGAGTGATGGACTTTACGAGTTGCAGGTGGTGGCCTATGAGGACGCCACGGGCGATTCGGTGGTAGTACCGTCGATTGCGGCGCAGGCGCAGGGCGCTGAGCCGTTCCTCATGGATTTGCCACCCACACTCGCAGAGCGGAACCTGTTGCCCGAGGTGCGAGCACCTGCGAGGGTGGAAGGGCTTGCGTTCGGACTTGTCGCTGGTGTGGCCACGGCAGCCATTGCCCGCTACGCGCGAGGACCGTCGCCATTTCGGAATCGATCGGCTGCCGATGGACGCGCAATCGGCATCGGGTTTGTGGTGGGACTGGGCGGCACCGTTGCCGGAGTGTTCGACCGCGGGGGTCCGATAAACGAGAACATTGCGGCCAATGCCTTCGTGCGTGAGCAGTACGAGCGCGAGGCGCGGTTTGCCATGCGGTACAACGAAACGTGGATTGCCAATTTCAGGGTGGTGATTATAATCGACACCGAGGCCGACCGATGAGTGCTTCACCGTCGTTCAAGACACAAGGTCGCAAGCTGCTGCTCTCGTGCGTGCTCATGCTCTGCTGTGGCACGGTGGCCGTCCATGCGCAGGCCGGCCGAGTTCCAGCACAGCTTCCGGCTCGCGCAGACACGTCGAAGATCGATCTTCGAGTAACAGCTCAATCGTTTGCCACACAACGCAACTCCCTCGCGGGCGATGGCGTTGCGAGCGCGTCGGGATCTCTCCGCGGTGTCGAAGGCTGGTTACGCGGAGCAGACCTCGGAATCTATGCGCGGTATATGGGGGGCTCATTGGGGGGTACCGACCATTCCCTGCTCGATGCGCGCTTTTTCGTGGGGGATCCCCGCACGATGCTCGAAGCCGGATGGCTGCAGCGAACGCGTCCAGCCGCGCCCGACTCCATGGCAAGCTTTGTCCGGCTCGGCCTGCGGGTGCTGTTGCCGATAGGCAGCTCCGGTGCGGTGGTGTACATGGGCGGCGGTGGGTACGTGCCGCTGAGTGGTGTAGATGCGTCGTCCGGGAAACGGGATACGGGATGGGATGGCGAATCTGGCATCAGGTATCGCCTCACGCGTTGGGACCTGCCGCTTGAGCTGCAGATCGGCTATCGCGCCGAGTACATGCGGTCGCGCGGGAATGAAGATGAGATGGGCAGCGTGATCATAGGGGCGGGCTTCAACTTCATCGGGCGCTGATGGCACCCGATCCATAGGACGGTCGGCGATGACGCGATTGCACAGTTCCTCCGAACCGGCGTCGCCGTCAGCGCGTCGGCGCGTCGGCGCCGCTGGTTGAGCGCACGCCGGACGCGACCGTCACCACGCCGCTGAAGTGGTCCGGCGCCAATACCGCGGCGCTTATTCCGGGCACGGCATTGCGCGCGTGCATGCGTACCAAGACTTCCTGTAGTTCCAGACGGACTGCGTCGCTATCGCACGGACGTCCGGCACACCCTGCCAACACGATACACAGCGCGAGCTCTGATGCGTGTACGAAGCTCGAACGAAACGAAAAGTATGGTGTCATGAAATCTGTGACAACCGAGATACGTAGATGGTTGAGTACCGTGCGATCGCCGGCTGACCAACGACTGCCCGGATGCGCCAACGCGTAGCTTCTCGGCGGCATCAGATTGTGGCGAACATCGTAGCACGACGCGCCGAGGTTCAGCCAGGCGACGCGCCCCGATTTGGCGTTCCCCCTCCAGTGCGGCAGCACGAACTCCTCACGGCCGCGACGGACATGCGACGCGAGCGCGAAGTTCAGTGGCGGGAGTGCGGCGTACCATGGCCACGGGGTTGCCGACGCGTGGAGTCTGCACAGGCGCGCTACAGCACGACCGCGATCGCCTCGGGAACCACAAAGGAGTCGGCGGTTTTCCGCGCACCGCTCCTCTTCGATCACTCCGTGCGGTGTGTCATCTGAACATGCCAAATCGTGATAGAGGCACTCAGTTTCCGCTGCTATCGATTTCAACAACGCGAAGCCCGGCACCCTCTCACGCAACCTACTGTTCGCCGAGCGCCTCGGCGAAGATGGGCGCCAGGTCGACCGTCAGGATTGGCGCGTCGGCCGTGGGCTTCCATGTGATCGAATCGGTGTGCACGAGTGGTCGGTCCGCGTCGGGCAACCAGCGTTCGAGCAATCGCGCGTCAGGGTCGACGATCCAGTATTCGACGCCCGCGGTCTGGTAGCGCATTCGCTTGACCACGCGATCGGTTGCGCCGTGCTCGGCGAGAGCACCTCCACGAACAGCAGTGGGTGCCCGATGTCAGCCTGCGTGCGCGGCCGGCGTCCCTCGACAAGCGGCAGTACGTACAGATCGGGCTGCACGAGCGTGTGCGCGTCGAGTTCCAGATCGCCCGGGGCGACGAACGCGGCGCCGACGCCGCAGCCCCGAACGTGATCCTCGAGCACGCGCCAGAGTAGCATGACGAGTGACTGGTGCGTCAGCCGCGGGCTCGGGCTCACAAGTAGGTCGCCGTCCACACATTCGAAACGCATCCCCGGTTGATCAGGGAGGGCGCGGACGTCGGCGGCGGTCCAGCGACGGGGGGAGACAGCGGGCATGACCATACGGTGCAGGCATCAGGGGCGGTCGCGCAAGGCATGTTGCACGATACGCTCGATGGCGACGGCGTCCTTCACCATTTTCGCGCGAGAAGCGCCGACCTTGGCCGGCGCATCCACACGAACATTGCGCTGCGCTACGGAGTGATGCGCACCGGCGCGTCAGCGACACTTGAAGCACGAACCAGCAAACTTAGCGAGCCACTTCGTACTGGTCTCAGCAGCTCTGGCCGATGTAGTCGCGTTCACGTGCACGGTTCCAGAGTTCATCGCCAGACGAGATGTCGCGACTGGAATAAGCGAAGGCCGGGCCATGACCGAGCAGCGGCTGCGGCACTATCAGGGAGGTGAGAGCAAACGAACCAGCTTAGTGCCATCGGGCTGTTGCACAGCGTAAACAACTGCTGCGCCCGCAGGCACATACACGAACTCTGTATAGTCCAGGCTGACTGGCATCTGAATGCAGAGCGCCCGTCTGGTTTCTCCAACAAAACGACGCACCAACGTGTCTTGGCGCACGCTGCTCTCAACACGCTCGAGCTTCCCGCAGCCATCGCGTGCCACGAATCCGTGCACTCTGATGCTCACTGCCTCCGTCGAGGCGCTCGGCGAGACGCCGACGCTATCGGCACGAATGGTGTACTCAGAGTGCTGCAGCCCGCATCCGGTTGTGCTCGCGCTGACGAGAAGCATGGCGCTCGCTGTAAGCGTCTGTGCCAATCGCGACGAGAGGCGTGCCCGCTTGGCACTCGCGGTGCAAAGTTGAGGCGCGTCGTAAGACATCAAAAACCTCCACATCAGAAGTCAGTGTAGAATGGGTCCACGGTGATGTACTGACCGATGGTCGCACTTCTTCCGACTCCGTCCACGACGTCCAGGGTTAAGGCGAAATCGGACGGTCCGACGGGCGAGAGGTCGTAACTTGATACGGCGCTCACCTGCACACCATCACGCTTTCCTCGCGCGGCCACGAAGGTGCACTGCCTGCGACGATGTGAACTCTTGCAGAAGGGTGCGAACGCGTACGCGTCGGTTCGGTGAGCCTGGACGCTGGTGTCGTGCGTGACAAGGACGTCCAGGTGACCCTCGTGCTGAGCTATGGCGTGATACGCACCGGCGCGTCGACGACACCGCCGCGTGTGCTGGTCACCCTCGCGTTCATGTCTACCGCCTGTCCGGCTGGTGCGCGCACACGCAGCGTGAGCACACGTGTCTCAAAGCCGCCCAGGAAGAATTCGGTGCCACGTGTTGTGGTGCGCGCGGAGGCTGCACCAGTGGCCTGAATCGTGAGAAAGTCAGGGCGCACGATCTTGACACGCTTGGCCTGTTCGAGTGCCGTGGGAATGCGGCCCGTGTTGCGCACCGTGACCTTGACTTCGTGCGTCGCTGAGTCGGCGGACATGCGCACCTTGTTCACCGCGACGTTCGTGATTTCCACGCGCGGCAGGTCGAACGACATTTCGAGGTTGAACAGCGCCTGACGGCTGGCCCACTTCTCGAGCACTTGCGGCGGGCCGTTCTGCGCGAAGAACTTCGGGTTCATGCCGCCCACTTCGACTTCGCCAAGGTCGGGGTGCTGCACCTTGGTCCACGGCTGGAAGCATGACCCGCCGAACTCTTCGTCGCAGTAGCGCAGCACTTCGTACTGGTCCCAGCGTCCGTCGCCGTTGTAGTCGCGTTCGCGTCCACCGTTCCAGAGTTCGTCACCATACCAGATCTGTCCCATCTGGAAGTATCCGAAGTCCGGTCCATGTCCGAACAGCGGCTGCGGTGTGCCTTCACCCGGCGGTGAGAAGCGCGTGGCGTAGGTGCGATACACATTGCCGGCCCACGGATACTGCGTGTGCGACAGGCCGACGGAATCGTAGTGCTTGAGCAGCTTGAGGTCGGCAGGAAATACGCACTCGTCATCTTCGCACGTGCTCGGCCCGCGCAGATGCATGGGCACCTGCGTGTCCATGGAGTTCGTGACGCTGATGTTCGGATACGTCACCTGCCACAGGAACACCGAACGTGTTTCCGGTTCGGATAGTGGGTATTCGCCCGCACCGAACTGCGTGAAGCCGCG
>JBBQNT010000080.1:0-13881 GCA_038330215.1 Gemmatimonadales bacterium
CAATACCTGCACGAGTACGAGCCGCTGTTTACCGCCACGCGAGACCGCGAGGAGGTGGCACGGCTCGTGGAACTGCTCGGCGAGCTACCCTCGGGCGCGCGCGTGCTGGATTGTCCGTGCGGCCAAGGCCGTCACGCACACCTGCTGGCGGAGAACGGCTACAACGTGGACGGGCTCGATTACTCCGAGCAGTTGCTGCGCGTCGCACGCGAGCGCGGAACGGGTCCACTGCTGCGTTACACGCGCGGCGATATGCGTGCGCTGCCAAAGCGCTGGAGCGAACGGTTCGACGCCGTCGTGAACCTGTTCACCTCGTTCGGATTCTTCGACAATGCGGCCGATGACCGCCGCGTGCTGTCGGAGTTTGCGCGCGTGCTCAAGCCCGGCGGACTGCTCGTGTGGCACGGCGGCAGCCGCGATGGCGTGATGGCCAAGTTCCTGTCACGCGACTGGTGGACCACGGCCGATGGCACCGTCTTTGCCCAGGAGCGCCGCTTCGACGCGCTCAGCGGTTTCCTGCACGTGCACGCGACGTGGCGCGGCCCGGGCGGCGACGGTGAGCGCGAGCACAAGATCCGACTCTATTCCGCAACGCACCTGAGTGAGCGGCTGGCCGAGGTCGGGTTGGTCGTGGAGCAGGCATATGACGGATGGTCCGAACGTTCCCTCGGCCGTCGCGCCGGCGAGATGCTGCTGGTCGCCCGCAAGGAAACCCCCTAACTTCACGTGATGTCTCGTCCAATTCGAGTTCTCGTAGCCAAGCCGGGCCTCGACGGCCATGATCGCGGCGCCAAAGTGGTCGCCGCCGCTCTCCGCGACGCCGGAATGGAAGTTATCTATACCGGGCTCCACCAGACGCCCGAAATGATCGCGACGGCCGCGGTGCAGGAGGATGTCGACGTTGTCGGCCTCTCCATCCTCTCCGGCGCGCACATGACGCTTTTCCCCCGTGTGCACGACCTGCTCGTCGAAGCCGGCCGCGACGACATCCTGCTCACCGGTGGCGGCATCATTCCAAAGGAAGACATGTCCGCACTCGAAGCGCGCGGCATCGGTCGCCTCTTCGGACCGGGCACCAGCACGCAGGATCTCATTGATTTCATTCGCGCGTGGTTCGCCGAACACAAGGCGCAGGAGGCGTGAGTACGCGTCTGCGGGAACTCGCCGAGCAGGTTCGCGAGCTCGAGTCGAAACTCCGTGAGGGCGGGGGCGCTGCCCGTATCGCGAAGCAGCATGAGCAGGGTAAGCGTACCGCCCGTGAGCGCGTCACCGGATTGTTCGACGACGGCGCACCGTTTCTGGAGCTTGGGCTGCTTGTGGCCCATGATCGCTACAACGGGCAGGCGCCCGCCGCAGGCGTGATCACCGGTCTCGGTACCGTACATGGACGAGAAGTCGTGGTGGTCGCGAACGATGCCACGGTCAAGGCGGGCTCGTGGTGGCCTGAGACGATCACCAAAATCTTGCGTGCGCAGGAAGTCGCGATGCGCTGCCGAGTGCCCATCGTATACCTCGTGGACTCGGCGGGCGTGAATCTGCCCTATCAAGGCGGCGTATTCCCCGGACAGTACGGCGCGGCGCGCATCTTCTACTACAACTCCATCATGCGGCGCTACCTGCGCATTCCGCAGTTCGCCGCTGTGATGGGACAGTGTGTTGCGGGCGGTGCATATCTGCCGGCACTCAGCGATGTGATCCTCATGGTGAAGGGGTCGTCGTTCATGGGACTGGGCGGACCCAATCTTGTGAAGGGCGCAACGGGACAGACGGTGGACGGCGAAACACTCGGCGGCGCCGTCACGCACACGGAAGTGAGCGGCGTGGCGCACTACGCCGTCGAAGACGATCACGAATGCCTCGCCAAGCTGCGTGATCTTATCGGCCGCTTGCCCGCACCCGTGCACCGGCCGGCAAACGTCACCGACACGAAGCCTGCCACGGAGCCCGAAAGCCTCTACGACATGTTGCCATCCGATCATCGCATGTCGTACGACATGCATGACCTGCTGCGCGCGGTGCTCGACGATGGCAAGCTCGACGAGTTCCAGCCGAATCTCGCCAAGGAAATCATGTGCGGTGATGCGCACATTGAAGGCATTCCGGTGGGTGTGATCGCGAATCAGCGCGGGCTCATCAAGGGGCGTCCAGGCGAACGCCCGCGTTTTGGCGGCATCATCTACGCGGAGAGCGCCGAGAAGGTGGCGTATTTCATCGATCGCTGTGATCGTCAGGGACTGCCGATCCTGTTCGTGCAGGACGTGTCCGGTTTCATGGTGGGGCCGGATGCCGAACACGAAGGCATCATTCGCGCCGGTGCGCGATTTGTCGAAGCCATGGCGTGTGCGCGCGTACCCAAGATTGTGCTCACGGTCAACCACGCCAGCGGCGCCGGCTACTACGCGATGGCGGGGCAGGGGTTCGATCCCGATTTCATTCTCTCGTGGCCTACCGGACGAATGGCCGTCATGGAAGGCGAAGCGGCGGTGCAGGCCGTGCACGGGCCGACGTTCGAGAAGGCGAAGCAGGCGGATGTTCAGCCGTCCGACGACGTGCTCGCCTCAGCCGACGCCATGCGCGCGGACTATGAAGAGCAGTTGGGCGCGCGGTACGCAGGCGCGCGCGGATTCATTGATGCGATCGTGTATCCCGAAGATACACGTGATTTGCTTGCACTTGCGCTACGTGCCGCACTACACAATCCCGGACCGCACCTCGGCGCGTTCGTGCTGCCTCCAATGCCGATGAGCGGCGCGTAAGCGCGTCGTGATTCGTTCGACCATGTCATGACTGATACCAATACGCAGGATCGAGTTGTCCGCGTCGCCAGTGGCCAGGGTTTCTGGGGCGACTGGTTGGAAGCACCGCGGCGACAGGTGGAAGGCGGTCAGGTGGACTACCTGATGCTCGACTACCTCGCCGAAGTCACCATGTCGATCGTGCAGAAGCAGAAGGAGCGCGATCCGAACATGGGTTATGCGCGCGACTTCATCGGCGCGATGGAGAGTGTGTTCACGGCCGTTGCCGAACGCGGCGTGAAAGTCATCGCGAACGCGGGCGGCGTCAATCCGGTCGCGTGTGCCCACGCCGTGCTCGCCGCGGCCGACAAGGCTGGCGTACGCGGCAAGCTCAGGCTCGGTGTCGTGACCGGTGATGATCTGCTGCCGCGCCTCGATGAGCTGCTTGAGGCGGGCCACGAACTCAAGCACATGGAAACCGGCGAGCCGCTCTCCACAGTGCGCGATCGGGTAATTGCAGCGAATGCATATATCGGGTCGACGCCCATTGTCGAAGCGCTCGAGCGGGGCGCGAACGTAGTGATCACCGGTCGCAGCACCGACACGGCGCTCACCATGGCCCCGCTTCGTCATGAGTTTGGTTGGGGCGCAGAAGACTGGGATAAGCTCGCCTCCGGCATCGTGGCTGGTCATATTCTCGAGTGCGGCGCGCAAGCTTCCGGCGGTAACTGTCTGCACGACTGGCGCAACATTCCCGACCTCGCGAACGTCGGCTATCCGATCGCGGAAGCCCGCGCCGACGGCAGCTTCGTCATCACGAAGCACCCGGACACCGGCGGCCGAGTGAGTGTGCCGAGCGTGACGGAGCAGCTCGTGTACGAGATGGGTGATCCGCACAGCTACATCACGCCGGACGTGGTCGCCGATTTTACGAGCATTCGCGTCGCGCCCGACGGTGAGAACCGTGTACGCGTGCACGGCATTACCGGTGGGCCGGCCACGCCGTTTCTCAAGGTGTCGATCGCGTATCGCGCAGGATTCAAGGCCGTCGGAACACTTGTGTACGCCTGGCCCGATGCCATGGAAAAGGCGCAGCTCGCCGACCGCGTGCTGCGTGCACGTCTCGACAAGCTCGGCCTGCATTTCGACCATATCCTGACGGAGTTTGTGGGTGTCTCGTCCACGCATGGCTCGCTGGCTGGCGAGCCTGGTGATGTGCCGGAAGTACAGCTGCGCATCGGTGTGCGCGGCCCGGATCGCAGCGCCGTAGAGCGGTTCACGCGTGAACTCGCGCCGCTTGTCCTGAACGGTCCGCCAAGCGTGACCGGCTTCGCTGGTGGACGACCCAAAGTCGAAGAAATTGTCGCGTACTGGCCAGCGCTGATCGACAAGCGCGCCGTCTCGACTCACGTTGATATCCTGGAGTGAAGCGCATGCACGTAAGATTGCTCGACATCGCGCACGCGCGGAGCGGTGACAAGGGAGACACGGCCAACGTAGGCGTCATCGCGCTGCGCCCCGAGTGGTACCCGGTGCTGGACCGGTATCTCACGGCCGAGTTGGTGGCGAAACATTACGCTGGCCAGATCTCCGGGAAGGTGGAGCGCTTCGAGCTGCCGAATCTTGGCGCCGTCAACTTCCTGCTGCATGGCGCGCTCGACGGCGGTGGCACCCTCTCGCTCAAGACAGATGCGCAGGGCAAGGTGTACTCGACTTCGGTGCTGCGCATCGTGCTTGACGTACCAGAGGCGGTTGCCGCTGCCGCCGAGCTTCCGGCCGCGCCCACGGGATAGCCCGTCGTGACCACGATGACGCGCGTCAAGCTCGCGATCACGATCATGGCGCTGGTCTTCTTCGTCGCCGGTATGCGCACCGGTGTGGAGTGGCAGCGGTGGGTGGGAATCGCGCTACTGACGGTGGCGGTCGCGCTGCGATTCGTCGGGCGGCGCAAGCCCAACGAGGAACTGGACTGAGCCGGCAGAGGAAAGCGCTGGCAAGGAGGGCGCGAATCACAGTCGAGGTCCGCGTGGTGGTTCGTCTTCGCTATACTGTAGAGCCTGCATTGCGCACGCTGCGCAATCCGGCCCAAACACTTGTTCGCGTCGCGGAGAGCTGATGGCCACTGACGTGTTGCGCGCGCTTGCTGACCTGATCGAGAACGAGCAGGACGACGTGCTGCGCCGCTGGCGCGAGCAGGTGCGCGAGTTGCCGTCTGCCGCCGAGCTCGACACGCCGACGCTCAATGATCACATCCCCGACCTGCTGATCGAGTTGGTGGAGTCTCTCCGCTACGGTGCAAAGGAGACGATCTCTGACGCGCTGCTCGCGGAAAGTCCGCCGGAGCACGGCGTGCAGCGCTTCAAGGATACGTTCGACATCGAGGAAATGGTCGCGGAGTACAACATGCTGCGCGGTTGCATTCACGACCTGGCTGAACGCCACGGACTGAGCATGCGAGGTGCGCCGTTTCATGTGCTGAACCGCGTGCTCGACGGTGCCATTGGCTCGGCGGTGCGGGCGTACGCCGCGCAGCAGGCACTGGAAGTCCTGCAACGTCGTCAGGAATACCTCGCGTTTGTGGCGCACGACTTGCGCACACCGCTCAATGCCGTCTCGCTTTCAGCGCGCGTACTGGAGATGCTGCTGGCGGAGCACGTGAAAGAACTGCCCAGCGCGGAGAAGATGTTCCGCACGCTCGACCGCAGCGTGTCAACGATTCAGGCACTTGTCAGTCGGGTTGTGAGCGAGAACTCCAGCCTCGAAACAGAAGTTGGTGCGAAGCTCGAGCGACGCGACTTCTATCTCTGGCCGCTTGTTGAATCGCTGCTGCATGACTTGCACCACGTGGCAGGATCCGGTTCCACAAGCCTGATCAACGAAGTGCCCGAGGATCTGCAGGTGAACGCGGACGCCACACTGCTGCGCCGCATCCTTCAGAACCTCATCGCGAACGCCATCACCTACACGCCTCGCGGAGAGATCGCGATCGGCGCAACGCGCTCAGAAGTGGGTGGTGTCGTCACGTGCTTTGTTCGCGACGACGGGGCAGGTATTCCCGCAGACCGCCTGAAGCAGGTGTTTCTGAAGCACAGTACCGACAGTGAGAAGGCGGGTGGAATGGGACTTGGCCTTGCGATCGTCAAGGCGTTCGTCGAGGCACACGGCGGTGTCGTCACTGTCGAAACGATACTCGGCGCGGGCTCCACATTTCGTTTCACGCTTCCGGACCAGCAACCGAACACCTGAGTCCGCCAGCAAAAGAACCGGTTGCGGTGCACAGCGTGCCTATCTTTTGCTGCTGGTTGGCTCTGGCGTCGCGCTCATACGCGTCTGTCCGACGGAATGAGCAAATTCCGTCGGCTGCAATGCGATCGAACCACTGCGCAGGCGTCGCGTCGTTAGCGTGTTGAACGGGTCTTCCACGCCTGCAGCACCGCTGCCTCTTTTTCGGCGGACGCTCCGGCTCGAAGCGTCGCCTTGCGCTCGGCGTCGCGGGAATGATGAAACGCCAGTGTTGCGGCCGTCGTATCGGCGAGTGACCGGAAGGTGAGTCCGGCCGCCACTTCGCGGCTCAGATCGAATCGAGCAAAACCTTCGAAACCTGGCGTCGGCGGGCGCCAGACCGGCATCTCCGAATACGCACGCATTTGATACTGTGCAAGAAACTCGCGCGGGACCCATGTCCACGTGAGCGGGGCGGTCGTCACACCCGCGATCCCATAGAGCAACTCAGCCATGGACCGGCCGTTTTCCGGTCCAATACCCATGAACGTGCCGTATGTCTTCGTTTCACAAAGGCGAACGGCCCACTCGCACAGATCTCGCACGTCGATAATCTGCACGCGATCGTTTTCCGGATCGCCGGGGGCCAGAATCTCTCCGCCCCGCTCGATGCGAACCGGCCAGTAGGTGAAGCGATCGGTCTCGTCGCCAGGACCGACAATCAGTCCCGGGCGCACGATCGTGGTGCGATCACCGAATGCCGCCTTCGCCTCGGCCTCGGCCAGCGCCTTGGCGAGACCGTAGGGGTAGGGCCGCCCTTCGGTCCAGTTCGGCGTGTTCGACTTGTTGAGCAGTGGCGCGTTCACCGTGCCCGGCACCGTGCTCAGGTCGGAGAACACCGAACGCGTGGAAATGAACAGGTACTGGTCGGCCGAGTCACGCAGCTTGTTCGCGCTGTCCTTCACCCACATCGGCGCATCGGCGCGCGAGGCGGAATTGTCGATGATCGCATCCCATTTGCGTCCGGCGAGCGATGCCAGATCGCCGGTTGAACGATCCCCGGTCAACTCCTCCACGCCTTCAAACACCCCAGGCGCGGAACGCCCACGATTAAAGATCGTGACGTCATGCCCGCGCTCCAGCGCATAGCGAACCTGATGCGGACCAATGAAGCCCGTGCCACCCAGGATGAGCAGCTTGATGTGTCGCGGCGCGTTCGACGTGTGTGAGGGCAGACGCGTGAGCCTGCGCAGATCGGGCGTCGATGCGGCGAGGGCAGACGGCGCGCTGAGTCCGATGGCGGCGGCACCACCGGCCAGGCCGAGGTGGGTGAGGAAGTCGCGACGGTTGGTCATGGCGGCGGGCAGGAGAGAGAGGCGGGAGACATACGATAGCCCTCGACTTCGGGGTCAACAGCAGGCCACGTCAGAAAGATTCGGATACTACCGGCCTCGCGCCAGTGGCGGGCGAAGATCCACCCCATGGCAATCACCGCGAACGGATTCGTCAGTTGCCACTACAACGCCCCGCCATCACTGTGAGTAGAGTCCAGCTGCATCGCGCGCACCAGACGCACGGTCACCGAGAGCTGCCCTACATGGCGCATGCTGTGTTCTGCGCCATGCACGAGGCACCCAATAACCGTGGACGGAAGTCGCGCACGCCCGACGGCGCGAAACTCGCCGAGTGTCGCTGGATCGATACGACGCAGTTCGTCGACGGCGCGCGTGGTTTGATCCTCAAGCGCGCGCAGCATCTCGGCGGCGACATCGGCGGCGACGGGTTGCCGCTCGCGTCGTAGCGCGTCGAACTGCGCATCGGACAGCGACTCGCCGCGCGCGTATGTGAACAGGCGGTCCATCACGCCCGCGATGTGTCGCACATGAAACGCTGCGGAGGCCGCGCCGGCGGGCTGTGCGTTCCATTGCGCAATCGACAATCCCGAGGTCAGCTCAACGACACTTTCGCGAACCTGCAGCAGGATGTGTGCGACCGGTTGTAACAGGTCCGGTACGCCATCGACTGGTCCGCGTTGCCACCATTCCGTTTCGGCCATTGGCTATCGCTCCGACGCCGTGGAGTGCCCACCCTCTTCGCCTCGTGAGTGCTGGTTGATTCTACTGCGTGGCACGCAACACAACAGGCCCACCGATTTCGGAATCGGCCTGTTGTAACGCGATGATGCGCCCGCACTGGAACGAGATCAACGACTCTCACCGTTGTACGGGAGCGATCATACCTCCGGCGGGGTCGTTTCCCGCTCCCAGTGCCGGTGCCGGCTCATCGCAGCCACGAAGTTGTCGAAGTCGTCGGCCAGACTGTCCGCGGCAGAGATGACCACGCCGGGATGGGCCTCGTCGCCAGGCAGAGATGACGAAACTCCCGCCTCGTCGAGAAGACGTTTCCCCTCGCCCATCGCCAGGATCGTCTTGCAGTGACGGTAGGAGTCGCGGAGAAACTCGATTGAGCGACCATCCTTGAGCAAGGCATCCACCGACGCCGCGCCATCCGCAACAATCACTGCATCGAACAAGACAGAGGGCGAGTTTTCGAGCGTGCCTTGCACCCCGATCTGATCACCTGAGTCGCCCGTCAGCATGCCGAGCCGCACGGAAATCACGCGCGGCACCGCGCCGTGTGCGAGCAGTACATCGCGCCCGCGCGCAACGCTCACCACGTCGGCGCCCTCGCCCGCCAGGATCGCCACGGTACGGCTGCGAATGCCGCCGTCACCGGGATACGCCATCAGCGACAGTGCCTCGGAGTGGGTGACTTCCGGCAAGACCGGTTCATGCACGGCCCGCGGCAGTGCGTCCGGCAACTGCATCCCCAGGCCCTTTGCCACCCCTGATGCGAGGTCTGTGGACACATTCACGAGCGAGGCCACCATGCGTTCGCGGATCGCGGGCACGGTCACCTTCGACAACTCGAATCGGAAGGCGTTGATGATGTGTTGTTGCTCCACGGGCGTCTGGCTGTCGAAGAACAACTGCGCCTGATTGTAGTGTTCAGCGAACTTCTCCGCCTTTCCGCGCACCTTGTCATCATGAACTGGCTCCGGGAAGGTCATGAAGCCCTGCATACCCGCTTGATAGGGGCAACCGCCGCCGAGCGAGTTGGGTTCGTACGAAACACGTCCGCGGTGCACCGCCTGTCGGTGCATGCCGTCGCGCTGATTGTTGTGTACCGCCGCGAGTGGGGCGTTGATTGGCAGCTCATGGAAGTTCGGGCCACCAAGCCGCGAGATCTGCGTGTCAACGTACGAATGAATGCGGCCGGCGAGCAGGGGATCATTGCTGAAGTCGATGCCGGGAATCACGTGCGCTGTGCAGAATGCAACCTGCTCGGTTTCGGCGAAGAAGTTGTCGGGATTTCGGTTGAGCACCATGCGTCCGACCGGTCGAACAGGTACGAGCTCTTCGGGCACGATTTTCGTGGCATCGAGAATGTCGAAGCTGAACGACTCGGCTTCCGACTCCGTCATCAGTTGCACACCAAGTTCCCACTCGGGATACTCGCCCGCTTCGATCGCGTCCCACAGGTCGCGCCGGTGGAAGTCCGAATCGGCACCGCCCAGCTTCATGGCTTCGTCCCACACAAGGGAATGCGTGCCAAGGCGAGGGGTCCAATGGAACTTGACGAAGTGCGAGTCGCCCTCGGCGTTCACGAAGCGGAAGGCGTGTACGCCGAAACCTTGCATCATGCGATAGCTGCGAGGAATCGCGCGGTCCGACATCACCCACGTGAGCATGTGCGTGGATTCCGGCATCAGCGACACGAAATCCCAGAAGGTATCGTGAGCCGACGCTGCCTGCGGCATACCGTGATGCGGCTCCGGTTTCACCGCGTGCACTAGGTCAGGAAACTTGATCGCGTCCTGAATGAAGAACACGGGGATGTTGTTGCCGACGAGGTCCCAGTTGCCGGCCTCCGTGTAGAACTTCACGGCAAAACCTCGCACATCGCGGGCCGTGTCCATCGAACCACGCTCGCCAGCAACCGTGGAGAAGCGCACGAACACCGGCGTTCGTTTTCCGTTCTCCGCGAACGGCGCAGCGCGCGTGAACTCGGTCAGCGGCTCGTACGCTTCAAAGTATCCGTGCGCGCCGGAACCACGCGCGTGTACGATGCGCTCCGGAATGCGCTCATGATCGAAGTGCGTGATCTTTTCGCGGAGGATGAAATCCTCGAGCAGTGTCGGCCCGCGAAGTCCGGCGCGCAGCGAGTTCTGATTGTCGGAGATGGCGACACCTTGGTTCGTCGTCAACACCTGTCCGCCGGAGTCCACCCGCACGCGTTGCAGCGAGCCGCCCATCGCGGATTCACCGATCCCCGCAGGCGCGGCCGTCTTGGCAGACGTGTTATGCTCGGAGAGGGTGCTTGCCGTCGTCGACGGATTGGCGGGCTCAGCCGTTTCCCCTTTGCGAGGGGCGAGAGCATTGGCATGTCCGGACTCGTGCTCCGCATTTCGATTGAAGGGCCGCGCTGCAGCCAGCGCATCCACATCGCGAGCGTGTGCCGACTGTGAATCGTTCGAAATGGGTGGAGGGCTCTTCGCTCCTGCCTTCGACTTCGACGAGGGTTTCGCTGCAGACTTCGCTTCAGACTTGGCTCGCGATCCGGACGTTCGTGGGGGCTTCGACATACAGGCATCCATAGCAGGAGGAGTGAGAACATCGCCGCCCGACGACAGGCGCGTGTGATCTCGGATTCCCAGACTACGACCTGCATCGCGATGACGCGATATCGCGAAGGGATGATATCCGGCTACGTCGTTCGGATGTGTGCAGCGCCGGCGCGGCGAACTCTCGGTGACCTCCGGTGTCTGTCGCTTGTACTGCATAACGACGTTGACCTGCCACTGAGCTACTGATGAGCGCACCTTGGGGAAGCTGATGCAAAAGGCCTGGCAGTTGATGCGCGAAGCAGTGCAGGAAAGCCTCGATGATAACGTGATGCGTTTGAGCGCTGCGTTGTCGTACTATGCCGTCTTCTCACTCGCGCCGCTGCTCCTGATCGCGATTGCCGTCGCCGGCGCCGTGTTCAGCGAGCAAGCGGCCAGCGGCCTTGTCGCCGCCGAGCTCGAGTCGAGCATCGGCAAGACGGCGGCAGAAGCCGTGCAGGAGATGCTGGTGCAATCACAATCGAATGCCGACAACGTCGTCGCGTCCATCGTTGGTATCGTGATGATGCTCGTCGGTGCCGGTGGTGTTTTCTACCAGTTGCAGGATGCGCTGAACACGGTGTGGGGACTCTCGGCGAAGCCCGGCCTCGGCATCCGGGGCATGCTGCGCGACCGCGCGGTGTCGTTCTCGATGGTGCTCGGTGTGGGGTTCATGCTGCTCGTCTCGCTGATCCTCACGACCTCGCTGCAGGCGATGAACTCGATCATCTCCGAGATGATCCCGCTGTATCCACTATTCTGGAGCATTCTCGGCAGCGTGATCTCGTTTGCCGTGATCACGCTGCTGTTCGCTGCCATTTTTCAGGTGCTTCCCGATGCCGAGGTCGCCTGGCGTGATGTGTGGCTGGGCGCGATCGTGACCGCCGCGCTCTTCACGCTCGGCAAGTTCGCGCTGAGCTGGTACCTCTCCCGTGAGGCCACTGCGTCAACCTACGGGCCCGCCGGCGCGCTCGTCCTGATCATGCTGTGGGTGTACTTCTCGTCGATCATTCTGCTCGTGGGCGCGGAGTTCACGAAGGTGTTCGCGCGCTCGCGTGGCCATCGTATCGAGCCCAGTCCTCACGCGGTCCGGGTTGATCGGCAAGTAGTACCAATTCAAGAGGGAAACAGGCCGGTGCTCAAGTAGCGGTCGCCCCGATCGCACACGATGAACACGATGGTGGCATTCGACACCTCGGCCGCGACCCGCAGCGCGATCACGAAGGCGCCCGCAGCACTCGGACCACACAGCACTCCTTCCTCGGCCGCCATGCGACGTGCCATGTCTTCCGCTTCGGTTTGAGACACCACTTCAATGCGATCCACGCGCGACGCGTCGTAGATACTCGGCTGATACGCTGGTGACCACTTTCGGATACCGGCGATCTGTGAGCCCTCAGCCGGCTGCGCCCCAACGATCGCAATCTCGCGGTTCTGCTCGCGAAGGAACTGTCCGGCGCCCATGATGGTGCCCGTCGTGCCCATCGCACTGACGAAATGCGTGATCCGGCCTTCGGTATCGCGCCAGATTTCTGGCCCCGTGGACTCGTAGTGCGCGCGCGGATTGTCCGGATTGGCGAACTGATCGAGCACATGTCCGTCGCCTCGTGCGTGCATGGACGCCGCGAGGTCACGCGCGTACTCCATGCCACCCTTCGACGAGGGTGTCAGGATCAGCTCGGCACCGTATGCGGTCATGGAAGCGCGACGTTCCGCGCTCAGGTTGTCGGGCATGATTAGCGTCATCCGGTAGCCGGTCATGGCTGCGATCATGGCCAGCGCGATGCCGGTATTGCCGCTCGTCGCTTCGATGAGCCGGTCGCCCGGCTTGATCTCGCCGCGGGCCTCGGCGCCGCGGATCATCGAGAGAACCGGGCGATCCTTCACCGAGCCGCCTGGATTGTTGCCCTCCAGTTTGCCCAGAATCACCGTACCGCGCGCGTGCACCTCTGCGCCAGGAATGCGCTGCAGACGGACCAATGGCGTGTTGCCGATGGTGTGATCGATGGTGGTGTATGACATTCCAACAGGGACAAGGAATACTGGCGCGAGTGCTCTCTGAAACAAACGCGGGAGAGCGCGCGCCGGTTGCCGGGGCCGCGGACGGGGCGGCGGGTACTACCCTCATGAGGACCGCTGGCCGACCACGGTGACCGACTGCGTCGCCGCTGGCCGACCACGGTGGCCGACTGCGTCGCCGAGGGGCATCGCAGAGTGAGGGGATTAGATTCCAAAGATGCCCCGCATTCCTGAACTGCTCGCTCCAGCGGGCTCACTCGACGCCGTACGCGCCGCCGTGGCCAACGGCGCCAACGCCGTGTACCTCGGCGCGTCGCGATTCAACGCACGCGACGACGGCGCGCAACTCAGCATCGACGAGTTGTCCAAGGCCTGCGCGATCGCGCATCAGCGCGGGGCACGCATTTATCTCACCTTCAACGTGCTGCTCAAGACGCATGAACTGCACGAAGCGCTGCATTATCTCGGCGAGTGCGTGGATGCGGGAATCGACGCGGCGATCGTGCAGGACCTCGGTGCGGTGCGGCTGATCCAGCGTACTTTTCCGTCGCTCGAAGTGCATGGGTCCACGCAGATGACCGTGCACGATCCCGCCGCGGCGCGCGTGATGCACGACCTCGGTGTCGAGCGTATCGTACTGGCACGCGAGAATTCGCTGGCCGACATCCGTGCGATCCGGGATGCCGTCCCTGCCATCGGACTCGAGACGTTCGTGCATGGCGCGCTCTGCATCTCGTATTCCGGCCAGTGCTTCATGTCCGGCATGATTTCGGAACGCTCAGCGAATCGCGGTTCCTGCGCGCAGTCGTGTCGAAAAGACTACGTGCTCACGGACTCGACCTCGGGTGACGAGCTCGATCGCGGCTACTTGATTTCCGCGCGTGATCTGGCAGCGCACGATCATCTCGCGAGCATCGCCGAAGCCGGTGTCGGATGTCTGAAGGTAGAAGGACGCAAGAAGAAGCCCGAGTATGTCGCGACCGTGACACGCAGCTATCGCACGTGGCTCGATCGCATCCGCGACGGAGAGTTCGCGCCGCCGCCGGGCACGGAAGTGGAACCGCTCGTACAGATCTTTTCGCGCGGCAATACCGGCGGCATGTATGGTGGTCGCGCCGGTCGCGACTACATCACACGCACGCAGCCGGATAACCGTGGCGTCACGCTTGGCGTCGTTATTTCGCGCGATGGACTGGAGCTCACCGTCGACGTGCGCGCACCGATCGCCGACGGAGACGGACT
>JBBQNT010000081.1:0-13769 GCA_038330215.1 Gemmatimonadales bacterium
GAGCGGGGTGGCGTTCGCTCCCGCGCCCACCATCAGCGAGGGCGTCAGCTCGCCGGCGGGCACCGCCACGCGCAAGACGGTGAGCCTGCCCGGCAGCAGGTGCCAAGCCCGCGTATCGGCGCGTTCGAGTACGGATGCGAAGATGCTGGCGAGCATGCCCGCCGCCTCGCCGTGCTTCTCCCGAACTGCGTCCACTGCCACGGCCCTCGTCACCGTGCGCATGGCAAGGCGAGCGAGTCGGGCCGTGCGAAGCCGTCGCGCGTCGGCGCCGAGCGCATCGCTGATGTCGGCGCGCGACGCTTCCGAGGTCAGGGGCACTCGCACGTCGTTGACGGCCAGCGTCAGTGGCGCCGAGGGAAGTCGCGAACGCAACAGGCTCGGCCAGCTGATTTCGAGCCAGCTTGTGTGCATATCTCGTGCGCCCAGGTATCGCGTGCCGCGCCGGCGACGCGGGGTCCAGTCGTCGGCGACACTCTCGGGAACATGTGCTGCGGCGCCCGCAGGTCCCGACCGCGATGCATCCGCTGGGCTCACGTCGTCGAATGCGAGTGCGACACCATCTTGCCGCGATTCTGCGGCAGATTCCTCGGTGAAGACTCCGCCGTCCGGCAACGCGTTGAGCGCCGCCATGAAGCGTGCAGCGGTTCGCTCTCGATCTTCCGGCTCGGCCTTCGGCCTCCTGTCGGGGGGCGCTTCCCGCGACGGTGATGCGGGCGCGCGCGACGTGCGGCCCTTCGCACCCGGAAACTGTGCGGATGGCAGATTCACCACCGGGTACGCGAGCGGTGGCGTGCGATCCGCAGCATTCACGTCGTGCGAGGGATCGGCGTCGAGCGGGAGCGCGAGTGTGCGCTCCACATAGTGCGCGATAAAACCGCTTTCCACCACGAGAAGCAATGTCGCGCTGTCTCCGGACGGACGCGAGATGACCAGTGAGTCCACCTCGGCGCGAGAAGCGCCGCGCAGGAGCGCGGCGTTCCGGTACGCGACGCTCGCGTCATTCCACTCCGACGCCGCTTCGAACACGGCACCGGCCACATCGCGCAGTGCCGCGTGCGTCTCACGCTCCGAGGGCTGCACATCGTTGGCTGACGACTCCAGCAACGCCGAGAGACGACGAGCCTCGACGGCAGCGCCGTCCACATCGCCCGACTGCACGCGTCCGAGCATCGCGTAGTACCGCGAGAACAACTGCTCGGTGCGCGGCGGCACGTACTTGAGCGCGCGATCATTCGTGAGCACGGACAGCACGCCGCGCGACACGCTCTTGGTATACCGCGCATCGGTGAGACGGTCCGCCTCGGCAAATGCGTCGGCGCTTTCATTCCAGCGCCCGGCGTAATACGCGACTTGACCGCGGAACAGCGCGCGCAACAACTCGTCGTCGGGCGCACCGTCCTTGCCCTCTGCTACTTGCGCCATCGCCTGATCATACGTGCCCATGGCAAGCGAGCGACGCACAAGTTCCTCGCCCCAGGGCAGGCCGCTGGGCGCCAGTGAGATCGTGCCCATGTTGCCTCGGAATACCGACGCGCAGCCGCTCACCATTGCGCTGGTGAGTACAAGCAGCACGATCGGCATGAGGCGGAGCAACCGGGAGCGAGACATCAGCGACGAGGGAAGAGGTTCATGAACGCAGGGCGATGACGAACGAATGCGTGCGCTGGCGTCACCCTACCGCGCGCGTCGATCGAGCACCACGATACGCTGCTGCGCGAGTGCGATCGCCTCGGCAAGCTTGGCGTTCTGCGTGCCCACGGCGTCAATGCGCTGCAGCTCGAGCGACAACAGGAACTTCTGATAGCGCATGAGGGCTTCCACGGGACGAAGCTGCTGGTCGAGCAACTGCGCGACCTTGTAGTTGAGCATCGCATTATCCGGCGCGATCACGAGCGCGCGATCGTAGCGCTCGAGCGCACGCACACGATCCCCAGCCGCTACGAAGTCGTCACCTTCGCGGATCACTGCCTCGGCGAGCGCGTTGGCGCGCGCTTCGCGAGTGGTATCCGCGGGCGAGCTTTCCACGCGCAGTCCGGTGCGATCGCGGCGCGACACACTCGAGACGCGGTCACCGTCAAACTGCACAAGCGCCACCTGCCCCTGCGCGTCACTGGGCATTGCGTCGAGCGAGGCCGGCGTCATCACCTCACCGCTTGCGGCGCGGCGCACATTCCAGGCCTCGGGCGCGGAGCGCGTGGCCGCCATCACCTGCGCAGGCGTCATGCCCAGCGCGACCTCGCCGCGACCAATGGCGCTGCAGATCGCCGGCGTGCACGACGACACCGCTTCGGTGGTCACCAAATCGTGCTGCGCCTGGCGTTCAGCGCGCGCGATGTCTTCGCGTTCTCGCGCGTCGGCAATGACATCGTCGGCCATTGCCACACGATCGCCCGTGACGAGCACCGGCGTCTCCTGCACCACGCGGGGACCGTTGCACGCCGAGAGCACCGACACGGCGATGAGTGTCACGGCGATCAACCAGCGATGTGAATGAATCATTGGAATGAGGGGCATGGGGTTCTCCTACCAGCCGATGCGGCGGCGATCGACGTACTTCTTGATCTTGTGCTGGCCTACCCACACCTTCGCGTTCGTTTCGAGATCCACGAGCGTCGCGTCGATCTGGTACGTGACCACGCGTTCGCGTCCCTGCGCGTCTTCGATGGCCTGGACGTCGCCCTGCAGCATGAACTGCGCGCCCTGCTCCATCGCGAGTCGAGCGCGGGATTCGGCGATCGCATTCACCTGCTGGTCGTCTCGCTCGGCGCGAACCGATCCGCGCTCGTCGGCGCTGGCGACCACGCGAACAGCACCCGTGGTCACGTAGGCGCGCTCGAGATCGCGCGTGAACGTCTGCACGGGAATGTGTTCGAGCGTGCGGTTGACGAACGGACCGATGATGACCGTTGGGGTACGGCCTGCGTTCGCGCTGCTGTACTGGCGCGCCCATGACGCGTCGATCGACTGTGTGATGAGGGCGTTGGCCACCAGGCGCGAGTCAGCGTCGTTCCACTTCCCGGAAAGATCGGTCACCGAGGCGGGATCGATGCGCGAAACGCGGGTACTTCCGCAGGCGACGAGCGTGACGACCGCGAATGCGGCAAGCGACACCGCACGCGCCATCCGCCAACTGTGCGAGGCGGGGCGATCGGACGGGAAAATCATGGGACACTCCGGAAATCGGACGGTGAGGCAGACGACGTGTTGCGAGATGTGCTCTTCATGAAGTGCACACTGCACGCCAGCCGGCGCGAGACTCGTAACTCGTTGCGGCACAGCACATTTTGGTGATAGCGGTCACCGGGGGCGTCCCATCTGCTGGACGGCCGGCCGTCGCCTTTCCAGGACACCGGCACTGCTGATCGTGACATATGGCCTGTAGTTTCCCGATGAAGCGCTTGCGTCCTCCTCCACACCTTCCGCGATGATTCTGCCCGCCAACTCCGACGGCTCACCCGACGCCGACCACGATTCCAACCGGCCGGACGACGAGGCCTGGCTCGACGACGAGTTTCCACTCGGCGACGGCGTGGTCGAGGGCACCAGCACGGTCGCTTGCCCATACTGCGGCGCGGCCAATGAGATCGCGCTGGATCCGGGATCTGGCGGCGACCAGGAATACATCGAGGATTGTCAGGTGTGCTGCCAACCGTGGCAGGTGATCGTCCACTACCAGTCCGATGGCTCTGCCGATGTAACCGTGACCCCCGCCGATGGTGACTGACCCCGACAACCACGCGACTCAGATCGCGCCGCCGATCGCACCGCCGGTCGCACCGCCGATCGCACCAGCCGCCGCCGCCCGGTCACGCCTCGCGGGCGAGGCTCGCGATGCCAGTCGTGTGGTGGCGCTGGAGTGGATCGACAAACTCGCGGCGGCCACCGCCCAACTGCACGCGCAACCCGATGACGTCGCGGCGCTGCACCAGGCGCGCGTGTCGATTACTCGGCTGCGCGCAACGCTTCGGCTGTTACGGGAGCCGCTTGGCCGCGGACTGGGATCGAGGGGCGAGAAGGAACTGCGCTCGCTCAACCGTACCCTCGGCCGCGTCCGGGACCTCGACGTGCGCCTGCAGTGGCTCGCCCGGGAGCATGATGCGCTGCAGCCGGAGGCTCGCGCCGGTGCCGAACTGCTCACCGCAGCCGCGGAGAAGCGGCGGCTCACTCGCTTGCGCCGCGTTCAACCGGCGCTCGCGCGGCACTTCGCCACACACCTGGAAGAGTGGCGTCACCGGCTCACGCACTACACCATACCGCGCACGGTCGGCGAAACGCCGCGCATTGAACCACTCGCAACGGTCATCGTCGAGCAACTGCACCGCGCGGTGACGCGATTGGAGAAGTCGCTGCGCCACGCGGCCGATACACGGACGCAGGATGCGTTGCATGAAGCACGCATTGCGTTCAAGCGTGTGCGCGCGTTGCTCGTGCCCTGGCTCGACGAGGTGCCCGACGCGAAACCACTGTTCGATGCGCTGTCGAAGGCGCAGAGCACGCTGGGCGACATGCGCGACGCGCACCTGCTCGCGGTGGACGCGGAACGCGCAGCCACGAAGGATCCGGGATTCGCCGATGTGCTCACACCGCTCGCGCAGCATTTCTCGGCGCTCAGTGTCGCCGCGCGCGAGCGTTTCGAACAGGAATGGATCGTGAATGATGGCTCGCCGGCGATGCAGCAGGTACCGCTGGTGGCACGCGCGTTGACCGCGTTGGCGAACCAGGACACGGAAATCGAACGCAAGTTTCTCTTGCGCAGCGCACCGCCACGCGCGCTCGCCGCCGAAGGTGTGCGCATTGCGCAAGGCTGGTTGCCGGGCGAGCGGCTGCGCGAGCGGCTGCGTCGCAGCGTGTATGCCGACGGTCTGGTGGAGTGGACGCGCACGGTCAAGCTCGGCGTTGGCGTCGCACGCGTGGAACTCGAAGAGCCCACCGATCCGAGGCTGTTCGAGACCCTGTGGCCGCTCACCGCCGCGGCTCGGGTGGAGAAGGTCCGGTACACCGTTCCCGACGGTGCATTCATCTGGGAAGTCGATGTTTTCCTCGATCGCGAACTTGTGCTCGCCGAGGTGGAGTTGCCGTCTGCGGACACGCTCGTGACGCTGCCGGATTGGCTCGCGCCGTACGTGGTGCGCGACGCGACCGGCGAAGCGGCCTACGTCAACGCGAACCTCGCGCGCGACCGGCAGCTCCCAGGCACGTCGCGGTGAACGCCGGCGCGCTGCTGGTGACGCTGCTGCCCGTGCGCGATGGGCGTGCGCGAACCATCGCGTATGAACTGCGCGTGCATCCGTCGGCACAGCAGTCCGCAGACGACATCGACGACGAGGCGCGCGCCACCCTCACGCTCATCCAGCGACGCGAGGTGTTGCGTCTGGTGCGCGGCCGTACGCTGCACATTCCGGTCACGCCCACCGTGGTGCGCGGCGGCGCGATCACGGGCTTTGCGTCGGCGGACGTGGCGTTCGTGCTTTCCGCAGATGCGCTTGACGACGCGGACACCACCCGCGCGCTCGAACGCTACGCCACGGCCGGTTTCCGCTTCGGCTTTCTTGGCGACAGCCTGCCTGCACCGCTGCCCGACGCACTGCGCACGTCGTTTGCCGCCTTCGACACCGGAACCGTATCCGGACTCGCGCTCACAAACACCGTGCAGCGCCTGCTCGACTCGGGTGCGCGACCGATCGCGCGACAGGTGGATGATCGCGCAACGCGCGAGCGATTGCGCGCGAGCGGAGTGTTTGCGTTCACCGGTCGCGCCTTGCCGCGCGGCCGCACCACGGCCAGCGACGCCCGACCTCTCGTGATGAACGCCCTTCGGCTGCTGGCGTCGCTCTCCGACGGTCGCCCGCCCGACGCGAGTTTCGACGAGTTCATCGCCAACGATCCGGTGGTCGCGCAGAGCGTGCTTCGTGCGGCCACCTCAGCCGCGGTGGGAACGACGCGACCACGTACGCTCACCCACGCCTTCGCGCTGCTCGGACGCGAAGCGATGCTCGACCGGCTCGTGATCGCCACCGCTTTTCTGCTGGGCGACTGCGCGGGTGATCCTGAACTGGCAATGATCGCGATTCGCCGCTGCGCGTCGCTCGAACGACTCGGTGGGGCACTCGACCGCGTGGGGCACCCGCGCGCTCGCGTGGTCGCGGCGTTGCTGTCGGTCTCGGATGTTGCCACCGGCCTGCCGCCGGTCGTGCTCGCTGACGAGCTCGCTCTGTCACCACTGCTGCGCGACGCATTGATCGAGCGACAGGAATCTTTGGGCCTCATGCTCGATGCCATCGAAGCTCATGAACAGGGCTGGTGGGACGACCTGTTCGCGCGCTGTGCAGCGCTCGGCATCGCGCCGCTCGTCGTGAACGACGCGTGGTTCGAGGGTTGGCAGCGTGCACGCCTCGAGTCTACCGGGCGGGTGGTCCACGACGCCTGACGCATGCGAGGGACGATCGCGCACTGGCGCGATGCCCGACGCAGTGCCATCAATTCTCCATGTCAGACGATCCGCTCACCTACCTGCTCGACCGCTTCGCGACCGACGCGGTCACGCTGCGCGCGCGCACCGATCTGCTCGCCGGCAAGCCTGCCCCCGAGCACGGTCCCGACGCCACCGCATCACGCGAGATGGCCGAGGCGTGTGAGCAGGTCATCGCACTGCTCAAGGACCTCGAGTCCAAGTCTGGCGACGACCTGCTCGACGGACTCGACGCGCTTGGCCCCGAGTTGCACGCACTGTCCGAACGCGCGCCCAATGATTTCGTGCGCAGCGTCTATGGTGGCGCTGCGACGCGCATCGAGCAGGTCGTGCAGCGTGCGCGGGGGGGTGACGACGACGAGAGTGACGACGAGAGTGACGACGAGAGTGACGACGAGGACGACGCGTAGTTCATGATCGGTGCACCGTCTTCCGGGAACGTCGCATCAGGTCCGTCGTCGGTGCGTCTCGACAAATGGCTGTGGGCTGCGCGATTCTACAAGACGCGCGCAGTCGCGGCCGAGGCGATCGATGGTGGCAAGGTGGACGTGAACGGCGATCGCGCAAAACGATCACGACAGCTGGTACCCGGCGATCAAGTCTCACTCCGGCTTGGCCAGTACGAATGGCATGTCGTGGTGCGCGCCGTGTCGGAGCGACGGGGTCCCGCGGTTGTCGCGCAGACGCTTTACGAGGAGACCGCCGAGAGCGCGGCCAGACGAGCTGCCCTCAAGGTGCAACTCGACAGCATGCCGAGCTTCTTCGTTCACGGCGAGGGAAAGCCGAACAAGCAGGATCGCCGTGCGCTGCGTCGGCTCAAGGGTGACCGGTAGCCGGAGCCAGCCGCCGAAGCAGTTGGGAAAGCAACAGTGTGTCGAGCCGGTGTCCGCCATCGAAGGTATGCTCCTCGGCAGACACTCCGATGTCTGTCATTCGAGAGCGCAAGTTCGTGCGCGCGTCTTCACTCGCAAATCGGTCGCGCTCGCCGGCCACCACATGCACCGCCGTGTGCTCCCACGCGGTGCGCATGCGCTCATTGCTCACGTCGTGCGCCATGCCGCCGGCCCAGAGCACGTGCGCCGCTACGGGCGTGTGGGACGCGAGCGCCGGATTGCTCGCCGCGTCGGCCACCCAGCGCATGCTCATCGCCACACCCTGCGAAAAGCCGAGCACGCCGACGGCCGGCGGCACGCCACGTGCTGCAGTGATGCCCGCGTGCTCCCGTGCGACGACCGCATGCAGCATGGCCATGGCATCACGCAACTCATCTTCGCGGTCGTCACGCGTCAGCCACGACGCGCCTGTGCGCGCGAGGTGTGCGCCGTCGGGGCGCGGCATCTCGAGATAGAACCGGGACAGTCCCTCCGGTGCGATCACGCGCGTATCGGTTGGCACCGATTCGGCGAACGGCGTGACAAAGTCCTCGGCGCGGTGCGCGTAGCCATGAAATGCGACCCACAGTCGTTCGGTGTCGCTTGCCGACGCGCCCACCGTCGCATATCGCGCCGTGCGTGCGACCGTCATCTTGTGCATGGTCACCAGCATGCCGTTCTCACTCATCTCGGCGCGTAGGCAGTGGCGGTGATCTCGACGCGAATGCCGCGCAGTCGAGCGCCAACGGCCGTACGCGTCGGGAACGGTGGTTCCATGAACTCGCGGTACACGCGGTCGAACTGCGGCCAGTCACTTTCGTCTGCGAGGTGCACCACCACGCTGACGACGTGATGCAGACCGAGCTCAGCGGCAGCGAGCACACGTTTGAGATTGTTCATCGTGGCGCGCACTTGCGATTCGATGTCCTCGCCCGCCAATTCGCCTGAGTCGGGATCGCGCGGGACCTGTCCCGATACGAAGAAGAAGTCGCCAGCCCACACCCCGGGACTGTAGGCACCCACAGGCGGCTTGGTGGGCGGCTGGACGGGAGTCCACGGACGGACGTTGTCTGACATATGCAGGCGGGTTGAGGCCCGGGAGACCTAGTGGCGACGCACCTCGAGACGCTCGAGACGCCGGTGCCGATCGTGGACCTCGATCGGCTTACACATAATCTGGACAGGATGGCCGCATACGCCACCCTGCACGACCTGCGACTTCGTCCCCACGTGAAGACGCACAAGTCGCCGCGCATCGCCACCGAACAGTTGCAGCGCGGTGCGGTGGGTCTGACGTGCGCGACCACGCGCGAGCTCGAGGTCATGAGTGCCGTCTGCGATGACCTGCTGCTGGCCTATCCGCCCGTGGGCGCCGCGCGACTCGAGCGGCTCATGCGACTCAGCCCCGACGCGCGACTCACCGTCTCGGTGGACTCGGCCGATAGCCTGCCCGCCCTCGCCATGGCTGCCAAGCTCGCCCGACGCGACCTCGGTGTCTACGTGGAAGTCGATCTGGGCATGCGCCGCGTGGGGGTGAATCCGGCATCCGAGGCGGTGGCGCTGGCGCGTTCAGTGCAGTCGCTCGCGCCGCTCCGGTTTGCGGGCATCATGTTCTATCCAGGGCATGTTCGCGAGCCGGTGGGCGAACAGGGTTCGTCGATTGCGAAGCTGTCCGCTGATGTCGCAGCGTTGGTCGAGCGGCTGGTCGACGTTGGCTTGCCGCCGAAGGTCGTGAGCGGTGGCAGCACGCCGCTGGCGTGGCGCATTCACGAAGTGGCCGGCGTGACTGAAGTGCGCCCTGGTACTTACGTCTACAATGATCGCACCACCGCCGGTATCAATGCATGCGACTGGGACGACTGCGCGTTGACGGTGCTGGCCACCGTGGTGAGCACCGCGGTTCCCGGTCAGGCCGTGGTGGACGCGGGTACGAAGGCGCTCGGCCGCGAACCGCTACGGGCGGCCGGTGACGGTTTCGCGGCGGTGATGGACCGCCCCGAAGTCACGGTGCAGCGCATGAGCGAAGAACACGGCGTGCTCGATCTTTCGCAAACAGACTGGCGTCCTCGCGTGGGTGATCGGGTGCGCCTTGTACCGAATCATGTGTGCATCGTGGTGCACCTGTTCGACGAAGTGGTCGGCGTGCGCGGCGACTACGCGGAGACCGTGTGGAATGTGGAAGCGCGTGGCCGAGGCGTGGTCAGTCTCGAGCAGGAGAGCTCTCGTCGCGGACCGCGCGCGATGTGACCTCACTGGCGTCCGGACGCCAGATGCACCCCTCGACGCGTTGCTGTGCATCACGCGCGGGTGGCAGCTGCGACAATCGCGAACGCGAATCCCAGAGGGCGCATGCGCTCACGAAGGCGTCGAATGCGTCGTCGCTTTCCGCGAGCTGTGCGTTGAATGCGTTCACCGAGCGCGTCCACCCTCGCAGCCCGCTCGCGTGCAGCAGACGTGCGTCGGCGTTCGACTTGTTCACGTGCGGCGAAAACACGCGCGGCCAGATTTCGAGCACCACCGCACCAGCGCCTCCCGAATCTTCAGTGAACGGCCAGATGCAGGCGCCGGACTCAGCGAGTATTTCGAGTGTCTCCATGCCACGAAGTGTCGCCGCGCCAACCGCTCCCGCGCCCACCAGCTGAAACACCGAGAATGCGCGTGGCCCGCTCGCCTCTCGCTCCGTTGCACGAAGCGCCGGCATCAGTGGGGACCCCAGTTCGGGCGGCCGCGTGCGCTGCCTGCCGCGTCCCCAGAACGGGAACTCGGGCTCGCGCAACATCGAGTCCACTCGTGACGTCGTGAAGGCGCCCCACGTCTGGCGCGCGCTGCGCCACCCATTGGCGTGCACATACCATGACGGAAACCCGAAACTGAAATCGAGGCCAATCACGAGACGCTCGCCGCGCTGTACAGCGTCGCGGGCCCTCGACGCGAGCTCCTGCGTGACCGCTTCGCGCGAACGACCGTTCTCCAGGCGAATGACGACTCCCTCGCACACCTCGGCGAGCCAGATCTTGCGATCCGCACGGGTGCCTGCGCCGCTCCAGTCCACTGCGATCACGCGAGACGGGATTACGTGCGAGCGCAGATGTTATCCCGCAGCGTGTCCCGCGGCGTGCTGTTGTCGCGCCGAACGTACTGCAGCGTGTACGGCGGAGTTACGTAACAGGTGTGATGCCGCGGAGAGTGCAACATGTGGTTGAAACGCTCGCGCCGGGCGAATGGTTGCCGCGTGCACCGGCACACGCGCGCATTCTCCCTGCGGGTACCGTGCGCTCCAGTGGTATCTTTCACGCGACCCCCGACACCGCGAATGACTGCTCCTGCCCGCCGCATACTGTTGGTCGACGCCGACGCGTTCTTCGTGGCCGTCGCGCGACAGGAAGATCCCGACGGAGCGGGCAAGGCGAAGCTGCTCATCGTCGGAGGCCGGCCGGGCAGCCGCGGTGTCGTGTGCTCGGCGTCGTACGAGTGCCGGGCCTACGGCGTTCGCTCGGCCATGCCCATTGCCCGCGCATTGCAGCTCTGTCCCGATGCGCTGTGCGTCCCTGTGCCGCGCGGCGCCTGCTCGCGCAGCAGCCGTGCCATCGCGGCGGTGCTGCACACGTTCGCGCCCGTCGTGCAGCCCTCCAGCATCGACGAGTGGTATCTGGATCTCTCGGGCACCGAGGCGATGTATGGACACGAGCCACTCGCCGACACCGCGCATCGCATTCGAAGCGCGGTGACCGCCGCCACCGGCCTCACCGTCTCCATCGGTTGCGGCACCTCACGGCTCGTCGCCAAAATGGCCGTAGAGGACGCGAAACCATCGCGCGGTGCCACGGGCGTGCACTGCGTCGCCCCTGGCGCAGAAGCCACGTACCTGTCGCACTCTCGTCTGGCTGACCTGCCGATGGTGGGCCCCCGACTCGCGGAGCGACTCGAACGTGCCGGCCTTGTCACGGTCGCCGAAGCGCAGGAGGTCGGCCGCGAACGGCTCGCGCGCACGCTCGGAGAACGAGCGGGAGCGTGGCTGCACGCACGCGTGTTCGGCATCGATCCGAGCATTGTGGAACCGCGCGAGCAGCAGAAGTCGGTGAGTCGGGAGGATACCTTCGCGCGAAACATCGGTGACGATGATGTGCTGGAGCGTGAGCTGCTGCGGCTCGCCGTACGCGTATCCGCCGACCTGCGCGCGCAGAGCCTCGAAGCGCGCACCGTCACGGTGAAGCTCCGCGACCACACCTTCCACACTCGCACAGCCCAGCGCTCACTGGTGCTGCCCATTACCGGCGAGCAGTCGGTTTTTCAGGTAGCGCGCGCGCTCGTGCGAAAACTTCGCCGTGCCGGCAGTGCGCCGGTGCGACTGCTCGGCATCAGCCTCTCGCACTTCGAAGGTCGGGGCGCGGAGGCCGCGCAGCTTGGCCTGTTCAACGATCCCTCATTCGCCGCTCCCGCCCCCGGCCACGTCGCGGACGCTGCGCCCGTCGAGCGGGACCGCGAGCGAGCCCTCACGCGTGCGCTCGACCGCATCCGGGAGCGCTATGGCGCGTCTTCCATCGTTCCGGCCCGACTGGTGGAGAAACACGGCGACACGGGGCCTCGAGTGGAGGAGGACCCGGAGTGATGCCGCTATCTGGCGCCGAACAGTGGAACCGACGTGCGGGCGCAGTTACTTTATCCGGATAATGCCGTGGCGTCTGCGGACTGTTGATCCGTTGCGCGCGTGCCCGTCGCCTGGACATCGAACCGACCTCTTCGCGCATGAGCAAGCCTTACAATCCGAACACGCAGGGCTGGGGCGTTGCCCTCGTCGTCTGCGCGATCACTGCCGGCCTGTTCTACTCGGCCTACAGCATCCACTCCAACACCTATCGTCATCCTCGCGACCCGATGGCGACACAGGTGTACTCGGAGCGGGACAGCAGCAAGGCCGCCGGCGGCGCCGCTGAACACGCGGAAGGCGCTGAGGATCACGGCGAACACTGAGTTCCGTGATGTTTTGAGCAGGCCATCGCCAACGCGCGTGATGTCGCGGTAGCCTGTCAGGCAACCGGCAGCGTGAAGGTCATCGTGGTGCCCTCACCCACGGCGCTGTGCACTTCGATCGTTCCGCCGTGCGCTTCGACAATGCCTTTGGCAATGAAGAGGCCCAGTCCGGACCCGGCCCGCAGCAGTCGCGGTGCCTGCCAATAGCGCTCAAAAAGCCGCGGCTTGTCCGCCTCCGCGATTCCGGGGCCCGTGTCGGCCACCGAAACACGCACAGCGCTACCATCATCGAGCTGCTCGGCACGAACGCGAACTGCGCCGCCCGGAGGCGTGAACTTGATTGCGTTCACAAGCAGGTTGCACAGCACCTGCTGCACGCGGGGCACGTCCGCCAACACGCGTGGCAAACCGGGTTCGATCAGCACATCCAGCGACAGGTTCGCCGACTCGGCGGTGGCGGCGAACAGGTCGCACGATTCGTGAATCGCCTCGCCGATCGTAGTCGCACGCATGTCGACGGACAACCGTCCGGCCGATATGCGCGAGACGTCCTGCAGATCCTGAATCAGTCCGTCCGCCTGACGCGCCGCGGCGCGCACTGCCTGCAACTGATCAATTTCCACCGGCACGGGCGCTCCTGCCTCGCTCTGCGCCATGAGCGCGCCGGTAAGCATGACGATCGCGTTCACCGGGTTGCGCAGGTCATGCGACACAATGGCAAGCAACTCGTCGCGTTCGCGTACGGCCTGACGCGACTGCTGGTACAGTCGCGTATTCTCGAGCGCCAACGCCGCGTTTGAACCGAACTGCTCGGCGATGGACACTTCTTCGGGCCCGTGCGCCGTGCCCTCGCGCGTGCGAACCAGGCTCAGTGCACCAATCGCACGCTGTCCGGCGCGAAGCGGAACCACGAGCACGCTGCTTGCTCCGAGTATTTCGGCACGATCGCGTGATGCCTGATCGGTGAATGTGGCGTCCATCCATCGGGCAACATCCGTGATCACCACGGGTTCGCCTTCGTGCGCGACGCGGGCGGTGCTGCCGTACGGAAGCGTTGCAGGCAGCTTGACGAACTCCGCCGACACGAGCGGTGCCACGTCCTCGCCGCTGGTTGCCACCGCATGCGCGGCAGACGCGCGACGAACTTCACCCTCGGCAGACAACAGCTCCACCAGGCTCCAGTCACCGAGCAACGGCAGCGGCATTTCAGCGATGGTCGCCAACGTCGACTCTACATCGAGCGAGGCGGCCAGCACCCATCCGGACATGGCCAGCATGCGCTGTCCGTCTTCGAGACGCTTTCGCTCGCTTACATCGCGAATCACCACCATGAACGTGCGCTCGCCATCCACGGTAACGCGCGCGATCGAGGCATCTGCAGGAAACTCCTCACCGTTTCGGCGAACGCCTGCAATGACCCGCCGTTCCGACATGCGACGCGAATCCACTGCGCCGGC
>JBBQNT010000082.1:0-13655 GCA_038330215.1 Gemmatimonadales bacterium
CAGTGACCTGCGTCCGTCGCTGCTCGATGATCTCGGACTGCTGCCGGCGCTGCGTTCGCTGGTGTCGGAGTTCGCTGAACGCGCCGGACTGTCGGTCACGCTCGACGCACCGGAGTCCGTACCGCCGCTGCCACCGGACACTGAACTGGCGGTGTTTCGGGCGCTGCAGGAAACGCTCTCCAACATTGTGCGACATGCCGGCGCGCGCGAAGTGCGCGTCTCGCTGCGCTGTGCTGGCGAGCAACTCGACCTCGTCGTGCGTGACGATGGCGTGGGGTTGCCGGTTGACGCCCGAGGCGTCGTGCGCGCCGACGATGCACGCATGGGACTGACCGGCATGCGCGAGCGCATTCATGCGGTGGGCGGCTCAGTGCGACTTGCCAACATGACGCGCGGCGCTGAAGTTCGTGTGGCTGTGCCGCTGACAACTGAGGAGATTGCCTGATGGCTGCTGCACCGGAGATCACGCGCATTCGTGTCGTGCTGGCCGACGACCATGCCCTCGTGCGCGAGGGGATTCGCCTTGTGCTCGACGCCGACGCCGCGATCGAAGTCGTGGGCGAAGCGGCGAACGGTGCTGACGCGGTCACGCTTGCGCTGCAGCACACGCCGGATGTGGTACTGCTCGACATCACGATGCCGGGGGAGAACGGTCTGCGCGCGGCGGCGCGCTTGCGTGAGGTGTTGCCGCAGGCACGCATTCTCATGCTGAGCATGCACGACAACGCCGAGTACGTTCGTGAAGGGATGCGCATCGGCACGCACGGCTATCTGCTCAAGGACAGCGCCGGCGAAGAACTCCGCGCGGCGATCCGGGCGGTGCATGCCGGCGGCACCTTCTTCAGTCCGGCGGTGGTACGCCGGCTCACGGCGGCGCCTGAAGTGCCGCCGTCACCGCCGGCGCAGCAGCAACTCGCGCTGCTCACGCCGCGTGAGCGCGACGTGCTGCAGGGCATTGCCGACGGCAAGACCAACAAGGCGATCGCGGCCGAGCTTGGGATTTCACGGCGCACCGTCGAGGCACACCGCGAAAGCCTGATGCGCAAGCTCGAGATCCACAACGTCGCGGGGCTGACGCGCTTCGCGCTCGAAGTCGGGTTGTTGCCGGGGCAGTAGTCGTGCGCGCACGGGAGGCGAAAATGCACAGTGCTTTTGCGCGGTGTCCACGCGCGGTGTCCGTGCGCTGATCGTGGTGGGGACGTTACGCCGTCGCTGCCGCGGCGAGATTCGCTCGTCACCTGGGCCGGACGGGTTCATGGTCAATGACATCGCTCCCGCTGCTGTTACGCTGACGCACGCATCGCTCAGCGAGCGCGACGACTCTCCCTCGTGCCAACGCGCTGTCGCGTCAACGCGCGCTCCAGCTATCGCACGCCCTCGCTCGTGAGCCACTGCCACACGATCGTGGCGATATCGGCTGAGAGCGCTTCGGCCGCCTGACGATCGGGGATGCCGCGGGTGAGCACCACGAGCACGAATGGCGAGCGGCCGGGCGGGTAGACGATGGCTGCGTCGTGCAGCGTGGCTGTGATGTTGCCCGTCTTGTGCGCGACCGGTGTGCCGGGCGGCAAGCCGGCCGGAATCTGATCGTTGAATGCTTGCGCGAGCAGCGCGCGACGCATGAACGCCGTTGATTCGCGCGACGCGGTGCGACCTTGCTCGAGTGCGCTGAGAATGGCGGCGAGGTCGTTCGCCGTCACCACGTTGTTGCGTCCCGCGTCGTATGCCTTGCCGTCTTCCACGCCACGCAACACCACAGTGCGACGTGCGCCAAAGTCCGTCATCGTGCGTGTGGCGCGCGCCGGATCGAGAATCGCAATGAGCGCGTTGGTCGCAAGGTTGCTCGAGTGCGTGATCATTCGCTCGGCCAACCAGCGAATCGGCACGAAGTTGCCGATGCGCTGGAACACCGTGCTGTCGGAATCATCGGCGGACGAGAGCTGGTACGGCGAGCCGTCCACGATCGAGTGAAAGCGGTTCACGAGCAGCAGCGACTGGTCGAGCGACAGTCGGCCAGCGTCGATCTCGCGCAGGAGATCGATCAGCACGGGTACTTTCATCGTGCTCGCGGCGTGAAAGACAGAATCGCCCTGCATGGACAGTGCGCGATCAGAGCCAAGATCCCGCACGGCCACCGCGACATCGGCGCCGGGCAATTGTGCGATGCGCGAGAGGATGAGCGCGCGTACCGCGCCGGCGTCATACGACTGCCCGGTCAGGCGGCTCGAATTCGCGCTCGTGAGCAGCACACCAACCAGCAGGAATGTGACGGGTCGCACAGCAAAGATGGATCGCATGCCGAAGGCTGGCGTTGGGACGCGAGGAGTGCAAGTGAATGCCACCGGCGGGATAGTTTTGATTCGTCCCAAAGGTGTCCATCGGGGGGCAATGGGGGTACCTTGGGTTCATGCTGTCAGACCGCCTCTCTCCCCGAATGGCGTTGCCAGGCCTGCTGTCGCTCGCGATTGTTGCGTGCCAGACGCCTCTCCGCCCCCTGACCGAGCCTGTGCCCTCCGCCGCGCCATCGCGCGAGGCGTCGACCGCCAATCCGGTCGCACGTAGCAGACCCGCCAACGATCTCGTCACGCACGACGTGGTGATGAAGGCAGCGGTGAGTGTCTTCGGCGACTCCACGCACTTCACGAGTGAAGCCGATGACTCGCCGGACGCCGAACCGACGTGGGACATCGATGTGCGCTCGTACGAAACGCACGAGCGCGTCGAGCACTACATCCGCGCTTTCACCGGCAGCGCTCGCGATCGCATGTCGGAGCGCATTTCGCGAGGCACGCGTTACGAACCGATGATTCGCGCAAAGATGCGCGAGAATGGCTTGCCGGAGGACCTGTTCTACCTCGCGCTCATCGAGAGCGGCTACGATCCGCATGCGTATTCGAGCGCAGCAGCCGTCGGCATGTGGCAGTTCATGACGGCCACTGGGCGTGGTGTGGGACTGCGAATAGACTGGTGGCTCGACGAGCGCCGGGATCCCGCACGCTCGACCGATGCCGCGATCTCGTTCCTCAGGAGTCTGCAAAAGCAGTTCGGTTCATTCTACCTCGCAGCCGCGGCGTACAACGGCGGACCAGGTCGTGTCGCACGCGGGCTTTCGCGCTTCGCGAGCGAGATTGGCGACGCTGCGGGTGAGGACCGGTTTTTCGCGCTGGCCGAGCAGGACTACCTGCACAGTGAGACCAAGAACTATGTGCCGCAACTCATCGCGGCGGCCCTCGTGGCCAAGACGCCCGAGAAGTATGGACTGACGGTGGAGACGCAGCCGCCGTTCGCCTACGACTCCGTGCTCGTCGAGGCCGGCTCCTCGCTTGGTGCGCTGGCGAATGCGGGTGCGTTACCGCTGGACACCATGATCGAGCTCAATCCGGCCGTGTTGCGTGGCGCGGCGCCGCCGGACCGCTCGCTTTGGGTGCGTGTGCCGGTGGGCATGGATTCGATCATGACGGCAGCCTATCGCGCGATGACGCCGAAGGAACGCGAGGCGTGGACCGAAGTGCGCCCCAAGTCCGGCGAGACCGTTGAGGCGCTCGCCAAGCGGCATGACGTCACCTCCCGCGAGTTGGGTTGGTACAATCCATCGCTGCGCACCGGGAAGCGCGGCGTCATCAGCAGCGGCCAGACTGTTCGCATACCCACGCGCGAGACCATCCTGGTGGCCCGCGTCGTGCCCGATCCAGCTGTGGAGCGCTACGGCGGCGGCAAGGCCACGGTGCACGTGGTGCGGTCGGGCGAGTCGCTCGGCATGATCGGGCAGCGCTACGGCCTGTCGGTCTCGCGCCTCAAGTCCATGAATGGACTGCGCAGCGATCGCATTCGCATTGGGCAGTCTTTGGTGGTCCGGGCTGGATCAAATGCTGCGGCGGCGCGCGCTTCGACAGCGGCGGCTTCGACATCCCGCTCCATAACCACGCACGTCGTGCGGCGGGGGGAGTCGCTCAGCGCCATCGCGGAGCGCTACGGAACGACGGTGTCCCGGATCAAGACGCTCAACAAGCTGGCGTCCGATCGCATCAAGTCCGGACAGAAACTGGTGGTGCGCCGCAGCTGAAGCTCGGCGACGCACCAACCAGAATCGATCGGATCGGTTCGCGGCGGGTGCTTAGTCGATCACGCCGCGGCCAGAATAACCGCGCATCAGGATACGGTCGTAGCCGTTGGCCGGGTTTTCGCCCATGGCCAAAGCGTTCTGCACGGCCACGGGTCCACGGTTGTACACGAGCAGCGCCAGACGAAGGTCGCCGCGATACTCGCGCACCAATCCGCGCAAATACCTGAAGCCGATGCGGAGATTGGTCTCCGGGTCGGTCAGCTGCTCGGCGGTGACGCCGGGCTGGAAATACCGCGCGGTGCCCGGCATGAGCTGTGTCAGGCCGATCGCGCCGGCGTGACTGACCACGTTCGCATCGAATCGGGACTCCAGTCGCACCAGACGGAACGCCAGCTCGGGCTCGATCTTCTCCGCGAGCGCGACATCGTGAATCAGCTCGGCGAGCTCCATCGTGATGCGATACTGCCGAGCGTACGTGAAGACGGCATTCCATTGCAGCAGGTCCTCCGTGGACTCGCTGATGCCGTCGGGAACGGCGGTCCGGGTCCGCCATGGACCCTCGGCCACTGGCCGGTCGAGCACATCGGCCGCCGGATGCCAGAGCGGTGCGATGTCGAGCAGCGTGAACGGTGCTGCTGATTCCTGCGATGCATCGCGCGATCCGGCGACCTGAGACACCGAGTACATCGCAAGTCCTGCCACTGACAACTGCGCCAATCGGCGCTTGAGCCGGCGGCGACGCACGCGCAACACGCGCGGGTCACTGCCGCTTCCTTCACTACCACTTCTATATGAGTACATGGACCCTTCCAATCAGCGAGTAAAGAGACGTCACAGTGATCCTTGCGCGCTGCGAAACGATTTGCGACATCAGCCGTCGGCCGATGACTCGCCTCTCACGTAGTCGCCCGATGCGCCGCCATGCTTTTCGCGCAGCATCACATCGGTCAGGATCATGTCACGATCGACTGCCTTGGCCATGTCGTACACTGTAAGCAACGCCACGGTTACAGCCGTCAACGCCTCCATTTCCACCCCGGTCCTGGCGGTGGTTCGTACCGATCCCTCCACCACAACCCCAGGGAGCGATATATCAACGCTAACTCGGACCTGGACTGCCGACAACGGCAGCGGATGGCAAAGCGGGATCAGATCGGCGGTGCGTTTGGCGGCCATAATGCCCGCGAGACGGGCGGTAGCGAGCACGTCGCCCTTCTTTAACGCGTTGTCCTGTATGAGTTTGCACGTTTCCTTGCGCATCCGTACCGCGCCGGTGGCGACGGCCGTCCTGACCGATTCCGGCTTATCAGAAACGTCCACCATGCGGGCCGCGCCGGCCGAATCCACGTGGCTCAGAGCGCGCGCGACAGCCGGCTGGGGGGTGTCGCTCACGAGCCCGCCAGCAGCGCCGAGAGGTCATCGAGCAGCACGCCCGACAGCAAGAGGGGAGTGATGTTCTGCTGAGTGCGCGCCTTCGCGAGCTCCAGTACGCTGATCGCAGTCGCCACGCGACGCGCGTGTCGTTCACTGCCGTTGATCACCGTGTGACGAACGCGCTCGTGCAGTAACACTGTGAGCGCATCGAGCGTATCCGAGAACGCACCGCGCGCCTTGGACACGCCTTGTGAAGACGCCACCACAGCGCGCATCGCATCACCTTCCGGAGTGCGTGGCGCGAGTGCGGCGTCGAGCAGGCGTCGAGCAGCCGTGAACGCGTCGCCTGCCGCGTCGTTCTCGAGCAGGCGACCGGGCGCGCCGGCCGCGCGAGCGATCAGATCAGAGGTGTTGCGGGACTCGGCGCCGAGTCGCTTGGTAACAGCTTCGTCGGCGAGGAACTCGGAAAGGTCATTCGCCGACAGTGGTGGCACACGAAGCGTCACTACCCGTGAGCGGATCGTTGGCAGCAGGGCACCGGGTTCACTGCTCGTGAGAATCAGCGTCGAGCCCGGGGGGGGTTCTTCGAGCAGCTTGAGGAAGGCGTTGGCTGCGGCGTCCGCGCCTTCCTGCGAGACCATGCGTTCCGCGTCACCCACAACGAATACGGCGCGCCGAGCGAGCGCGGGCCGCAGCGAGGCCGCGTGAACGAGCGCCCGCGAAGTGGCGACGTGCAAGCCTTCCATGCCAAGCGCTCCCGCCCACAGGCCATCGGCTGACATGCGATCTTCGATCTCGTCGGCGAGATCGGCGCGTACCTCCTCGGTCGACGCCTCGCCATCCTTGAGTCGCGTGCGGGGAAAGAACCAGTGCAGGTCGGGGTGCTGCAGCTTGAGTACGTAGCGGCAGTGCATGCACCGGCCGCACGGCTCCACGGAGTCGCGAGATTCTTCGCCCTCGCAGAGCAGACGCTGGGCCAGCCAGAGGCCGAGTCGCTGCTTGCCTACACCACGCGGACCGGTGAGCAACAGACTGGCGGGCAACCGGCCGGTACGTGCGGCCGACGCAAGGCGGCGGCGCAGCTCGTGGTGGCCGAAGACGGGACGGAGAGACATCATTCGAATATGATCCACTCCCTCTTCCGTTGCGAGCGGTGGCACCGTGCCGCGCTCGGTCTGCTGGCCGTTGCCGCCGTGTCCGCGCCACTCGAGCTGCCGTCGCAGTCGTCGCCCGGCGAGCGTGTGCGGGCTCGCGCGCTCGGCGTGGCGCCGGGTGTCTTCACGCCCGGCACGCACAACGCCATTACCGACGTGCCCGGTGTGCGTGTCGGCCATGCGACCGTTCGCGCCGGCGACTCGCTCCGGACCGGTGTGACCGTCGTCATGCCGCACGCGGGTGATCTCTATCGCTCGCGGGTGCCGGCCGCGATTCATGTCGGCAACGGCTTCGGCAAGCTGCTTGGCGTGACGCAGGTGCGCGAACTGGGCGAACTCGAGACACCCATCGCGCTTACGTGCACGCTCTGCATCTGGCCGGTGGGCGACGCGCTCGCGCAGTACATGCTGGCGCGACCGGAGAACAGCAGCGTGCGCTCCATCAATCCGGTGGTGGGCGAGACCAATGACGGAGGGCTGAACGCCATTCGCTCGCGTCCCGCAATCGGCGATGCGCTTCGTGCGGCGATCGCCGCGGCCGACAGTGGTGCCGTGGCGGAAGGCAGCGTTGGCGCGGGGACGGGCACGTCCATGTTTGGCTGGAAGGGTGGCATGGGGACGAGTTCGCGCAGGCTGCCCGCGGCCGCGGGTGGCCACACGATCGGCGTGCTCGTGCAGGGCAACTTCGGCGGTGTGCTGCAGGTGATGGGCGTGCCGGTCGGGCCGCTGCTCGGACGGCACGCGTTTCAGCGCCTGGTTTCGCCGTCTGGCGCGGGACCCGGCGATGCTCAGGCCGAGCGCGGCGACGGGTCGATCATGATCGTGGTGGCTACCGATGCGCCCTTGCTCGACCGCAATCTGGGCCGTCTGGCCGCGCGGGCGATCATGGGGCTGTCGCGCACGGGATCGAGCGCGTCGAATGGTTCGGGCGACTACGTGATCGCGTTCTCTACTGCCGAGACGGTACGGCGCGGCGCGAGTTCGGCACCCGTCACGAGTACTGAGCTCGCGAACGACGGCATGTCGGCGCTCTTCCAGGCGGTGGTCGAGGCGACGGAAGAGGCGATCTACAACGCGCTCTTCATGGCGACAACGGAGCAGGGGCGGGCGGGCACGGTAGAGGCCATCGACCTGAAACGCGTGCGCGAGGAGCTGACGCGGGCCGGCATCCGTCCGCGCTGAGCAAACGGTGTATCCGTTCCACACCGTCGGTCTGTTCGTGTCAGACCGCCGGGCTATCCCTTCGATACCACGCGGAACGTATCGCGCGCGATGAGCAGCTCTTCGTCGGTGGGCACCACCCACGCGTGCAGCGTCGAAGCGTCCGTGCTGAACTGTCCCTCGTGTCCACCGTGCAGCGCATCGTTTGCTTCGGCGTTCACGTGCAAACCGGCCCACTGCAACCCATCACAGATGCGCGCGCGGATCTCGGGTGCGTTCTCGCCGATGCCACCGGCGAATAGCACCGCATCGGCCCCGCCCATGGCCGCGAGGTATGCGCCGATATATTTGCGCGCGCGCCAGCAGAAGATTTCGATGGCCAGCTTGGCGCGACGGTCATCATGCTCGCGCGCTTCCGCGAGCAAGTCGCGCATGTCGTTGGTGAGCCCGGACACGCCGAGCAATCCCGATTGTGTGTTGAGCAGCGTTTCGACTTGGGGAAGGGACATGCCTTCCTTCGAGGCGATGTAGTCGAGCACGGCGGGGTCGATGTCACCGGACCGCGTCCCCATCACGAGTCCTTCGAGCGGCGTGAAACCCATCGACGTGTCGATGGATCGTCCGCCGGCAATGGCGCACGCCGAGCAGCCGTTGCCGAGATGCAGCGTGATGACGCGCACGTCTTCCTTGGCGCATCCCGTGAGTTGCCGCCAGCGATAGGCGACAGACCGGTGTGAGGTGCCGTGAAAACCGTACCGCCGCACTTTATGCCGTCGGTAAAGCGGATACGGAATCGCGTACAGGTACGCGTGTTCTTCGAGCGTCTGGTGGAATGCGGTATCGAAGACGGCCACCTGTGGTATGCCATCGCCGAGCGCGCGTTGCGCGGCCTTGATGCCGGCGAGGTTGTGCGGATTGTGGAGCGGCGCGAGTTCGATCATTTCTTCGATGCCGCGCGTCACCTCGGGTGTGATCTGCACCGAGGTGGAGAATAACTCGCCGCCGTGCACCACACGATGTCCCACGGCGTGCAACTCCGCGCGCGACGACAGCGTGCTGCCGCTCTCACCCGATGTCACCCATTCCACCAGCCATTCCACGGCGGCTGACAGGTCGCGAAGCGGCGCCGTGCGTCTCGCGGTCTCGCCATTTCTGTCGCGCACGGTGATGACGGACTCACCACCGATGCGCTCGATCTGTCCTCGTGCCAGCTTCTCGTCGGTGTTCGAGGTGATGCGTTCACCGTCGGTGCGCACCACCTGAAACTTGAGCGTCGCCGACCCGGCGTTGAGCACGAGGACATGCATGCGAAGATGCGCCGGTCAGCTGATCGGCTTGTAGACCGCCATGTAGGCAGCGAATCCGGCCAGCAGCGGAAGCACAATGAAGAATGGTCGCGCGAGCGCAGGCTTGCGATAGGGAATGAGCACCACGGCGCTGAGCACCGCCCAGATGGCGATCTTCACCCAGAGCCACGCCGGAAACCCCGCGTCGTGCATCATGCCCAGACGCGCGAGCATGCCGAAGCCACCCACGAGCACAAGCAGTGCACCGATGCCGTGTGCCATCGAGACGAGTTTGCGCGTGGCGCTCTCGGCCTTGGTGCCACCGTTGGCGGCATGCACGGCCACGCCACCGATTGCGATGAACATGAACGCGATGCCAAGGACGTGGACGATGAGATAGAAGCTGCGGGAAAACATGGCGTCAGGATTCGAGTAGGAAAGTCAGCAGTCAGTCTGCTTCAACCAACATCTTCGCGGTCAGGGTCGGAATCTGCAGGACCTTGCCACGGCGCCGAGTCGCCGCGATCGACGGCCGCCAGTTCCGCGAGCAGCGCACCGTCTGCGGAACGTAATGCCGGTGGCGGCCCCGAGAGACCCGCCGCGAGCGCACTCTCCGGCGAAAGACGCCGGAATCCCGCGAGCGCGCGGCTTATCGCTTCCTGCGCCGACGAGCCGACGCTCGACAGGTGCCCCATCTTCCGACCGGGGCGTGCTTCTCCCTTGCCGTACAAGTGCAGGCGGCTTCCTGCGACGCCAAGCGCGAAGCACACGTCCGGTGGCGTCTCGTGCAGCCACACATCGCCGAGCAGGTTCACGATCGCGCCCGGCGCAATGATCGATGCATCACCGAGCGGCAGGTCGCATACCGCGCGCACGAGTTGCTCGAACTGGCTCGTGGCATTCGCGCGTTCGCTGTGGTGATACGTGTTGTGCGGTCGCGGTGCGAGTTCGTTCACGAGCAAGCGTCCATCGGTCGTGAGGAAGAGCTCGACGGCGAGCAGTCCCACGATATCGAGCGCGTTCGCGATCGCCGGCGCCAACTGCTCCGCTGCGCGCGTCACACTCGACGGCAACTCAGCGGGCGTCACGCTCCAGGTGAGGATGCCGTTGGTGTGGTGATTGCGCGATGGCGGATACACCACATGTTCTCCGCTCGGGCGGCGCGCGACGAGCACGGATAGTTCCACCGCGATATCGATGCGTTGCTCCACGAGACACCGGCGCTCGCCGAGCGCGCGCCAACCCTCGGCGACGGCTGACGCGTCGGCCAAGCGCACCTGTCCGCGTCCGTCGTATCCGCCGTGACACGCCTTGGCGATGGACGGACCAAACTCCTTGACCGCTTCGAACATCACTGCTTCCGACGTCGCATCGCGGTACGTCCCGACGGGGAATCCGTGCTCCGACAAGAAGTGCTTCTGCCTCACCCGGTCCTGAATGATGTAGATCGCGTTTGCCCCGGGCCTCACGGGTGCGAACTGCGCCGCGGCTTCGAGCGATGTACGCGCGATCTGCTCGATCTCGAGCGTGATCACGTCGCAGCCTCGTGCAAGCTCGGCGGCGGCTTCCGCGTCATTGAAGGGGGCGGTGATCGTGCGCGACGCGACGGCGCGCGCGGCGCACGCCGGGTCCGGGTCGAGCACATGCACGTCGTAGCCCATGCTGCGAGCGGCCATACCGGTCATTCTTCCGAGCTGGCCACCGCCCAGAATGCCGATCACCGCACCCGGCAGCACCGGAGCCGATTTCGCGCGCGAGGCCCCTTCCGCTGGCCGCGTCATGCGGAAGCGGGGATGGCGCCGGGCGCGGGCAGCGGACGCGCGAGCGCCTCGTCGGCCTTGGCGCGGCGACGGGCGGTGAGGCGGTCGGCCAGCGCTGCATCGTGCAGCGCGAGCACTTGGGCGGCGAGCAGGGCCGCGTTGGCAGCGCCGGGACGTCCAATGGCCAGCGTGCCCACCGGAATGCCCGCCGGCATCTGCACGATCGCGAGCAGCGCGTCCATGCCCTGGAGCGCGGTGGCGGGCACAGGCACCCCGAACACCGGCAGTGTGGTCTTTGACGCCAGCATGCCAGGCAGGTGCGCCGCGCCGCCCGCTCCCGCGATGATTACCTGCAGCCCGCGGCCCCGCGCCGTGTCGGCGTACTCGAAGAGCCAATCAGGCGTGCGATGCGCCGACACCACGCGCGCCTCGTACGGAATGCCGAGCTCATGCAGCGTTTCGCAAGCTGGCGCCATGACGTCGTAGTCGCTGGCGCTGCCCATGACGACGCCAACGAGCGGGGCGGGGTGATCGGCTTCGGTACGACTGGACGGCACGGCGATTCCTCAGGTCGTGGGGCGACGGCGACGGGCCACAGCAACGGCTACCGCAACGAACAACAGCAACGGCAACATAGCCGCCCGTTCGTCACCGCTCCAGAGAAAGACTCGTATTCTGCGCGCTCCCGCCCCAGCTTTGGGTCATGCAAACACGTGCGCACCGATCCGTCAGACTCATCGGCGTCCCGCTCGACCTGGGCGCCTCCCGCCGCGGCGTCGATATGGGACCCTCGGCCCTTCGCATCGCCAACCTCACCGCCGCGCTCGAGCGCCTGGGCTGTGAGGTGGACGATATGGGCAACCTTCCGGTGCCGCAGCGGGAATCGGTCCGCCGGCCCGGTGGCGATACCGAACTCGAAGCCATCGCCGCGGTGTGTCGCGAACTGGCTGACCGCACGGCCGAGGTGATCCGCGCCGGCGAATTTCCAGTCGTGCTGGGCGGCGACCACAGCCTGAGCGCTGGCTCAATTGCCGGTGCGGCCACGGCGCTCGCTGAACGCGGTCAGCGATTGGGCGTGATCTGGCTGGACGCGCACGGCGACATCAATACGCCCGAGAGCAGCCTGTCCGGCAACGTGCACGGGATGCCGGTGGCTCACCTGCTGGGGCATGGCGATCCCGCCATGGCGACCATCGCGAAACCATCGCCAGCCATTCGTCCCGAGAACCTCGTGTACGTGGGTCTGCGCGATGTGGACATGGCCGAGCGGGATCTCATTCGCACGCTGGGCATTCGCGCGTACACCATGCGCGATGTAGACGAGCGTGGCCTGACCACGGTGCTGCAGGAGGCCATCGAGCGCGCCGGCGCGGACACCGGCGGTATCTACCTCTCGTGCGATGCAGACTGGATCGATCCGAGCGAAGCACCGGGCGTGGGCACGCCGGTGCCGGGTGGCGCCACCTACCGCGAAGCACACCTCGCGATGGAGCTGCTGGCCGATACCGGCAGCCTCGTGGGCATGGACCTGGTCGAGATCAATCCCGTGCTCGATCGTGCGAATCGCACGGCCGAGCTGGCGGTGGAACTGATTCTGAGTGCGCTCGGCAAGCGCACTCTGTGAGCCTCAGGGGTTCGGCGAGACGAGCGGTCGGTCGCTGCCGCTCCACTGCTGGAACGATCCGTCAAACACGCGCGCGTCGTAACCCAGCTGACGCGCCACGAACCAGAGCAACGACGCCTGCTGGCCGATGTGACAATACGTGATCACACGGTCGCCAGGTTTGACGCCCGCGTTCGTGAAGAGCGCGCGCAGTTCGTCACCGCTCTTGAACATGCCGTCTTCCGCGACGAGTGACAGGGGGATGTTCACTGCGGTGGGAATGTGTCCCGGGCGCGGATAGCCACCGCCCTGACCGGCGTAGAAGTTGGGCATGCGCGCATCCACCACCGCGGTGTTCGGCTGCTCGATCGCCGCGTCGACATCGGTGATGACAGCAATGACCGATGAGTCGCGCTTTATCGTAAGGGCTCCAGTGGACGCGGCAATCGGCGCGGCCTCACCTGTTTTCACCGGCTTGCCACTCGCGCGCCACGCCGGCAATCCGCCGTTGAGCAACGACGTGCGGTCGGCGAAACCCATGAACGCGAGCGTGAGAAACACGCGCGTGCTGGATTGCAGCGTATCGTTGCCGGGCACCACGATAATGCGGCTCTTGTCCGTGATGCCCACCGATCGTGCCCATCGATCGAGCGTCGGGGTGTCCGGCACTTCGAGAATAAGCGAGCCCTGCACGCGCGGAGTCGAAATGTCGCTGAGCGCGACCGGACGCGCATTGGGCACATGCGCTGCGGTGAACTGCGCTGGCGTGCCCACCTGCAAGAGCACGACGTTCGCGTCACCGCGCAGTGCATCGAGCTCGGGCACCGTGACCAGCAGCGATGCCGCCGCCGATGGCGCTGCAGCGCCGGCCTGCGCCTCTGCGGTGTTTGTGGCGAGCGACAGGCCGCTCGATGCAATGACAGACGCCACCGCAAGCGTACGCCTGAGGTACGGACGTGTGGGTGTGGTCATGGTGTGGGCACCTCGCGACCCTGCAGGTCGCGGAGTTGTACAGGCGCTATATTCGTGGCGCGCAACTTCGATTCGATGCTGGCGCGATCACCCACGATGATGATGTGCATGCGTGACGGGTCGACATACTTCTGCGCGACGCGCGCGACGTCGGCGCTCGTGACCGACTCGATGCCGCGCTGGAATCCGGCCCACGTGTCGAGCGGCAAGCCGTAGGTGATGAGCGGGGTGATCTGCGAAGCCACGTCACCCGTCGTTTCGAATCGTTCCGCGAAACCCAGG
>JBBQNT010000083.1:0-13634 GCA_038330215.1 Gemmatimonadales bacterium
TGGCAGTGGCAGTCGGAGTGCCATTGCCTCCAGGACGTGTCGATGTCCGGAGAAGCGCGACATTGCGCGTGATGCCATTGACAACAACTGCGCTGCTTCGACGCGAGCGGAATCCATTCAGATGCGGGCTGCAAGGGTGGCGGGACGTAACGTAAATCACCCCACAAGCTGCCACCAACATCGAGCCGATGCGCGAATGTTGTCGATTGGTAGAATGCCCTAGGGCATTCCGGCGCGCGCCCCGGACGTGCTCATGACCGGGGCACCCGCCGCAATCAGAACGCGCCGAACTTGAACGTGAAGGTGCCCGTGCCGCCACTGAGGCGGCTGTCGTTCACTCCCGGCAAGTCGCTTCCATCGACGTAGCGATAGCCGATGCCAATGTCCGTGCGAAACCACCTGGTCACGTTGAACTCCACGTTGACGGCGGGCTCGAAGACGAACACATCCGAGGCGAGCCGCTGCGTCGCCACGCCCCCACCCACACTGCGCGTGGCCTCATAGCTCACCTGTCCGCCGCCCAGCAGGCCGTAGAAGCTGAGGTGCGCAACGCGCGACGGACGCATGATGTATTCGAACTCGAGTCCGCCGTAGTCGAAGCCGAGCGAACCGTCGTCGCCGTTGTCGAACTCGAAGCCGGTGCGAATGTTCTCGGTGGACAATGAATACCCGCCGCCGCCAATCACGAGTTGGCGGTTGATGATCAGTCCGCCGCGTCCGCCTGAGATGACCGCGTCCTCACCCGCGATGCGCGTGAGCTTGACGACTGGTCCGCCGAATCCGCCAAATCGAGTGCCTCCGCGACGGCCAACAAGCGTTTCATCACGCTGGGCCTCGGCGGTTGAGAATGCGAAAGTGCACGACAGCACGCCGAACAGGGCGGCGCGATGCATGACTGACCATGACATATGCTGTGTCTCCGTGAAGTCGAGTGAACGTCCGTCCACTCTTCGTACGCGGGAACCGTGACGGGGTTTCGGCGCACCCACACGGTTGCGCGGTGCGCTACCCGCGCTCGAGGGACGAGACGCGATCGGCTTCCGCATGGGTGACATAACACTGCATTCCGATGGGGACGAAACCCACTGACTTGAGCAGTGTGCGATACCACCCAGCGGGTTTGGGTCGCGGCCAGTCGGTATCTCCCGTATACTCGTCGCCCTGTGCGAACAGTTCGAGGTAGGCAACGCCCGCCGTTCGGGCCGCGACCTGCCGCAATCCCGCGCGAAGCGTTGCCGCATTCAGGTAGTTGAGCATGCCCACGCACAGCACAAGATCGAACGTCTGCTCGTGCGCCAGAAGCGCGTCGAGATCCGTGATGCCGCCCTGCATCACACCGCGTCGCTTGCCATGTGTGGATACAGCCCACGCACTGGGATCGACGCCCGTGTACTGCACAGCCGGCCGCCGCTTGCGCAGCGCCACGCCCCACTGTCCCTCACCGCATCCCACATCGAGCACGCTCCTGATCTTGCGCTGCAACACCCATTCGGACAAATGCAACACAAAATCCACCTGCCGCGCGAACTCGGCGGCGGTACGCACGCGATGTGCAGGGTCGCGATACCATTTCTCGAAGTACGCCGCGTCGTAGCGCTTGTGATCCGGCCCGCTCTCACTCACAGAATGCTCCAGAACGAGCGGTCCACATCGATCGCAAAGCGCCAGCGACCATCCCGCAGTCCACGCGAGACATCGACACGCAGCACGTCGTAGAACAGCAGCGCGCCCATGCCCACCGACGGATAGACACCGTTGCCACGCGGGGACACACGTCTATCGGCGTCTGCACCACCGAGCACGACCGCCTGAGCAAATGGGATCAATTGCGCGCGCGCCGGACTCGCACCGTATTTGCCCAGTGGAACCGAGAAGAACGGCACCGGTACGCGCCACTCAACGCGCGGCGACAGCACGTACTGACCCGCAAACTCGTGAAACGCATAGCCGGCACCGGACCACGGTCCGCCCGCCAGTTGCAGCCACTGCGGTGCGATGTTCTCGCCGAGCGTCGCACCCGCACGTATGCCGAACACCAGCAGTTGCTCTCCGCGCATCGGAAAGTCGGTGCGCAGGTCGGCCTCTGCGCGAAACGCACGTGCATCCACGCGAACGCCCGCGTCATTCAAGCCGCGCGCCTGGTTGCCGATGCCGCGCAGCGACCACGATCCCTGTCGCGAACCGGGTTCACCAAAGCGTCCGGCACGCGCGATGTCCAGGCGCACACCGCGCAGCTTCCACGCCGGACGCACCGGTGCGAACGCACCCGAAACTGGCCGTGCCACAAGCGATACCGAGTCTTCCGCTTCGTACGCAGCGCGCACCGTGACGCTGCCGCGCGGCCCCGTGCGGAACTGCAGCCCGGCTGCGCGCACGTCTACTGGCGACGTGTAGTCGCTGCCGAAGAACAGCGACGCGAGCGAGTTGGTGACACCCGCACGTTCTCGCATGCCCAGTTCACGATATTGACGCTCGGCGAACAACTCGAACACCGGCGCGCCACCGAGCGCCGGCCGACGGTCGAGACTGATGCGTCCCTTGAGTTCACGATCGTCCAGCCCGTAGCGCGCGTTGCCACGCAACGTGACTGCGTTGCGGAGCCGGAACGACACCCCCGCGCCCATGGACAATCCTTCGGCGCGCGAGTGCCTGATCAGGTCGGACACACCGGTGCCCGTGGCCGCGACTGACGACGCGCGCGAAAGCGCCGACGCACGCAGTGCGCTCTCGGCAATGGCCTGCGCGTTCCGCACATCGTCGTCACGCGCGAGGCGCATATCCGGTGGCAGGTCGTCGATCGCTCGCCCTTCGAATCCGTACCGCTGCAAGGAGTCGGCGGACACGCTGCTCCAGCGCGGCAACATCGCCGTCGCCGGCGCGACGCCTTCGTTCACATTGTACTGCGACACCTCCCAGTGACCGCGCACGATGCCGCGCGCCGGCACGTCGAGCCATGTGCTGCGTCGCACCACTTCCACTTCCTGGCGGCGCGGCAGCCAGTAGCGACCACGCACAAGACTGTTCTCGAGCGTCACGGCAAGCGCCTCGATTCGCTTGTCGAGGATCGCAGCACGCGTGAACGTGAGCTGCAATCGCACGACTGCTGCCGTCTCGCGATCGAGATACACGCTGCCCACCGCACGCGCCGCGCTTGCATCGCGCGGACGAAAGAGCACCTCGTCCACCAGCACTTCGCGGTCGGGCAAACGCATCGTGAAGGCATCGCCGAGCTGAAACTCGTAAAGCGTATCGGCGCCGGGCGCGAGCGGGTGCGGCACGTCGGCCACGTCATAGCCGTCGCCGAGCCGGATGCGATCGGGCAAGTTGTCGAGCACCACACCATAGCGGTCGCGATAGTAGCCGACATTGGCCGGCAGCAGCGAGGTATCGCGGCGTCCCACCAATTGCTGCGCGCTCCGACCGGGCTGCCACCACGACACGCGCAGTGCCAGCTGCTCCGTCTGCACCACGCGCGGCGGATCGGTGAAACCTTCGCCAAGCTGCGCCAAAAATGCGAGATAACCGCGCGCCGTTGCCTCGTAGTCCACGAGCGTGCTGTCGGCGAGCTGCACGCCGCGGCGCAGCATCGCGCGCGTTACGTACTCGCGGGCCACGGAGTCGCCCCACTGCCGCGCGGCGGCGGGCGCCGGCGGCGTGGCGCTCTTCGCCTGCGTCACCTGCGCGGATATGCCGGCCGGCGCGAAAAACAACGCGGCGGCAAGGAGTCCAGACAGTGTTGCGGACGTCGCCGCGCCCCGCGCGCTACGGCTGGGAATCACGACCGACCGGTCGTCCCGCGTTGGAGCGGCGACGCGATGGCTTGACGACGGGCGTGTCGGCGGGAGGGGGTACCACGAGCCAGCTCGCGAACGACGACGTGTGTGCCCTTGACGTCGAGTCCGGAAGCACGACGAGATAGACCCATCCGTAGCGCCATCCGTTCACGCGAGATGGGTCGGCCAACGCCACTCGCGGCGAGCGGAACGCAACGCGTGCGACCACGTTGGCGTCGAGCGGCGTGGTAACGCCCGACGGATCGGCCAGTCGCACGCTGCGTCCCGGCGCGTACGCCGGCTGCACCGGCCAGGCCCCGAAGTGCACCGCCACGATCGTGTCGGGCACGCCACTGCGCAGCCGTCCGTCCACGCGCGGCACATGCGCGTCCCGCACCGACGCCGACAGCACAGTGGAGTCGAGATCATGCAGGCTGGCGCGGTAGCGGCGCGCGGTCCACGCCACGAGACGTTCAACGGACGCGCTGTCGCCGGCGGACGCGGTCACCGGCGCGTCGGCCGGGAGCGAATCGCCGGCCATTGCAGGCAGGCGACTGGGTGCGAGAATATCGAGTGCGGCGCGCATTGCGGGATCATCGTCGGCCGCGTACGCCCACAGCGCTTCGTTGCCGCGCGTCATCTCGAGCAGTCGGCGCATGGCCACACGCGTGCCGTCGCCGAGCAGCGTGATCTGTCGGGCCGGATCCGGATGGATCGCGCTCATGGACTGGGCGAGCAGCGCGCGTAGCTGTCGCTCGAGCAGCGGCAACGGCGCATTGCTCCAACCATCGAGCATCGCCCGCGCAACGACCGCGTCGGCCGCGTCGCTGAGTGCGCGCGCCGCCGAGGGCGAGAGCGAGCCGAGCACCGCCGACGGATCGATTCGTCCGTTGCCGGTGAGCCACACGTCGGGCGTCAGCCCTCCAGTCACGCGCCCCGCCTTTTCTTCTCGGCGCTCGAGCGCCACACCCGACGGCGGCAACCAGCGCGCCGTGGTAAGCCGAACGGAGATTTCACTGTTGATCGGCACCACACGCTGCACCACGCCCTTGCCGTACGTATGGTCGCCCACCAGCATCGCGCGCCCGTGATCACGCAGCGCGGCGGCGATCAGTTCAGCCGAGCTGGCGGTGTTGGCGTCTACCAGCACCACGAGCGGCATGGTGGGCCAGCGTGACCGGCGCACTGACTGCACCTGCTGTTCCGTGCTGCCTCGGCGGTCGAGCGACGCGACCACATCACCACGCGAGAGAAAGAGCGAGGCCGCCCGCACGCCCTCGTCGTACAGTCCGCCCGGATTCCCGCGCAGGTCGAGTACGAGCGAGCGCGCGCCACGATCCACCAGTGAATCGACGGCACGCTCCAGCTCCTCAGCCGAGCCGGTTGCGGAGCTCACGAGGCGTGCATAGCCCACGTTGTCCGTTGCCAGTAGCGCTTCGGACACGGCCGACATGTGCCACGGTCCACGCACCAGCGTGACGTCCGTGGTATCGTTGCGAGTGGCGCGCACGATGCGAAGCCGCATGGTGTCGGAGGCCGCCGCCGAGCTGTCGGCGGCGCTGTTTCCCGCTCTCGGCGAGCTCCACGCCTCTGAGGCCTGGCGTCCGTCCACCGCGACCACCTGATCACCTGCGCGAAGTCCAGCCACGGCGGCCGGCGAGCCCGGATATACGCGGCGCACGAGCGCGACCGGCCCGCGCAGCCTCAGCATCAGCCCAAGCCCCTGGCTCTCCCCGCGAAGCGTGCCACGGTAGAGGTTCATCCCGTCCTTTTCCAGCAGCGCGGCGTACGGATCGTGCAGCTCGCGCAGCATGCCGCTAACGGCGCGCCTCATGAGTTCGCTCTCGGGCAGCGAATCGAGAAAGTTGACACGCACGGAGTCGAGTGCTGTGGACAGCAATCTCTCGCGCCCCCACGGCTGACGCGCCGCTTCCATGCGAGCGCCGTACCACGTGCCTGTCGCGAACGCCACCGCCACGCCTGTCATGGCGACCGCTCGCCACAGCAGCGGCCGTTCGGTGCTCACGCGCGCGCCCCGGAACGGCTCGCCAGGCGGACCGTTCGGTGATTTGCGGTGGACACCTGCACTGCCTGCTGACGCACGGTCACTCCGGAATGAAGCCGGGAAGTCGGGAACCAAATCGGGCACGCGGATCGCTCATTTGCAACCAGCATTCCCCTGCACGCTGTACCTCGCCGCGAGTCGCACGTTCCCTGCACGTTGGTCCACATCCTGTGCAGATCACGTGGTGTTCGACGGCGATATCGTGCATTCCGTCACTGCCGCCCTCCCCACCCGTGAATACGTCGCGAGGGGTCCGTCGGCGACTCTCGCCGGGCCATATTGTAATATCGACCGCGAACACGTGCGGGCGCCGGCTTTCCAGTCGGTGCGCGCCACCTCGTTGCCCAGTCTTCCGTGCATGCAGATTCCACCGTGTCTCCCGCGCCTGACGGCGTGACCGACGCACCCAGCGCCGAGTTGACGGCTCCCGGTCATGACGAGACCCCGCCGTCCGACGTCGGTGCGCCCGACCCCCTCGTCCAACGCGTCCTTGCCCCCTTCCAGCGTTTTGCGGAAGCGGAGGCATCGGGCGGCATTGTGCTGCTGTTGGCAGCCATTGTCGCTCTCGTCTGGGCCAACTCGCCCTTTGGCGCGAGCTACGAGCATCTCTGGGAAACCAAGGTCACCGTAGGCGCGCCTGGCTTTGGGCTCACCGAAACGCTGCACCACTGGATCAACGACGGCCTCATGGCGGTCTTCTTCTTCGTGGTCGGCCTCGAGATCAAGCGCGAGATTCTGGTCGGCGAGCTCGCGTCGGTAAGGCAAGCGACGCTGCCCTTGTTCGCGGCGCTGGGCGGCATGGTCGTGCCCGCGCTCGTCTTCGTGGCACTCACGCTGGGCACTCCGGACATCCGGGGCTGGGGCGTACCCATGGCCACGGACATCGCGTTCGCGCTCGGCATCGCGGCGCTGCTCGGCTCCCGCGTGCCCACCAGCCTCAAGATCTTTCTGGCCGCACTCGCGATCGTGGATGACATCGGCGCCGTGCTGGTGATCGCGCTGTTCTACACTGCGTCCATTCAGGCCATGGCCCTGCTGGTGGCCGCCGGTGTCATGGTGCTGTTGGTCGGACTGAACGTGGCCGGTGTGCGCTCGTCGCTTCCGTATTTCCTGCTTGGCGCCATCCTGTGGATTGCGTTCCTCAAAAGCGGCGTGCACGCGACCATCGCCGGCGTGCTGCTCGCGCTCACCATCCCGGCCAGCACGCGCATAGACGGCGAGGAGTTCATCGACGAGGCGCGTGAGCACCTGAACGCCTTTGACGCCGCGTGCGAGAACGATCCCGAAGAGTTCAGCACCACGCAGCGCCACCAGGAGCCGATCTTCGCGCTCGAACACACCGCGCAGCGCGCGCAATCGCCGCTGCTGCGCCTCGAGCACAAGCTGCACGGCATTGTTGCGTTCTTCATCATGCCGGTCTTCGCGCTCGCCAATGCCGGCGTGGCCTTCGGTGGTGGCGGCGCTAGCAGCGCGTTCACCGATCGCGCGGTGCTGGGCATCTTTCTGGGCCTCGTCCTGGGCAAGCCTGTGGGCATCGTGCTCTTCTCCTGGCTCGCCGTGCGCCTGCAACTGGCGGACCTGCCGTTTGGTGCCGACTGGCGACATGTGGCCGGCATGGGCGCGCTTGGCGGCATCGGCTTTACCATGGCGCTCTTCATTGCCGCGCTGGCCTTTGGCGAAGGCGAGAAGCTCGAAGCGGCCAAGCTCGGCATTCTGGCCGGATCCTTGGCGGCCGGGCTGCTCGGATGGCTCCTGCTGCGGCGAAAGCCGGTCAGGCGGGGCAAGCGAAGCTAAACGCCAGCGTGCGCGCGGGTCGGTGCGCGGCGCGCCTCATTGGGCGCCGCTAGTGCTGCTCCCGCTGCCGTCCGCCCTGGAATGACTCCGGCGTCGCCTCGCCGGAGCGCAGCAGGGCGATGCGGAACATGATCGGGCCCAGCGTCTGGTTGATCGTGAGGGTGGCCAGGAAGAGCGTGCGCAGTTCCTCGCCGCGTTCCGGGTACACGCTCGCCATCACGCTGGCCAAGCCAATCGCCACGCCGGCCTGGCTGATCAGCCCCATCCAGATATATTTGGCCGCCTCGGGCTCGGCATTCGCCCAACGCGCGCCGAGCTTCGTACCGGCCCACAAGCCCGCCGTGCGGACGAGCACCAGCGGGATCACCAGCGGCCATAGCTTGAGCACCGCCTGCGGGACGATCTGCGCTCCCGCGAGCGCAAAGAACACCACGAAGATCGGGTCGCCCGCGCGCTCCATCGCGTGACGCAGCTGTTCACCGCCACCACCGCCTGCGTTTTCGGCCACGAAACCGGCCATCAGCAGCGTGAGCAGCGTCTCCACATGCAGCAGGCTGGCGATCTCCGAGCCGAAGAACGCCACCAGGATCGCGAAGATGAACAGCTCGCGTCGAATGAATCGCAGGTAGAGCGCCACCACAGCGCCCAGCACGGCGCCGACCAGCACGGCGCCGCCGATTTCCCAGAGCACGGTCAGCACCCCGAGTCCGCCACCACCCGTGGGCGGCACCATCACGCGCACCAAGGCCAGCGCACCCGAGAAGGTCAGCACCACCGCCACATCGGCCACCAGCACCACGCCCAGCGTGGTTCGTGCGACCACGCCCTTCGCACCGCTCTCGCTGAGCAGCGCCATTGTGACGGCGGGCGAGTGGATGATCGCGACCGACGCGAAAAGAATCGAGAAACCGACGATTTCCGTCATCGGTGCACCCTGCAGCGCAGGCAGGAAGTTGTGCAGCGACACGAGAGTGACCACGATGCCGATGAACGAGACCAGCAACTCGGCGGTCATGATTTTGAGCAGCAGCGTGCCGCGTTCGAGCACTTCCTTCAGTTGCAGCTCCGCGCCCGCCAAAAATGCGATCAGCGCGATGGCAAGCTGGCTCACGGGCTCGAGCTGCACCATCACCGGCTGCGACACGAAGTTGAGTGCGGCCGGACCAACGGCCAGTCCGGCCGCGAGGTAGCCCACGATCTTCGGCAGCCGGATCGTGGTCGCCAGTTCGCCCACGCTGTAGGCGCCCAGGATCAGGAACCCGAACGCCATGAGCACGAGTGCTGCGGGCGTGCCTTCTCCAAGCGGAAGCACGGCCTGCATCAACAGGTACAACAGCACCAGAACGATGACGCGACGCATCAGTGCGGCTCGTTGGAAGAATCGGGCGGCGGCGCTTTGGCGTTGTCCTGCTGGCCGTGCGGTTTCGGTGCGTCGTTGTCCCGAGGGGATGCCGGCGTGGGCGGCGCTTTTTGCGGTGTCTTCGGTGCTGTGGCTTTCGCGCTCGGCGATGTTTCCGCCGGTGACGCCTCTGGCGGCGCCGTGCGCCTGATATTGCGGCGTCCGATCACATAGCCGCTCATTGAAGGTGTCACTTCCGCGTCGGGCGACAGCAGCGTGCTCGCACCCTCGACATTGGGCACGATGAACGCGCCGCTGGCACCCGCTCCCGAGGTGCTCGAGTCGGCCGTTGCCCGTTCTCCGGTGGTGTCGGCGGAGGGCTCATCCGCATCCACCCACGGCAGTCGCTGGGCAAGGTCTCGCAGCGGTTCCACGATTGGCAGCAGCGCGGCCCGCACCAGTCGCGCCGCGGCGAATTCGGTAAGCAGCACCGATGCCAGCGCGGCCGTGAATACAACGTCACCGATCGGCAACTCCGGACGACGTGCGTAATCGAGCGCCAAGGCAACGGTGAGACGACCCTGTCCGATGAGCGCCTTGCCCCAATCACGTCCGAGCTGTGGTGTGGCCTTGTTCCAGACGGTGGTTGCTCGCGCCGCAAACACCTTGGTCGTGGTGCGCGTGACGAGATACAACAGAATGACGGCAAACACGGTGGCCGATGTGCTCGGTCGCCAAGAAAGGCCGGCCAGTAGCAGCAGCACGTAGTAAAAAGGTCGTTCGGCGGCGGCGAGCACGCTGCGCAACTCATTGCGCGCGCGACTGGTGTTCACGAGCACGATGCCGATCACGAGTGTCGCAAGCACAGGCGACACGTTCAGGTACGCGGCCGTGCCGCTGGCCAGAATCACCGCACCGCCAAGCGCCACCACCAGTCGGTCCACCTGGCGCTCTTCTCCCAGGAACAGATGGAAGAGCGATCCGCCCAGCACGCCCACGCCCACCGTGATGACTGCCCACTCCGTTGGGGTTGGAGGACGCAGTGCGCTCGTGGGCGCACGGTGCACCCACGCGAACAGAATGCCCGTCGTCACGATCGCAACGAACGCATTCACGCCGAGCGACGTCTCGAGCTGATTCACCACTGGCTCGCGTCGCTTGCGGTCGCGCAGCGCGATGTCGAGACCAGCGGGCGTGGACGCGACGGCAATTGCGCCGAGCGCCAGCGCGGGGACGATGGCCCAGAACTGCGACGTGAGCCCGAGCGCCGGCAACGCCCACCACAGCGCCAGCGTCACGGCGCCAAGTGTGATGAGCGACTCGATGACAGCGAGACGAAACGTGAGACCTGTGATGCGCACGAGGCGCGGCAGGTAGAACTGCATGCCCACCGTCAAGCCGATCCATCCCGTGCCCAGCACGATGATCGGACCGAACGACTCCGCGGCCTCCACCGGAATGACGCCCGTCACCTGCGGTCCCAGCAGAATCCCGAGCACCAGGTACTCGGCGCCCGATACGATCAGCAGGCGCTTGGCCAGCCACTCGTAGAGCAGGTGCGTCGCGAGATATGCCGTCGCGACCACGAGAATCAGGACCAGCGATGCGCTCACGCGGCGGGGCGGAAGGAGAGATCGAGGGAGGCCAGCTTGGCAAGCTATCCGATGTGCGTCCCGACGCCAGTATGAGTCGGCCATGATGACCGACCATTCGAGCGCGATGTGCGATCATTATGCTTCGTTGTTCAGTGACCCAGACCAGCCGCATTCCGGAAACCGACATCTTTCCCGTCTCCAGTGCCCCGCTGTCGCTGGTGTTGCTGCTCGGCACACTGATGGCGTTCGGGCCGCTGTCCATCGACACGTACCTGCCGGCGTTTCCCGCGATCGGACGCGACTTCTCGGCCAGTGCGGCCGACGTACAGCGCACGCTGTCCATGTACTTCGCGGGCCTCGCGATCGGGCAGGTGATTTACGGACCGTTGGCGGACCGATTCGGACGACGAGCACCGCTGCTGGGCGGCATGACGCTCTATGTCGTGGCCGCGATCGGATGTGCGACGGCTCCGACGCTTGGCGCGCTCACCGCGTGGCGATTCGCGCAGGCACTCGGCGGATGCAGCGGTATGGTCATCACGCGCGCCGTGGTGCGCGACCTGTTCCCGCCGCGCGACATGGCGCGCATTTTCTCGCAGCTCATGCTCGTCATGGGCGTTGCGCCGATTCTGGCGCCGCTGCTTGGCAGCACGCTGCTCGCCGCATTCGGCTGGCGCGGCATCTTCTGGACGCTCGCGGCGCTCGGCGTGGCATGCATCATCGCGCAGTCGCTCGCCCTTCCCGAGTCGCTGCCCACCGACCGACGCGCCAAGGCGGGCCTGCGCACGATCGTCACCACGTACGGTTCGCTCATTCGCGATCCGCGGTTCCTCGCGCCTGTGATCGGCGGCGGATTGCTGTAGAGCACGATGTTCGTGTACATCGGTGGCGCACCGTTTGTGTACATGGAACTGCACAACGTGAGTCCGTCTGCGTTCGGGATCTACTTCGGCGTGAATGCCGCCGGCATGATCGGTGTCGCGCAACTCAACGCACGACTGCTCTCGAGGCGCACACCCGGACGGTTGCTGCGCTTTGGCGCGGTGATCGTATTCGCGAGCGGCGTCGCGCTGCTCACCGCGATCACCACCAGCTGGGGCGGACTACCCGGCGTGGCGATCCCGATCTACTGCATGCTCGCCGCGCTCGGATTCGTGGGCGGCAACGCGTCGTCCGCAGCACTCGCACCGTTTCCACATGCGGCGGGCAGCGCGTCGGCACTCATGGGTACCGTGCAGTTCGGCGTGGGCGCCACGGCAGGCGCAATTGCCGCCGCGCTGTTCGACGGCACCGGCGGGGCGTTGGGTATGGTCATTGCCAGCGTGGCACTCGGCGGGTTGTTCGTGGTCTTCAGGTGGCATGTTGGCGGACGGTGATGGTAAGAACGGCGCTGCCGCTCTAGCGGGCGATGAACACCGACACCCGCTTCATGTAACAGGGCGGTGACGGCGCTGTCCTGATCGCGCGCGTGCGCACAGTTTGTCCGGTTTGCAGACTCCCCGAACCGCACTGCCATGACGGATCACAGACCTCGCGCGATGCACGAGCACCCGCGGGTGCATTCGCACTTGCACGAGCGCACGTATTCGGAGCGCGCCATTGCTCACGTTGCGCGTCGTCGTATTCGCGTACTGCTGGCGGCGGCGCTGCTCGCGCCGAATGTCTATGCGTGCTCAGGTGCGGGAGGGCGGGACAACGACGCGACGGCGGCGCTCGGCGCGGACAGTCCATCCACCGAGAGCCTCGGCATGCCCGAGATGGTCGCTTCCGCTGGCTTCCCGCTCGTCTACGACACGCTGAATCCGGTGGTCATCACCGATACGCTGCCGGGCGACAGCGACGATCCCGCCATCTGGTTGCACCCCAGCGATCCGGCGCAGAGCTTCGTGCTTGGCACCGACAAGGGCGACTCGACCGGTGGCGTATACGTGTTCGACGTGCAGGGACGCATCGACCGCGCGCGCAGTGTGACACCACTCATGCGCATGAACAACGTCGACGCCGTCGCACAGGCAATGCTAGGCGGTACACCGCGCGATATCGCCGTGGCGACCGAGCGCAATCGGCAAATGCTTCGGGTGTTTTCGCTGCCCGACATGAAGGCCATCGATGGCGGCGGATTGCTGCTGTTCGATGGCGACACCGTGCGCGCACCGATGGGCGTGTCGCTATACCGCCGGCCGAGCGACGGCGTGACGTTCGCAATCGTTGGCGGCAAGACCGGCCCCACAGATGGCACCTACCTGTGGCAGTACCGGCTGGATAGCGACGCGAACGGTGTGGTGCGCGCGACCAAGGTGCGCGAGTTCGGTACCTACAGCGGCCGCAAGGAGATCGAGGCGATCACGGTGGACGATGCCAACGGCTACGTCTACTTCAGCGATGAAGGCGTGGGCGTGCGAAAGTACTTCGCCGATCCGGACAGCGGAAACACCGAGCTCGCGCTGTTCGCGACACAGCATGTGTTCGACGATCACGAAGGACTCGCGATCTTCGAGCGCGACGCGCGCACGGGGTACCTCGTACTGTCGGACCAGGGCGCGGGACGGCTTCATGTGTTTGCACGCGAAGGCAGCTCACAGAATCCGCACGAGCACACGCTGCTCGCCGTAATTCCGGTGCGCGCGCTCGAGACGGATGGGCTGGAGGTGACGTCGCGTGCGGTCGGCAGCGCGTTTCCGGAGGGACTGCTTGTGATGATGTCCGACGGAGGCGCGTTTCACTACTACGATTGGCGCGATGTGCAGCGCCTGATCGACGCAGCGCGCGCCACCGCGCCGTAGCGCGGTGGCTGTTGCGACTACGGCACGTCGAGTCGCACGAGCGTAGCCGTCAGCTCGCGCAGCATCTGTTGATAGTAGTCTCGCTGCTGTCGCTGCTGTGCCGTGAGTGGCTGTACGGCACCGCGGGCTTCTCCGTACAGACGTCCCGTGCGCGCCGAGAGCTCCGTGATCTCGCGACGCGCCTCCGCGAGAGACTCGCGTCGAGACGCATCGGCGGAGCTCCACGCGGCGTTGACGCGGGTGGCCAGCGACTGCGCGTCCCGTCGCAGTGAGGAGAGCGCGAAC
>JBBQNT010000084.1:0-13568 GCA_038330215.1 Gemmatimonadales bacterium
AACTTGCTGCAACTGCGCGGACGGTCGCCCTCTCTCCGTGACCGTACTCGCCGCCATTCCCGCGCGCCTGGGCGCGACTCGCCTTCCGCGAAAGCCGCTTCGGCTACTGGGCGGCATCCCACTCATCGTCCGCGTTGCCCAACGTCTCGCCTCACTCGGGATCGCGGACCGTTGCGTCGTGGCGACCGACAGCGAGGAAATCCTCGCCGTGTGTCGCGAGGGCGGAGTAGAGGCCGTTCTGACGCGTAGCGACCACCCTTCGGGCACTGATCGTGTGGCCGAGGTCGCATCCCGCCCGGAATTTCGCAACTACGACGTCGTCGTGAATGTACAAGGTGATGAGCCGTTCGTATCGCACGGTGCCGTAGCGGGCGCGCTTCGCATGGTGGTGCAGGGCGGCTTTGCGTTGGGAACAGCGGCGTCCCTCGCGGCGCGCGACGTTCTTCAGCGGCCGGATGTGGTGAAGGTGGTCTGCGACGACCACGGGCGCGCGATGTACTTTTCGCGGGCGCCGATTCCGTACCTGCGTGAATCGTCGGATGCAGCGCTGCGGGATCCGCTGATTCGTCAGCACATTGGCGTGTACGCGTATTCCCGGGACGCGCTGGCCCGATGGGTCAGCCTGCCTCCGCACCCGCTCGAGTTGGTGGAACGACTCGAACAGCTGCGCCCGCTGGCCCACGGCATCTCGATGGGCGTGGCCACCGTCGCGTCCGACACCGGCTTCGGCATCGACACCGAAGACGACCTCGCGCGGGCGCAAGAAATCGTCGCGCAGCCGCTTTCGCCGTCCAACACCCGTGATACTTTCCGTTCGTCCGACGCATCTGCGGCGTCGGCGACATTCCCTTCGTCGACTTCGTCCTGATGCCCGCTCCGAACGCCAACCCTACGAAATACATCTTCATCACCGGTGGCGTCGTTTCGTCGCTCGGCAAGGGTATTGCAGCCGCCTCGCTCGGTCGCTTGCTCGTCGAGCGTGGCTTGCGCGTGACGATGATGAAGTTCGACCCGTATCTCAACGTCGATCCGGGTACGATGTCGCCGTTTCAGCACGGTGAAGTATTCGTCACGGATGACGGCGCGGAAACGGACCTCGACCTCGGCCATTACGAACGGTTCCTCGACCGATCGCTGTCGCAGGCGAACAACATCACGACCGGTCGCATCTACCTGAACGTCATCACCAAGGAGCGGCGCGGCGAGTACCTCGGCTCCACGGTGCAGGTGATTCCGCATATCACCGACGAGATCAAGTCGGCGATCAAGCGCATCGCACCCGAGAACGACGTCGTGATCGCGGAAATCGGCGGCACCGTTGGCGACATCGAGTCGCTGCCGTTCCTGGAAGCAATCCGCCAGTTCCGGCGGGAGGTGGGCAAGGAGAACGCGATGTTCATGCACCTCACACTGGTGCCGTACATCGCGGCAGCCGGTGAGGTGAAGACGAAGCCGACGCAGCACTCAGTGCGCGAGTTGATGGAGATCGGCATCCAGCCCGACTTTCTCATTTGCCGCGCCGAGCGTCCGCTTACCGAGGATGTGAAGCGCAAGATCGCGCTCTTCTGCAACGTGGACTTCGGCAACGTCATCGAGAGCCCGGATGTCAGCTCGATCTATCAGATCCCGCTCGTGTTCGAACAGCAGGGTTTTGCCGACCGTGTGATGGAGCGGCTTCGCCTCACGGGCCACGCGCCGGATCTTTCGGCGTGGCGCGCGATGGTGCAGCGCATCACGCATCCGCGGCAGCGTGTGCGCATCGCCGTCGTGGGCAAGTACACCGACTACGCCGATAGCTACAAGAGCGTGCAGGAAGCGCTCATCCACGGCGGTATCGCGAACGATGTGGGGGTCGACATCACCTGGTGCTCCAGCGACGGCTTCACCTCCGCCGCCAAGGCGCGCGAGATTCTCGCCGGCTTCGACGGCCTGCTCGTACCTGGTGGTTTCGGTGTCCGCGGCGTGGATGGCATGGTGGAAGCCATCCGCGCGGCGCGCGAGCTGTCGCTGCCGTTCTTCGGAATCTGCCTCGGTATGCAGGTGGCCATCATCGAGTTCGCGCGCAATGTCGTCGGGCTGGACGACAGTCACTCCAGCGAGTTCGCGCCCGAATGCACCGAGCCGGTCATCGCGCTGCTTGACTCGCAGCGTGAAGTCACTGACAAGGGTGGCACCATGCGACTTGGTGCATATCCATGCCGCCTTGCGGACGGTTCACGCGCGGCCGAGGCGTACGGCACCGATGCAGTGAGCGAGCGTCATCGCCACCGCTACGAGGTGGCCAATCGGTACCGGGAGACGTTTGTGTCGCACGGGTTGCGCCTGAGCGGACTCTCGCCGGACCAGTCGCTCGTGGAGATGATCGAACTGCCGGATCATCCGTGGTTTGTCGGCTGTCAGTTCCATCCCGAGCTGCAATCGCGCCCCACGCGCCCACATCCGCTGTTCACGGGATTCGTGAAGGCGGCCGCAGCGCGCGCCGGCAACTAGCGTGGCCGCCGCAACATTTCCTGCCGACGCGCTCTTTCTCATCGCGGGTCCGTGCCAGCTCGAAGACGACGCGCTCAATCTGCGCGTCGCCGAATCACTCGCTCGACTGGCGGAGCGCGTGCCGGGCGGCGTCATCTTCAAGGCGTCGTTCGACAAGGCGAATCGCTCGAACCCAGGCGCGGCACGCGGACCCGGTCTCGATGCCGGCTTGCGCGCGCTCGAACGCGTGCGTTCAGCCAGCGGGCTGCGCATCCTGACCGATGTGCACGAGGCGTCGCAGTGCGCTCCGGCGGCATCCGTGGTGGATGCGTTGCAGATTCCCGCTTTTCTCTGCCGCCAGACTGACCTGCTCGAAGCCGCCGGCGCCACGGGACTGCCGGTGAACATCAAGAAAGGGCAGTGGATGCATCCGGAAGGCATGCTCGGCGCGGTCCGCAAAGTGTGGCACGCGCGCCCTCGGCCATCGCGCGCTGAGCTCGCAGTGACCGAGCGCGGCACTTTCTTCGGATACGGCGATCTTGTCGTCGACATGCGCACGTTTCGCCGCATGGAGGCGGCGTGCGGCGTGCCAGTAATCATGGACGGCACACACAGCGTGCAGCGACCCGGCATGGGCGCCGACGGCGCCAGCGGTGGCGCGCGCGAGTTCGTGTCCACGCTCACGCTTTCCGCGGTCGCGGCTGGCGCGCAAGGCTTGTTCCTCGAAACGCATCCCGACCCGGACAACGCGCCAAGCGATGGACCGAATATGCTGCCGCTGGATGCGATGGCCGATCTGATCGATCGGGCCGTCGACATCTGGACGCGGGTGAGGGCGTAATGCCGGATGAGCTGTCGCTGCCGCCTATCCGGCTCGCCGCAGCCGTTGTCGATCCGGCGCTCGCGCGCCGCATCCGGCTCGTCGGTCTCGATGTGGACGGCACTCTGACCGACGGTGGCGTGTACTTGGGGGCAGGCGTTGACGGCGAGCGCCACATCCCCTTCGAACTCAAGCGCTATGACATTCAGGACGGGCTTGGCGTGGCATTGCTTCGTCAGGCCGGCCTCAAAGTGGCCATTGTGACAGGACGTGAATCCGAGAGCGTCGCCCAGCGCGCGCGCGAGCTGCAGGTAGATGTGGTCGTGCAGGATCGGAACGCGCGGAAGCTTGCCGCGTGGCAGCGTGTGCTCGCCGATCTCGGATGCACCAACGACGAGGCCGCGTTCATCGGTGACGACTTGCCGGACCTGTCCATCCTGCGTCGCGTTGCGCTGCCAGTAGCGGTCGGCAACGCTGTTCCTGAAGTCATGCGCACGTGCTCATGGCATTTGAGTCGGCGAGGTGGCTTTGGTGCCGTGCGCGAGTTCGCCGAAGGCCTGCTCGACGCGCGTGACGAGTGGCATGACACGGTGGAGCAATATGTGCGCAGTCGCAGCGAGAGTGTCGCATGAGCATCACGCTGAAGACCCAGGAACGTGAAACGTCGGCAATCGACATGATCGTCGATCGCGGACGACGCGTGCTGCAGCTCGAGCGCGATGCGCTCGACGCATCGGCCGCATCGCTTGGCGAAGACTTCGCGCGTGCTGTGCGACTGATCGCCGACTGCACCGGTCGCGTGATCGTGGCGGGAGTGGGCAAGTCGGGACTTGTGGGACGCAAGATTGCGGCGACGCTCACGTCCACGGGTACGCCGGCGATGTTCCTGCATCCGGTCGAAGGTGTGCACGGTGATCTGGGTATCGTCGGCCCACACGACGTGGCCATCCTGCTCAGCAAGAGCGGCGAGACGGCAGAGCTGCTCGGCCTCATCGAGGCGCTGGCGCGCATGGGTGTGCGCATCGTTGCCATGACGGCCGAACGCCACTCGCGCCTTGGCCGGCACGCGGACGTCGTGCTTGATCTCGGCGTTCGTGAAGAAGCCTGTCCGCATGATCTCGCGCCTACCACCAGCACCACGGTGGCGCTCGCGCTGGGAGATGCACTCGCGGTCGCGTTGCTGCAGGAACGCGGATTCGGGAAGGACGACTTTGCAAAACTGCATCCCGGCGGCGCACTGGGCCGCAAGCTGCTCACGCGCGTGTGTGACGTGATGGTCGCGAGGCCGCTGCCCATCGTGTCGGCCGATGCGACGATGCGCGAAGCGACCGTATGCCTGGCGGGACAACGTGGCATCGCGATCGTGACTCAGGGCGATCAGATGCTCGGCGTGGTCACCGCGGGCGATCTGGCCCGGTTGCTGCAGCGCGAACCCGACGCGCTCGCGATTCCGGTCGCGCAGGTGATGACACGCACGCCGCGAACCGCGCGTGATGCAGAACTTGGAAGCGCCGTGGTGTATCGCATGGAAACGCACGGCATCATGGCGATGCCCGTGGTCGATGAATCGGAGCGACTGGTGGGTGTAGTGCACTTGCATGATCTCATGCGCGCGGGGGCTGTCTGATGCGCTCGCAGAATCGCTCACGGTGGACTCGGGCGTTGATGCTGGTGAGCGTGCTCGCGGCCACCAGCGTGGCAGCGGCCTGCAACGATTCCTCGGGTACCGCGCCCAAGACCAGCGACGACACCGTGTTGCCCGACTCAGCGGAGCAGGGGCTCTGGGGAAACACCACAATGCTCACCGCCAACTCGATCGCCAAGGGACGCCTGCTCTCCGATGTGATGTATGTGTACGAGAGCGGAAATCGCTTCGAACTGCTCTCGGTGAACGTGACCTTCTTCGATTCGCTGGGCGCAGAAGACGGCGTGATGACGGCCAAGGAAGGCACGTACAACCAACGACTCAACCGGCTCGAAGTGCGCGGCGACGTGGTCATCGTGCGCGAGAACGGCACACGACTTGAAACGCCAAAGCTCGTGTACGACCAGCTGCGCAACCAGATCTTCAGCGACACGACGTTCGTGTTGAACCAGCCGCCTCGGCGCCAGCTCTCCGGGATCGGCTTTGAGTCCGATCCGCAACTCACGCAGTTCCGCGTGCTGAAAAATGCCAAGGGCGTCGCGCCGGTGACTGTGGAGAACCCATGATCGCGCGTGGTCTGCTGCTGCGCGCGACGCTGGTCTCGCTGTTCGGTCTTTTCGTGTTCACGGCAGGGTGCCTTGGCGGGCGGCGGGGGGCGCGCGCTACGACGCCAGCCGACGCTGCCGCCGATTCGGCCGCACGCGCGGACAGCGCGGCCCCTGATTCCGCCTCGCTGGATTCGATTCTTCGCGCTGCACGCGACTCGGCCGCGCGCGATTCGCTCGCGGACTCGATGCGCGTCGTTCCCCTGCCCGACAGTGCCGCCCGTGACAGCATGGCCCGCGACTCGGCCGCGCGGGCGATTGGTGCGGCACGACCCACGCCCGCGCGTCGGCCCAGCAAGCGCGATTGTGTGCTCGACTTCAACGAGAGCCCGCCCGAATCGCGCCTGCTCAGCAGCCTCGTTGGCGAGGGCGTACGCAATACGTTCATCGGCGGCGGAGTGGTCGCACGATGCCAGGGTGATCAGCAGGTGATTCGCGCCGACAGTGCGGAGCAATACGAAAATGCAGGCCTGCTCAACCTGTACGGCAATGTCGTGTTCGATGATCCCGGCAAGCTTCGAGTGACGTCGATGACGGCGTCGTACTTCACCGGCGAGCAAAAACTGGTCGCATATGAGAATGTCGTTGCCACGGACATTGCCACCGGCTCGACATTTACCGGACCCATCATCGAATACTATCGCGCAACGGTCGACCGGCCCGAGTCGCGATTGTACGCGCCGCAGCGTCCGACGCTGCAGCTCGTCGAGAAGGATTCAACCGGCGCGACAGGGGCGCCCGTCGTGATCTCCGCCAATCAGTTCGAAGCGCGCGGCGATACCAGCATCGTCGGGTGGGGGAGTGTGCAGATCAATCGCGAGTTCATTCAGGCGGAAGCTGACAGCGCGTCGTTCGACAAGTTCACGGAGAACGCTCGCCTGATCCGGAACGCGTTCATCTTCTCGCGCGACACCGTCCAGCCGTTTCGGCTCGTAGGCGATTCCATTGACCTGTTCAGCACCGATCGCGTTCTCGAGCGCGTCGTGGCGATCCATCGCGCACAGGCCACCAGCAACGACGTGGTGATGCGCGCCGAACGCATCGAAATGACGCTCGACTCGCAAAAGGTGAATCGCGCGTGGGCGTTTGGCCCAGGACGCTCCTACGCCGAGACGCCGCAGCAATCACTCGAGGCCGACTCGATGGAGATCCTGATGCCCGGCCAGATCCTGCGTCAGGTCAATGCGGTTGGGAAGGCCCTCGCGTTCGGGACTCCTGACACGCTGCGCATCCAGAATCCGGAGCGCGACCTGCTGGTTGGCGATACGATCATCGCCGAGTTCGACACGGTAACGACCGCGCCGGACACGACGGCGCGCAGCATCATACGGCAGGTCACGGCCATTCTGGAGGCGAGCGCCAAGTATCAGTTGCCATCCAGCCGGGGGCGCTTCTGTCCGCCGGCCATTAACTACTCGCGTGGTCGGCGCGTGGTCGTCGCCTTCGACTCCGGTACGGTTCAGACCGTCACCGTGGACAGCCAGGCGTCGGGGATATATCTGGAGCCGCTGATCGAGCCGGCGCGGGACAGCAGCGACAGCACCTCCACCATCTGTGGCGCTCCCGCGGACAGCACGGCGGCCGACAGCCTGCGCCGCGATTCCGTACCGCCCGGTGCGGTTCCGCCTGTGGTTCCGCCCGTAGCACCGACGGCAGTGCCGCCGGCAGTGCCGCCGGCAGTGCCGCCGACTGCTCCAGCTGACTCGGCTGACGTGGCCATGCGTCGCGCACGCGGCGATGATGAGCTGTTCATCCTGTCGCTAGGTTTCGTCCTACCGACTGCGTGGCGGCCTCGGCGGCCGGACTCCGACACAGCTTTCCAGCGATGACCGATCCCTCCGCACCTTCCGACGACCAGCCCGCCGCAGATCCTGCACCCACGGATGGGGCGCCGGCGTCGTTCGCGTCGCTACTGGAGGAGCTCACCGCGGGCGACGTGACACACGTCATCACGCTTCGCGCACTTCTCATCGCGTCCGCAGGCGAAAGCGGAGAGCGCGTTGAGAGCGGCGCCGCTCCGTTGCATGCCGTCGCCACGGCGTACCGCAACCTCAAGCTCGCTGCACTTCAGGCCGAGGGCCGCGACATTGCCTCGGCGGCTGACCGCCTGCACGACGAAGACGTCCGACAGCATCTGGCCGCCGTAATCCTGCCGGCCATGGAAGCCGAGGGCACGCTTTCGCTGCCGGAGGACGGCCTGTCCGCACCCGACGCGATTGTGCGGCTTTCGCCTTCCGTCCAGCGCACACTCGGGGCGGTGCCGTCCGAACTGGTACTGACCCGCCTCCATGAGATCGAGCACCAGCACACGGTGCGCGTGACTCCGGGCGCGGTGCAGGTTCAGGGCGGGAGCGAGCTGGCGGCCGAGGGGCTGGTCAAAATGTACAAGAGTCGCCGCGTCGTCAACGATGTCGCGCTTCACCTTCGGCAGGGCGAGATCGTGGGGCTGCTGGGCCCGAACGGCGCCGGCAAGACGACCACGTTCTACATGATTGTCGGCCTCATCGCGCCCATGCGTGGGCGCATCACGCTGGACGGCGAGGACATCACGCGCATGCCCATGTACAAGCGTGCGCAGCGCGGCATCGGCTATCTCGCACAGGAGCCGTCCATCTTCCGGAAGTTGTCCGTGGAGGACAACATTCTCGCGATCCTCGAAACGCTCGACCTCTCCAAGGCCGAGCGCATGCAGCGCCTCGAAACGTTGCTTGACGAGCTCAAGATCAAGCACTTGCGACGGAGCAAGGCGTTTCAGTTGTCCGGCGGCGAACGGCGGCGACTCGAGATCACGCGCGCCCTCGTGACGGAACCCAAGTTCATGATGCTCGACGAACCCTTCGCGGGCGTCGACCCGATCGCCGTCGACGACATCCAGAAAATCGTCGCGGAGTTACGGTACCGGGGTATCGGCGTCCTGATTTCAGATCACAATGTCGAACAGACGCTGGACATTGTGGACCGGGCGTACATCATGTACGACGGACAGGTGAAGTACTCGGGCACGGTGCGCGACCTCGTGTTCGATGACAGCGTATCACGGATGTATCTGGGACCCACCCTCACGGCGCGCCTGCGGGCGCGATTTGCCGGACACGTCGCGGAGGCGACTGCGCAATGAAGACGGGATTGCAGCAGAGCACTTCGCTCCGGCAAGAGCTGAAGATCAATCCACGCCTGTACCAGGCGATGGATCTGCTGTACATGCCGTTGCTCGACCTCCAGCAACACCTCAAGCAGGAGCTGCTCACCAATCCGTTCCTGGAGTTGGTCGAACCGGAAGACGAGGAATCGGAGGCGGCGGACGACACGGACGAGCCAGCCGAGCCGGAGAACCTCGTCGAGGCGGACGCCAGCGCCGAACCGGAGCCGGAGAAGTCCGGTGATGACGACATCGATTGGGAAAGCGTGCTGCTCGACGGCTTCGAGACCGGCGGACAACGCGAGGAGTCCGAGCAGCGCGAATGGTATGAGCCGGTCACCGTGGCCGTGCATGATCTGGCCGACCATCTCTCCGAACAGATTGCGTTGCTCGATCTCACGCCGCGGCAGGCACTGCTGGCGGAGGAGTTCATCGGCAATATCGACGAGACGGGCCACCTCGCAGCGACGCTCGAGCAGATTCGCGACGGCGTGAACGACGTGCTCGTGCGCGCTGCGGAAGAACTTGACGCGCCGCCCGCTGATCCCTTCACCGAGGAAGAAGTGCAGGCCATGCTGCGCATCGTGCAGGAACTCGATCCGCCGGGTGTCGGCGCGCGCGACCTGCGGGAATGCCTGGTGCTGCAGCTGCGCGCGCAGGGCGCCGACGGGTCGCTCGCCTGGCGACTCGTGGACGAGGCATTCGACGACCTCATCGCGCACCGCTGGAGCGAAGTCAGCAAGCGCTTTGGCATCAACGCGCAGGAAGTCCAGAACGCGGCCGATGAAGTGTCACGACTCGACCCCAAGCCGGGCCTGCGATTCTCGGCGGCGAGCGACGATTATATCGTGCCCGACCTCGTCATCGACAAGATCGACGGGCAGTATCATGTGTTCCTGAACGATGGCAACCTGCCGCGCCTGACGCTGAGCCGGTCGTACCAGGAGCTGGCGCGCGATCGCAAGCGCTTCGATACCGAGAGCAAGGACTTCATCGCCTCGAAACTCAACGCCGCGAACTGGATGATCCAGGCGATCGAGCAGCGCCGCCAGACGATGCTCAAGGTCATGAACTTCATCGTGGACCGGCAGCGCGATTTCTTCGAGCGCGGCATCCAGTACCTGCGTCCGCTCACGCTGCGTGAAGTCGCCGACGCGGTGGGCATGCACGAGTCCACCGTCTCGCGCGTGACGAACGAGAAGTTCGTGCAGACACCGCGCGGCGTGTTGCCGCTCAAGTTCTTCTTCTCGTCGGGACTTTCCACGTCCGACGGCGACGACGTATCGGCGCGCGGCATCAAGGACCAGCTCGAGAAGCTCGTGAGCGGCGAGGATGTGCACAGTCCGCTAACCGACCAGGCCATCGTCGAGATCCTGCAACGCACGGGTGTGCAGATCGCACGCCGTACCGTCGCCAAGTACCGCGACCAGCTCGGCATTCTTCCCGCGCGCATGCGCAAGCGGGTCTGAGCCGGTGGGTGCGGTGACGGCACCTCCCAGCTTCGCGGACACTCCTCGCGCAACGTCGGCCGCGCCCACGCTCGACGTGAGCGTGCTCGTGCCGGCGAAGGATGAGGCTGACAATCTGCCACTCTTCATGGAGCTGGCGGAAGCGGCGTTCGCGAATCATCGCGCACGATTCGAAGTGGTCGTAATCGACGACGGATCGACGGATGGTACGTGGAACGTGCTGCAGTCACTGCAACAACGTTATCCATTTCTGCGCGCCGTGCGGCATCGCACGCAGCGAGGCATTGCCGAGGCGCTGCGCACTGGCTGGTTGCACTCCCGCGGCAACGTGCTCGTGTTCTATCCGGCGGACCTGCAGTTCAAGCCCGAGGACATTCCGCGACTGGTTGAGCCAATCCTCGACGGCGAGTCGGACATGGTCACCGGCTACAAGCAGGGCAAGTACGAGAAAGCGTTCGTCTCCGGCATCTACAACGGACTCAGCCGGCGACTCTTCCGTGTTTCCGTGCGTGACCTCAACAACGTCAAGGCATACCGGCGCGAGATCATGGACGCGCTGCCCATGCGGCCCGACTGGCATCGCTACATGATCGTGCTCGCGGCCAATCAGGGCTATACGGTGAGCGAGATCCCGATCCCGCTCTACCCGCGTCACGCCGGACGATCGAAGTTCGGAATCAGCCGCATTCCCATCGGCGTCATTGACATGCTCGCCGTGTGGTTCGAGCTGCGCTTCGGGCAGAAGCCACTGCTCGCGTTCGGCATGATGGGCGCGGCACTCTTCGCCATCGGAGTGCTCACCGGTATCGTTGCGGTTGCGGTGCGCGTCATTGGCGGCGTCGGATTCCGACCGCTGCTCACGCTCATCGAAACCTGCCTCCTACTGGGCAGCGTCTTCTTCGCGACCGGGCTGCTTGGTGAGCAGATTGCGCAGCAGCGCGCCGAGTTGCGGGACGTGCGCCGCGCGCTCGATGAAGTGCTCGCCGATCGCGAGGCCGGACGCTCGCACGACGATCACTAGCGCCTCGGCTGTCGTGTCGCGATCACCGCGCATCCTCTTCGTCACCCACAACTTTCCACGCTTTGCCGGTGACGCCGCCGGCTCCTTCGTGCTGCGACTCGCCCGCGCGCTCATGGAGGCGGGCGCCGACGTACACGTGCTCGCGCCGGCCGCGTCTGGACTGGCCGAGCGCGAGACGATCGAAGGAGTGCCCGTACAGCGCGTGCGCTATGCACGCGAGGACCGACAGACTCTCGCGTACGAAGGCACGATGGCCGAGGCGGTGCGTGGCGCATGGTCTGCGCGGTTTGCGTTTGTCGGACTGCTCTGGCAACTGCGCAGTGCCACGCGCGACGCCATCGACAACGCGCGTCGACAGGGGGCGCCCTTTGACGTGGTGCATGCGCACTGGTGGTTCCCCGCCGGACTCGCACTCTGGCAAGGCGGGATCGGGCGCGGTACCACGCCCCCACTTGTCATCACCATGCACGGCAGCGATGTACGGCTCGCACGCTCGCTCAAGCCCGCGCATGTGCTGATGCGTCGTGTGCTCGGCCGGGCTCGCGTGGTGACTGCGGTGTCTCGATGGCTGGCCAGCGAAGCAATGCAGATCGCCTCGTCGGTGACGGTGCAGGTTGCGCCAATGCCGGTGGATACCGATCGATTTGTGCCCGCGTCTGCACACGCTGCCGGCGAACACCCACGCGTGCTCTTCGTCGGTCGCCTCAACGCGCAGAAGGGGGCGGCCGATCTCATCGACGCGCTCGCCCGTACGGCACGCGATGTCGCGTGCGACATCGTTGGTGATGGTCCCGACCGAGCGGCGCTCGAGCAGACGGCACGTTCGCTCGGCGTGGCATCGCGCATCTCCTGGCACGGCGCGTTGCCCGCGCACGAGTTGCCCGCGCTCTACCGGTCGGCACTTGTGACCGTGATGCCGTCGCGCGACGAGGGACTCGGGCTGGTCGCGGTGGAATCGCAGCTGTGCGGAACGCCCGTGATCGGATACGCATCGGGCGGATTGCCGGACGTCGTGAATCCCGACGCGGGCGGTACGCTCGTGCCAACGGGCGACACCGCCGCACTCGCTCGTGCGATCGACAGTATGGCCGATGCACGCGAGCATGCGGCATCGCTCGGCATGCAAGCGCGCGCGCATGTCGCCGAGTTGTTCAGTCCGAAGGGCGTCGCGAAGCGCTATCTCGAGTTTTACGAAACTGCACGGCAGCGCACCAATGCCTGATGCAGTGCGCGTGAGCGGAAAGCGAGTCTGGTGGTCAGTGCTGCAGTTTCTGTTGCTGGGCGCGCTGCTCGTACTCATCGCCCGCGAAGTCGTGACGCAGGCAGATGCGCTGCGCGCGACGGCGGCTTCGCTCGAGATTCGCTGGTCGCTGGTGTTGGCCGCGAGTGCGATCGTACTCGCGACATATGCCGCGCTCATCCAGAGCTGGCGACTGCTCATGTCGGGATGGGGAAGCTCGCTCGCATTCTGGCCCGCCGTGCGCATCTGGACCATCGCGAACCTCGGTCGGTATGTCCCCGGCAAGGTGTGGTCGGTCGGTGCCCTGGTGGTGCTCGCGCAACGCGAAGGCGTCAGTCCCGTGGCCGCGGCCGGTGCCGCCATGCTCGGCACCCTGATCAACATTGGTGCTGGTTTCGGCGTGGTCGCGCTCACGGGTGCGTCGGTGCTCGATGCGCTCAACCCCAGCTATCGCTGGATCGCCTGGGCGGGAAGCGCGCTCTTCGTGGCGGGAGTACTCGCCTTGCCGGCGTTGCTTCCGCCCTTTGTCGCGTGGCTGTCGAGACGCCAGGCGACTCTGTCACCTCCGTCGCGTAATCTGTCCCGGCGGGCCATCTGGCTGGCGGTGTTGATCAACTGCGCTTCATGGATCGGCTATGGCGCGGCATTCGCGTTGCTCTCCCACGCAGTCTTTCCTGACATCGGTGGCGCGCTACCGACTTTCATAGCAATTTGGACAGCTTCGTATCTTGTTGGGTACCTGGTCCTGATCGCGCCTGGTGGCATCGGAGCCCGTGAGGCGGCGTTGGTGGGCGCGATGGTGGCGCTTGGCCTGGCCGTGTCCGCAGAGGCAACGATCCTCGCCGCTGTCTCGCGTCTCTGGCTGATCGCGCTCGAGGTAGCCCCCGGGCTGCTCAGCATCGCATTCGCCCCTGCTGTCCGACGTCTCCGTCCGTGACGCTCTCGCGTTCCGGCGGGTTCGGCATCGTACGGGCGGTCATCTTCGTCTTCTCTCGACGTTTGAATGGATAGATCCGACACCGCGTTGCCGGACTGGACGCCTCGCCACGCCTGGGCGTGGGCCGTGCTCACGTGCATCGTCTGCACGATGCTGCTGGCCTGGCCGGCCCTGAGCGGTGGATTCCTCGTGAATCCACACTCCGACCAGTACATCGCCGGCT
>JBBQNT010000085.1:0-13526 GCA_038330215.1 Gemmatimonadales bacterium
GGGTACATCTGGTCGCGGCCGTTGACCGCAGCCACGCGCATGGGCAGATTCAAGGCTGGCCGGTATCGCAGCGGTTTGCTGTCGACCACCGATCAGGAGGGGTGGCCGAGAGGCTGAAGGCACCGGTTTGCTAAACCGGCATAGGGGTAACACTCTATCGCGGGTTCGAATCCCGCCCTCTCCGCTTCGCGGGCCTGCCGATATTTCCGGTGGGCCCGCGTTGTTTTTTCCGTCGTGCGTATTCGACTTTTGCCTTCCTCCGGGCCCAGCCCCCGGTTTTGAATGACAGATTTTGCCGCACCACTGGCCGAGCAGGCCGCGCTGCCTGCCGTCGCCGCGCCGCGTGTTCGCTTTGCTCCGTCGCCCACCGGCTTCCTGCACGTCGGTGGCGCGCGCACCGCGCTCTTCAACTGGCTCTACGCGCGAAAGTATGGCGGCAAGATGCTGCTGCGCATCGAAGACACCGATCGCCAGCGCAGCAGTGACGAGAGCACACGCGCCATCTTCGAAGGGCTTGAGTGGCTCGGCCTCGACTACGACGAGGACGTGGTCTTTCAGGGCGGCAATCTCGACCGTCATCAGGCCGACGTCGCGCGGTTGCTCGCCAGCGGCGCGGCGTACCGCGACTTCACACCAACCGCCGAACTCGAACGCCTGCGCGAGGAAGCATCGTCGAGCAAGGTGCCGTATCGCTTCGACCGTCGCCTCGCCGAATTGCCGGATGAGGTGATCGCCACCAAGCTGGCAGCGGGCGAGCCCTACGCGGTTCGTTTTCTCGTGCCGGACGGCGTGACCGAATGGTTCGACGCCGTGCACGAGCGCATTGCATTTCCAAACAAGGACATCGAGGACTTCGTCATCCTGCGTTCGGACCGGACACCGGTGTACAACCTCGCCGTCGTCTCCGACGACATCGCGATGGGAATCACGATGGTCATGCGCGGCGATGATCACATCTCCAACACACCCAAGCAGATCCTGCTCTACCGTGCTCTTGGAGCGCCGGTGCCGGAGTTCGCGCACGTACCCATGATTCACGGCACCGACGGCAAGAAGCTCAGCAAGCGCCACGGCGCAACCGCGGTGGGCGACTATCAGCACCTGGGTCTGCTACCCAGCGCGATGGTGAACTTTCTCGCCTTGCTCGGCTGGTCACCCGGAGACGATACCGAGGTGATGACACTCGACGTGCTGCTCGAGAAGTTCTCGCTCGACGGACTGCAGAAGAAAGCCGCCGTCTTCGATTCGCAGAAACTCGACTGGATGAATGGCCAGCATCTGTCCATGCTGTCGCTCAACGAGATCATGCCGCACATCTATCCGGCGTTTGAGCGGGAAGGTGTGGCCACGCGCGAGCAACTGGACGAGCGCGCCGATTGGTTTCGTGGACTCGTCGAACTGCTAAGGGTGCGTGCGCGCACCGTTGACGACATCGCGCGCCAGGCCGTTCCCTACTTCCGTGACGACATCACCTACGACTCCGACGCGGTCTCCAAGCAGTGGCGTGATGCGTCGGCCGCCGCCGAGATACTGACGGCGGTGCGCGAGCGATTGTCGCAGTTGACGGCGTGGGAGCCGACATCAATGGAATCGGCGCTGCGCACGTTGGCCGAGGAACTCGGCATTTCCGGCGGCAAGATTTTCCAGCCGCTGCGCGTGGCACTCACCGGAACGACGGCCAGTCCTGGCATTTTCGACGTGTTGCTGTACGTGGGCCGGGAGCGCTCGCTCGACCGACTGCAATCTGCGGTTCGTTTTCTGACGCAGGATCCTACGCGGTAGCCGGCCCCAGGGCCAGCCTCACCTACGGCCGCCCGTTCCCCGGATCGTTTCCGGCCTGCGATCCACCGTTCGGCGCGGCCACCGGTCCTACTCCCGCGCCAGCCGCGCGTCTCGCGGCGCGTTCGCGGTCGCGACGATCCCGCAGCTCCTCAACCAGCATCTTGAACTGGTCGTTGCCAACGGCCGAGTTTCGGAAGCGTGCGATGTCGGACTGCGCCAGCGACAATCGCTTGTTGCGCTCGTAGTCCGTGGGATTGGCACCCATGCCTCGCTGCACATTCGTGGGCAGGAAAGCCAGCAGCGCGCTCGGAATCGTGACCTTGCCCAGGCGAATGCCAGACGGGTCGACGCCCCACGTGCCGCCCTTGCCGTCCTTGCGCGTCCAGTCGGCGGTGCGCGGCCCCATGCCCTGAATGACCGCGAGCGAGTCGAGGGAATCGCGCGCCGAGCCGAGGGCCCAGGTGATCACGCTGTCGAGAGCGCGGGCGCCGGGCAGACCACCCGAAGCGGCGTCGGCTGCCGCCCGGACTTCATCGCGCAGCGCACGCAGGTCGGCCACCGTCCATAGCCGCTCGTCGGCGCGCGGAACGACGCCCACCACGGCGGCCTCGTTGGCCGGGAGACGATTGACGGCGGCGCTGTCGCGGCCCGGCGCCACGAGGCGAGGCGGCGCGGCCACGACGACGGCTGGCTGCTCGCCGAGCACTGGTCCGCGGCTTACCGGCGGCGCGGAGGGCTGACTGGCGCGTGTGGGCTCAACGTCCGGGGCTGGCGACTCCGGCGGCTCGTCACGCGTTTCCACGTACGTGAGCGTTTCCTGATTGAGCGGCTGCTCACTGCCAAAGCCGAAGTAGTCGCGGAAGCCGCTGTCGAACGTGATGGCGCGAAGCAGCACGATGCCCAGTACGAGATGTCCGATGACCGCAATTGCCACCGCCCGTGTACTGCGCTGCGATCCGGGCTTGAAGCCGCCGACAGCCGGGCGATCGCGGCGATCCCGCCGTGCACGAGGCGCATCCGCGGAGGCGGGCGCGTCGGGATGCCGTGATGGCTCCTGCGGCGTGGGCGGACGGACTGACATGCGCTATAGGTACCCTGACGAACGGCGATCGTTTCCCTCTGTGGGAACTGACTCGACGTTCGCGCTTCAGCGAGAAATGACTGGATTGCACACGCGGCTGATGCCCACGATCTCCACCTCGACCAGGTCGCCCGGCACGAGTGCGCCAACGCCGGCCGGCGTGCCCGTGGCCACGAGGTCACCCGGCTCGAGCGTCATGATCGCAGAAATATACCGCAGCAGCATGGGGATGTCGAAAACCATCTCCGACGCGCTGCCTCGCTGGCGTTCGACACCGTTCACCCGTGTGACAACGGTTAGCGCGCCAAGATCACGAGGCACCGTGCCCATCTCGCCCACCGGACAGAAAGAATCGAAGCCCTTTGCACGCGCCCACTGGCCATCGGACTTCTGCAGATCGCGAGCTGTCACATCGTTGAGCGCGACGATACCGGCGATCCCATCGCGTGCCTGATCGTCGCTTGCGTCACGCAGTCGCTTGCCGATGACCACGCCGATCTCGCCCTCGTACTCCACGTGCTGCGATGCGGCGGGCAACAGGATCGGTGCGTCACTGGCGATCACCGTGGACGGCGGCTTGAGGAACAGCAGCGGCGCGACGGGCACATCGTTGCCCATTTCGGCGGCGTGGGCACGATAGTTGCGACCGACACAGACGATCTTCGACGGGGTGAGCATGGTGGGGCGGCTGGGGAGACAGTGAGCTGACCAGCGAAATCAGCAGGCGGAAATAGCAGGAGTCGTGAGCGGGTGAAATCAGCGGGTGCAATCAGCGGGGGCAATCAGCGGGGGCAATCAGCGGGGGCAACCGGCGGGTGCAATCAGCGGGTGGAATCAATCGCTGTACCCGACGAGAAAAAGTCGCGGATCTGTGCATGCGCCTGTGACCAGGGACCGACGACGCGTCGCGCCGGCGGCAGCGCATCGAGCAGGCTGCGCCCGTAGCGCTTGGTGACGACGCGCGGATCACTGAGCACCACGACGCCTCGATCGGTCGCCGTGCGCACGAGCCGTCCGAATCCCTGCTTGAGGCGAAGCGAGGCGTGCGGCAACATGTACTCCATGAACGGATTCCCGCCACGCGCCTCGATCGCCTCGCACTGCGCGGCAACCACGGGCTCGCTCGGCACACGAAACGGCAGCTTGGCGATCAGCAGTGCGCGCAGCGCGTGCCCCGGCACGTCCACGCCTTCCCAGAAAGAGGCCGTACCAAAAAGCACCGCGCGACCGGCATCTCGGAACCGGCGCAGCAGCACATCGCGCGCGTCGTCTTCGCCGTGCACGAGTAAGGGCCACCGTGCGTCGAGTCCCTGTTCGCGCCACCACAGGGCCGCCGCGCGCAGGTCGCGATGACTCGTGAACAACCCGAACACGCCGCCGTCGCTCGCGCGCACGAGGTCACGCAGTTGCATGTGCACCGCATCAGAGTGTGCCGTCGCATTCTCGTTTGGCGCCGGCAAGTCCGTTGGCACGACCAGCAGCGCCTGCGTCGGATAATCGAACGGTGACGGGAATGTATCCGTGTGTACGCCGCGTCTCTTGCTGCGCGGCTTCACGTTCGTGGTCGACGGGGCCGCGGGATCGGACGAGGTGCGCTCCGACTCCGCCTCGGTGTCGGCGAGACCGAGACGCCGCTGCAGGAAATCGAAGCCGCCGTTGGTGGCGAGCGTGGCGCTGGTGACGATCGCCGTCTCGACGCGGTCGAACAGATCAGCGCGCAGAATGGGCGCCAGATCGAGCGGCACCGCATGCGCCGACACGTTGCGATCCGGACCGGGCTTGCCCGACAGCTCAAGCCAGCGCACCATGGGCTCACCGCCGGACTGTGGACGCAGGGCCTGAACGAGCGAATCGGCCGCGTTCTCGAGACGCCGGCCAACGCCGCGCAGCTCGCCGAGGGTTGTCGACAGTTCTTCGGCCTTCTTCTCATCGCTCTCGATGCGTTCGCGCACCAGTCGCAAGCCGTCATTGATGAGCGAAATCTCGCGCAGCAGGTCGGTGAGCGTTGCGTCGAGTCCCTCCTTCCACACCGCGTGTCTCGCGAACGCATCGTCGAGGCGAATGGCGGCACCGCTACCCTGCCCTTCCAGCAGTGACTGCAGCGAATCGAACAGCCGCTGCCCAAGTTCACGCGCGCGGTATGTGCTGGGTGAGAGCCGCTCGCGCACCAGGTCCATGCTCGCAGTGCTCAACAGGTCGCTCGACGCGGCAAGCTTGGTCGCGAGCACAGGCAACAGTCCCTTGCCGCCGCGCCGTTCGAGTCGCCCGAACAGGCGTGTCATGCCCCGTCGCGTCACCGACGAGCCGAGATGACTGGCCGCCGCATCTTCGAGATGATGACCTTCGTCGATGATGATGCGCTTGTACGACGGCAGCACTGCAGCATCATCCCAATTGTTCGACGAACGGCGCACGGCCACATCGGCGAGCAGCAGGTGGTGATTCACGACAACGACATCGGCGAGTGACGCCTTCTTGCGGGCTTCGAACAGGAAGCACTTGTCGTAGTGCGGACACTTGAGTCGGCTGCAGAGATCAGGCTCTGCGGCGACTTCATCCCAGACATCCGGACGCGGCGGCGTGGCCAGGTCTGCCACGGTTCCATCGCCAGTATGCTTTGTCCAGCCGATGATGGTGTCGAGTTCGCGCGCGCCCGCCTCGTCGAAGAGCGTGGCGCCCGCCAGCGCCGCTTGCTCGAGTCGCTGCAAGCAGACGTAGTTCCGCCACCCTTTGAGCAGCGCAAACTGCACATCCTGATCGGTGAGCGCGTCGGCCAGGAACGGGAGATCCTTCTGGACGAGTTGCTCCTGCAGCGTGATCGTGGCAGTGCTGACGATCGTGCGCTCGTCGTTGGCCGCGGCCCAGCGCAGTGCCGGTACGAGGTAACCGAGCGACTTGCCGACACCGGTGCCCGCCTCGAGCAACGCCACGCCCTTCGTGTTGAACGCGCGCGCCACGGCGCTGGCCATGTCGCGCTGGCTCGGCCGGTCTTCATAGCCGAACGCATTCGTTTGTCGCATGCGCTCAGCGATCGGTCCATCGGGGCCGAGCGTGTGATCGAGCTCGTCGAGCGCGATCGCCGACTCGCGCGCGCGCACCGGCACTTCGGTCACGACATAGATACGCGACGCGTCGTTGTCGACGATCGCAAAGCCCACGCCGTTGGCATGCATGCGCGCGGCGATCTCGATGTCCGCTTCACTCGGTTCGAGCAGCCCGCTCGGATGATTGTGCACGAGCATGTCGCCGCGTTGCGCGACACCCGGCAGCGCGAGCACGCTGCGCACATCACCGCGCGACACGACTCGCGCCGCGGTGATCAAGCCATCCGCGTCGAGCGTGGCCACAAAGCACACTTCATTGCCACCCGCCAGCCGGATGGCGGTGCGGATGGCCGCCGCCGCGCCGCGCGCAATCCGCTCCTCGCCGATCACGTTTTCCGCGGCTTCTTCTTCGCAGCGGGGAAGAGCACGTTGTTGAGGATCAGGCGGTACGCGGGTGAGTTGGGATGCATGGACAGGTCGGTAGGCGCGCTGCCGATGGCATGCTGCGGATCTTCCGGATCGTGTCCACCAAGGAACGTCCACGAGCCCTGCCCCAGGTCACCGTGAATGTACTTGACCCACGGCGCGCCTTCTTCCGACGCAAGCACGGTCACGCCAGGCTTGAGCACGGCCTTGTTGAAGCTGGTGGTCACGCCAAAGAAATCGGAAATCACCGTGCGATGATTCTGCACGAGCATCGCGGCGACCGGGTCGAGTTTGGCCGAGAAATCGAACAGCGTGAAGGTGCCAAGTGGCTGGCGTCGCGCCGGCACATTCACCTGGTGTCCGTCGATGTCACTCAACGCATTCACATAGGGCGACGACTCCACGCGCGCGTTCCGGAATGCAAAGCTGCGCGCCCAGTCCATGCGCGCGTCCGCGTCGGCATCCACCGGCGTGCCGTCGGAGAACGGACCGGTAATGTCCACGGTGTATGCCGCGATTGCGAGGTCGAGCGACTCCGTGGCGCCGCACATGGCGAAGAGGAAGCCGCCCTTGTCCACGAACTGACGGATACCGTCGGCCACGGCCTTCTTGAGCGCTGGTACATGCGGCTGGTTGAAGCGCGCGGCCGTGGCTTCGTCGCGCTGACGTTGCGCGATGAACCACGGCGCATCGCGATACGCGAGATACAGCTTGTTGAACTGTCCCGTGAAGTCTTCGTGATGCAGGTGCACCCAGTCGTACTTCGACAGTTCACCGCGCATGACTTCGTCATCCCACACCGACTCGAAGTCGATACCGGCGTACGTGAGTGCAAGCGTCACGGCGTCATCCCAGGGTGGCTGATCCTTGGGCCGGTAGATGGCCACGCGCGGCGCCCGTTCGAGCACGACCGCATCCATGTTGCCACCCGCGAGCTCGGCACGAATGCGCGCGACATCGGCGTCCGTCACCGGTTCGAACCGGATGCCGTCCAGCGCCGAGCGACGCCGCATCTCGGGCGTGTCGGGCACCAGGAACGCCCCCCCCCGATAGTTGATCAGCCATTCGGCGCGCTGTACCGTCTTGATCGCCTGGAACGCGAGACCGTACGCCTTGAGATGGTTCGACTGTCCGTCGTCCATGGGCACGAGCAGCGTTTGCGCGCGCGCCGGTGCAGCGACGCAAAGCAGGACCAGCGCGATCGTCAGCAATCGTTTCACGACAACTCCGGCACGCGACCGCGCAGTTTTTCAAGTTCTCGGCGAGCCTGGGGCACCATGGCACTTCCCGGATGATCGATGATGAGTGATTCGTAGCGCGTCGTGGCCGAGGCCAGGTCGCCGCTGCGGGCGGCGGCACGCGCCAGCTCCAGCAAGGCTTCGGGCGCTTCCGGCGACGTCGCGAACGACGTCGCCACCTGCTTCCAATATCGCACAGCGCGCGTCGTGTCGTCGCTTTGGGTGGCCAGTCGCGCCGCCGTCGCGAGCAACGCGGGTCTGGCATCCTCCAGACTGTCGGCGGCCGCAGCAAACCGAGTGATCGCATCGGCCGTGTCTCGCTTCGCCAGCGCAAGAAACGCGGCGCCGAGTCCCTCGTGACGCGCGACCCGGGTGCGCGCCAGCACCGCCAGTGCGTCAATGAGTGCCGCATCGCGCTGTGTAGCTCTCACGAGACGGCGCCTCGCCTCGGCCAGATCACCGTCGTAGAGCGCGAGCCACCCGATCACCTGCTCATCGTCGAGAGCGCCCGCGCGTGTCGCGGCGTCGCGCGCTCGCACCACATCGCCGTTGCGAAGCCATGCGCTCACGAGCAGCCGCGACACGTCCGCACGCGTACCCTCGTCCAGATACTCGTTCGCCTGCGCGACGCGACGTGAGGACTCCTCCGCACGGCCAAGCTCCGACAGCGCGCCCACTTCGATCACAAGCCACTGTCCCGCGCGCTCTTCGGGTGTCAACGTGCGCGTGGCCGCTTCCGCAATGATCAGCGCCTCCGCGGCGTCGCCAGCGGACAGCGCCGCCTGCGCTGCACGGCGTGCCGTGGCCGCATCACCGGTACGCTGGTACAGCGAGCGCCACACATCGCGCGCCACCGACCAGGCGCCCATCGCCTCCGCACGATCACCGAACTCGGTCCATGCGACCACGGTCGAATCGTCGCCGCGCACCGACGAGAGCGCGGCCCAGCCACGTCGCGCATCGCCCCAGCCGGTTTCGATCGTCGCCAGCAATCGGCGCGGCGCGAGCGCAACGGGTTCAGCGGCAAGCACGGTGCGCACGGAGTCACGCGATGCGTCGGGTGTGCGCTGCAGGGAGAAGGCGGCCGCCATTTCCATCCACGGTTGCGCGTCCACCGTGTGGCGCCAGGCGATCGCTGCGTCGTTCCAGCGCTCGAGCGTGGCGGCAATCTGCGCGGCTTCGCCGGCGAACTCGGCGCTTCGTCCGAGTACACGTTGCGCATCGGCAAGCGCCGAGTCGGCCGCACGCGGTCGTCCCATCGCCATGAGCGTGCGCACGTATTCGCGCCACGGCGCCGCGTCTTCGGGCGCAGCCCGTCGCCACTCCACAAACGCTCGGCGCACTTCGGCGTCTTGCGCCGAGGCTGCAAACGCGCGGAACTGGATGCTGCGTGCGACCGGATCGGCCGGTCGTCTATCAAGCACGAGTTGCAGCACCGGCACGATCGAGTCGCGCTGTGCGGCCATATGGAACACACGCTCCAGTCCGAGCAACGCCAGCGCGATCTGGTCGTTGGTCTCGTCGCCCGCGAGTGCGCGCGTGAGAATGGTGCGATACGCGATGATGGCCTGCGGATAGCGTCCCGCGTCCTCGTGGCCCAGTGCTTCGCTAACGAGTTCCTGCGCCGCACGCACACTGCGCAATGGCAATCCTGTCGCCGCAACAAGCGTTGCGGCGAAGAGGGCGACGCGAATCAGTCGCATCACGGCGTCGCGGCATTCAGTCGCCGGAAGTATTCGTATACCAGGCGACGTTCGTCTGCAGACAGACCGCGCAGGTCGTTCCAGGCCGGCGGAACAAATCGCACGCCCTGCCGACCCGACTGCGGACCCGTGGCCGCGGTGGTGCCGCGACCGTCACCGGCGCGGGCTTCGCGCGGTCCCTGATCGTCGCGCTGATCCTGCTCGAGAAAGCGACCCGCGTCGAGCATGCGGCGGTAGAGCTGCTGCTGACGTTCGGCGTTGGCCGGGTCCGGTCCCCCGCGATCGAGCGCCTGCGCGACCTGCTGCGCCTCACGCGCGAGCGCCTCAAGACGTCCGGTTGGATCGAGGTCGGCGACATCCTGCAACCCTTCCGCCACGCCGCGCTGTTGACGCGCGAGCGTGCGCGCCTGCTGTTGCGCCTGCTGCCCCTGCGCGCCACCGGGCAGCATGGACAGACCTTGCATCTGGCCGTTGAGCGAGCCCTGCTGTTTGGCGAGTTCACGCATCTGCTCGAGCATTTCGCCAAAGCCTGATGCGCTGTTGGAGTTGTTCACCCGCTCACGATCGCGCACCAGTGACGACAGTGCCTGATTGAGCGCCTGCGCCGCATCCTGCATCGCGCTCTGTGCCTGCTCTCCGCCGCCAGGCTGTCCCGATGCACTCATGGACTGCGTGGCCTGCTGCACCTTTTGCTGCGCGTCGGCCATCGAGCGTTGCGAGCGCTGGGACAGCAGCGCCGAACCTCGGCCCGCCTGTTCGAGGCGTTCGGCAGCCTGCTGCACCCCCTGTTGCACCGCGCCCTGCTCGCCCTGCATGCCTTGCGCATCGCCGTCCTTGGCGCGATTGGCCAGGTCGGCCTGCTGTCGTGCCAGCTGCGCGGTCTCATTGATGGCCTGATCGAGCTGCTGCGACAGGTCCTGCTTCCACGCGTCCACCTGCGCTTCGCGAGCGGCGGCGAGTTGCTCGGCCGCCTTGTCCATCGCGTCGGCGGCACGGTTGGCCTGTTGCGCCGCTGACTGCTGGCCTTGCTGGCCCTGCTGGCCCTGCTGGCCTTGCTGCTGCTGACCCTTCTGGCCCTGCTGCTGCTGGCCCTTCTGGCCTTGCTGCTGCTGGCCCTGCTGGCCTTGCTGGCCTTGCTGGCCTTGCTGGCCTTGCTGCTGCTGGCCCTGCTGACCGCGCTGCTGCTCGGACCGCTGCTGCAACTGCTTCGCGGCCTCCTGCATCGCATCGCTCGCGGTCTTCACTTGCGGTTGCGCGGCTTCGGTCTGATCAGCGCCGGCCTTCGCACCCTCGCGGCGAAGACGCTCGGTCAACTGCTCCACCTCCTGCTCCAATCGGCGCGTGCGATCCGCCAGCCGCTTCGCATCGATCTCATTCGACGCCTGCTGCTGTCCCTGCTGCTGTCCCTGCTGCTGTCCCTGCTGCTGCCCCTGCTGCTGCCCCTGCTGCTGACCCTGCTGCTGCTGCCCCTCCGGCTTGGCCAGCTGCTCCGCCAGCTTGCGCTCATCCGCCGACAACTCCTTCGCTTCATCACGCAGCGTTTCCATCGCACCCTCAAGCGCCGCGCGCTTCAGCATCTCGGCCGACTTCTCCAGCTGCTCGCGCATCTGCTTCTGCTGCTCCGCGAGCTGTTCCAGCGATTGCCGCACTTCATTGCCGCTCAAACGATCCGATGCCTGCTCGAGCTCCGCGAGCTTCTGCTGCATTTCCGGCGTCATCGCTTCGCGCAGCATGCGCTGCAGTTCGTTGAAGCGATCCGACAACGCCTTGTCCATCGCACCAGCGTCGCTCAGCCGCTGCTCCAGTTCCTTCGCGCCGTCACGCAACTGTTCCACCTTGGCACCAAGGTCGCGCTGCTGCTGCGCGATCGAACGCATCTTCTCCGCCGTCTCGTACGACATCGCCTTGCCCTTGGAACCATCCTGCGACGACGATGACGCACCACTCGACGCCGGCGAGTTGCTCTGCAGCTCACGCGACCGCGACGCGTCGCTCGTACTGCGCTGCAGCGCCTGTTCCGCCGCCGCGATCTGCGCTGCGCGCGCCATCAGCGAATCGGCCAGCGAGCGTGCGAGCTCGCGCTGCTCTTCCGCTGATGGCACGCGCAACACCAGTCGCCGACTCTCGGCCGTCTGACGCCACGGTGAGCCATCGGTTGCCTGCGCCACGATCACCAGCCGGTCACCGGCCTCGAGTTCGCGACCGTCGAGCGTGAGTTCGTGCACGCCGTCCCACACCGGCAGCGGCTCACCGAGCAACGCAACACGTGACGCCGCCTGGCGTTCACCACCGCGCTCCCGATGCACGAGCAACGAGACGTTCGACAGGCCATGGTCATCACGCGCACCGACGGCGAGCGCGATGCGTCCACTCGTGCCGATCGTGGTGTCCGTAATGGGCGCGAGGATCGCCACTTCAGGCGGCGCGTCGGCGATCATGCCCACACGCAGCGGTGGCGGCAGCTCCACCGGCAGCAGTGAGCCGTCGTCGCGAGCAGTGGCCTCGGCATGCCACTGCCATTCGCCGTCGGCCGAGACGATCACGCGCGCGGCGATTGCAGCGTCGCCCACGGCTTCGAACCCAACCGAATCCGCATTGCGACGCAACACGACATCACGCGCACCCGAGTACGTCACTGCGCTCACGCGCAACTCGGTACCGCGCGGCACACGCAGCACGCCGCCGAGTTCCAAACGCTCATTCGGACGTGCGAGATACGCCGGGTACACCGCATCAACCTGCACATCACCGATCCAACCCCGGTCGCCCACCGAGACCGTGCGCTCGAGCACCGCCGCACGTCCGTCGTTTACACGTACGGTGAGCGGCGCGCGAATCGGACCCAGATCGAGCGAGGCTAGCTGCGTCGCAGCATCGACCGTCAGGGTATCGTCGCGCCACGCGGCGCCTTCCGTTCGCACCGACACCACCAACTGCGAACGACCCGGCGCGCGCACACGCACCGTCAGCGGCATGCCGCGCGGCATCTCCTCAGGCATCGCGTCGAACGTCATCGCGGGCAGCAGCAGGCCGCGCCACGCATCGATGGGATGCAACATCGCCGCCACGCCATCGTTCACGCGAAATACTGCGATCATGAGCAGCGCACTCGCGCCGACTGCGGCCAGGCTTCCCGTTGCAACTCGCCGCGACAAATCTCGCCGACGCTTCGGCATCAATACCGCGTCACGTCCGAGCAGTCGCTCCACGTCGGCCGCGGCACGAGCGCCGAGCGCGCCGTCACCTGCAACTTCGATCGCGCCGCGCAGTGCGCCTGGGCGCAAGCCGCGTTCCTGCTCGATGCCGTGGGCTACGTCGCTCACGCTCGTCGGCGCCGGTACGCGCTTGCCTGTCAACCGGTACGCGATTACCGCCGCACCGATGATCACGCTCCACACCACGAACGGCACAACGCGCGACCAGGTGAGCCAACGGCCGTCACCGAGCATCCACGCGCCGATCGTGAGCACGGCCAGTACGACCGCCGCCGCTGTAAAGCCCTGCGTCAGTCGCTTGCGCGACGACATGGCCTGGGCCTCGTGCGACACACGCTGCAACAACGGACGTTCTCCCATCGGACTCATTGCGTCACCCGGCTGGTCACCGCGTACATGAAGAGATTCACGCCCATGCGAAGCGCACGTTCATGCAGCTCCGGCGGATCACCGGCATGCGTGCCGATGTCTTCCCAACCGTTGCCGAGGTCGCTCGACACTGTGTAGTAGAGTGCGAGGCGATTGCCGATGAAAATGCCGAGTCCCTTGGCCGGCGCGCCGTCGTGCTCATGCACCTTGGGCAATCCCCCCGGAAACGCATACACGAGGGTGTAAATCGGATGCGTAACGGGCACTTCCACCAGCGGACGGTCCGGAAACACGCGCGCGATTTCCTTGCGGAAGCTTTCGTCGAGTCCGTAGTTGTCGTCGACGTGCACGAAGCCGCCCTGCGTGAGATACTCGCGCAGCGCCGCGATCTCGTCGTCGTTCAGGCTGATGTCGCCGTGGCCGGTAGCGTGCACGAACGGATACTGGAAGAGCGCCGGATCGGTGAGTCGCACGCGTCCCTCGGTGCGCTCGATCGGCAGCTGCGTGCGCTCGGCGATGGCCGCGATCAGGTTGGGAAGGCTCGAAGGATTCGCGTACCAGTCGCCGCCACCGTCGTACTGCAAGCGTGCGATCGCGAGACGTGACGGCTCCGGCTCACGCACGACGTCGCGTTCTGCCCCGTTGCCGATGCGCGCGCCAACGAGCAG
>JBBQNT010000086.1:0-13515 GCA_038330215.1 Gemmatimonadales bacterium
GAACGGTTCACGGTGGCGGTGAACAGTGAACGGTTTCGGTGGGGTACTGCAGCCCGATACCCCGGGTGCCGCGGAAGAAGACGAGGGATACCCGAACAGTTAACCGTCAACCGCCACCGAAAAACGTGCAGACGATCACGGCGCGGACCGGTTCACGGTGTCGGTGAACAGTTCACGGTTTCGGTGGAAACAGCGCAGCCAGATCGGCGAGATGCCGCGGACGCGCAGGGTCGACCACGCCGAGCGGGCGTCCGCGATGATCCGCCCGTGCCCGCTCGGGAGCGCTTCGTCCCAGCTCACCGACTCTGCTCTCGCGCCGCGCACACGGTGCCCGTAGACTCCCGGATATGTTACCCTCCGCGCTCTTGCTCGCGGCGCTCACGAGCGCCACGCTGCTGCCATCGACTGCGTCCACATCTCGGCCCACGGCCCTGCCGTCATCATCCGTCACGTCGTCACAACCGCTCGCCTCGGCGCCAAACCCGGGTCCAGTCTTCCACGGTCGTTCCGGCGCCACTACGGTCACGTTGCCACGCCTGGAGGCAACGCCAACGGTCGACGGGGTGCTCGACGAATCGCAGTGGAGTGAATCAGCCATCCTCACGGGCTTCTCGCAGTATTTCCCCACCGATGGCGTGAGCGCGAGCGACAGTACGGAAGTCTTTGTGTGGTACTCGGCCACGGCCCTGCACATCGGCGTGCGCGCCTACGCGCCATCGGCGACGGTGCGCGCCACACTCGCCGACCGCGATCGCATCACGCAAGACGACAACCTGCAGATCTTTCTCGGCACCTACAACGACAGCCGGCAAGCCCTTGTGTTCGGCGTCAATCCGTTCGGCATCCAGAGCGACGGCGTCATTACAGAAACCGGTGCCGCGTCCGGTGGCGGATTTGCGAGCAGCACACCGCGTACGCGTGAATCGGTCGATCTCGCGCCCGACTACGTGTGGCAGTCGAAGGGTCGACTCACCGACTTCGGATTCGAAGTGGAAGTTGCGATTCCATTCAAGAGTTTGCGCTATCGCGCCGGCGACGAGCAGCAGTGGCAGGTCAACGTGATCCGCACCGTGCAGGCAACCGGACACGAACAGACGTGGGCGCCGGCCATGCGTGCACGCGCCAGCTTCCTCGCGCAGTCGGGTTTGCTCACCGGCCTTCGCGACTTGCGCCGAGGCATCACGCTCGATGTCATCCCGACCATAACGAGCAGCGCTGTTGGCTCGCCGGGTACCGCCGCCAATGGCTGGCAATACAACACATCGCGCCCCGAAATTGGCGGAAGCGCACGTTGGGGAATCACGAGCAATCTCACGTTGTCGGGCACAGCCAACCCCGATTTCTCTCAGGTCGAAGCCGACGCCACGCAGTTTACCTACGACCCGCGCGTGGCGGTATTCTTTCCTGAACGCCGTCCGTTCTTCCTGGAAAGTCAGGAGCAGTTCACCGCGCCCAATCGACTCATCTACACGCGTCGCGTCGCGCAACCCGTTGGTGCCGCCAAGCTCACCGGCAAGCATGGCGGGTTCGACATTGGCGTGCTCTCGGCAGTGGACAGTCGCGACGCGTCTTTCAACGGCCGGGAATCGCCGGTGTACAACATCGTGCGCCTGCAGCGCGATCTCGGCGCCACGAGTCGTCTGGGTTTCGCCTACACCGACAAGATTGAGGGCGATCGCTGGAATCGCGTGCTCGGCCTGGACGGTCGTTTTGTGCGCGGCATCTTCAGCGCGCAGGGACAGCTCGCCGGATCCATGACGGGGCGCGATGGCACTACCGATCGCGCACCGCTCTGGGACATGTCAGCCATGTTCACCGGGCAGCGCTTCTACGCACGCTATTCGTTCAACGGCATCAGTCCCGATTTCGACGCGCAGTCCGGATTCATTGCGCGTCCCGGCATCTCCAACGTCTCCGCCACGCATCGCTACACGCGATTCGGCGCATCGGGAGCGCGCATCGAAGCTTTCGTGCCCGAGATCTACATGCTCGGCCGCTGGCAATACAACGACATCGTCAATCGCCGGCCCGCGCAGGATGTGCAGTTGCACCTCCGCACGAACACGCGATTCCGGGGTGGATGGCAACTCGGCGCGCAGGTGCTGATCGAGGAGTTTGGATACGATCCCTCGCTGTACCGCAACTATGCGCTGCTTGTGCCACGCAGCGGCGACGGTGTCGACACCGCCAGGTATGCAGGAACGCCACGTCTGCCCAACCTTGACTGGGTGATGTCCGTCACGTCGCCGGAGTTCAAGCGATTCTCGTTCAGCACCGTGGCCATTCTCGGTCAGGACGAGAACTTTCCCGAGTGGAGTTCAGCGATCATCGGGAGCGTTTCCGGTTCGCTCAACCTGCGGCCCACCGAACAACTGCGCCTCGCCGCCACCTTCAACCGCGATCAGTTCAAGCGCAAGTCCGATCGCACGCAGGTGCAGCTACGGCAGACGCAGCGCCTGCGCGCCGAGTATCAGGTCACGCGACAGGTGTTCTTCCGCGTGATCGGTGAGTACGCGATTCTCGATCAGGATTCGCTGCGCGACGATTCGCGAACGGAGCGGCCCGTGTATCTGCGCGCGTCCGACGGTTCGCTCACGCGCGCGTCGGCGTTCAAGCGTTCCACCGCACGGCTGGATCTCTTGTTTTCGTACCTGCCCTCGCCGGGCACGGTGCTCTTCGCTGGCTACGGCGATCTCTTTCGTGCGAACGAACCGCAGGGGCCGGATCGCCTGCGCCGAACGAGCGATGTATTCTTCATGAAGCTGAGCTACTTGTTCCGCATGAACTGATGCTCGTCAGGAGGCCAGTATTGCCGCTGGCTGCCGGGGCGCATTCTCGCCGAGAGCCCGTTCAGCCGGCCGCGGGATTTCCACGCGAACGATCTGATCGCTGGCGAATGCCGCCCAGTTATTGCGGACACGGTCGAGCAGGCTCTGGGTGACCAGCTGCCCACGGGTTGAGAGCAGGAGCCCATGCGGAGTTCGCACCTCCGACGTGAATCGCATACCGAGCGTGACCTCCGAGAGGCGCATGCTGGCCGTCGCGGGGATCTTGCTCGCGTCTGATTCGCGGCGATGCAACACTGACAGCACGCTCACGGGATACTCCGGGCACGTGTCCGTCAACGCATCGATCGTCTCGCCTGAACTGAGCCCGCTGCTGGCCAACAGGTCCACATGGTTTACCAGGCGGACGATGGCCGGCTCCAGCGGCAGAACCGCTCCCGTCGGTGGTGCGGCCGCGGCACGCAGGATCTCGAGAATCGCCTCAAGGCGAGGAATGTGTGCAAGAATGCGCGCGGCGGCCAACGGCAGCGCGAGCAGCTCCTGCATGTTGTCGACCGAAAGCCCCCGATTCTGTTCCAGCGCCGCCGCCGAGGCACTCGAGATGCCGTGCGCGCCCAGTTGTGTCAGCCGCGCCGCTGTGATGACGCGCCAGGCGTCTGGCACGTTCAGCGCCTGACAGATTTCCGTGGCGTGTTGTGCAAGACGGTCAGCGCGTCCGAACGCGGCCGGGTGCGCGAGCGCCAGCACATCGAAGAGCGCAGCCACGCTGCCTCGCCACGTCTGCTCCATCAGCTCGCGTTCGGCCTTGAGCAATGAATGCTGCTGATGCGCCGCCGTCAGCGCCGAACGCATTGTCTCGATCGGACAGGGTTTGAGCAGGAAACGAAAAATCAGGTTGTCGTTGAGGGCGTGAAGCGCATGCTGCATCTGTGCCTCGCCGCTCAGCATGATGCGCTGCGCTTCGGGCCAAAGTCGCCGTACATGCTGCATCAGCGACAGCCCGTCCATGCCCGGCATGGAAAGATCGCACACCACAATTTCGAATGGCCCCCGATCGCGCAACAAGATCAGTGCCTCCGCCGCATCAGCGGCCAACTCGAGCTGCACATCACGGTTGAGCGCACGACGAAGGCCGGCGCCAATCTGCGGATCGTCGTCAATGAGCAACACGCGCATTCGCTGTTCCGTCATGCGGCGCTCCGACGCGCATTCCGGGATGCAAGCGAGAGCTCCCGCCAGCGATCGCGGATGCAAGGCGGAATTTCACCAACGACCGCGATCTGCGGTGCGGGGGAGTGCAGCAGCTCGGGGTCGCGCAGCAGTGCCGATGCCCACCCAACAGCGGCACCAGCGCTCACGCTGACTTGCGTGGCGTCGTCCGCGCTCTCGCGGACGGCCTCTACGATCACTGGCGCCACGCCCATGCGCGCGGCGTCTCGCGCGCACACGAGCACAGCGTGGCGGTGGGCCGTGTCGCCGGACATCACACAGTCCGAAGCGGCGCGCAGCAGGGCGGCTGACTCCGCAACTGCCAGAAAGTCGGCCGTGGATTCAGTCGGCGCGATGCCATCCGCCAGCGTGTGTGCCGCCGCATGGAGTGGTGCGAAGCGGAGCGCGATTTCCCGGGTGAGCTCGAGCAGCGCGCTGACGGGGATCGCGCCCGCAGCGGACAGCGCTGTCTCGCGCGACTTACCTGAACAGTTCGCGCGATCGGTCGGTGTCTCAAACGCCTTGAGGCGCTCAAGCATGATCGCAAGGCGTTCAGTGCCAAGTACGCGCAAGGTGGATTCCACATCAAGCGGCCTGTCAGCAGAGACAAATCCGCCGTGGGTTGCTTGCAGGAGCAACATGGCCAACCACGGATTGTTGCGCGCGACGGCGGCGGTAATTGCGCTCGGCCGCTGCTCGCGCAGACGCCGGGCCGCTGCGAACGCCCAGGGGATCTCCGGTGCATTCCGGAGAGCTTCCGATGCGTGATGCTGTCGGTTCAAATCGTCGAACTCATGCATCAACGCAAACAAGGCGCTCGTCGCCATCGGCTTCGTGACGACACGATGGGCAACCAGCTGCAAGTCGAACGCCCGGTAGGGGTCCAGCGCGCCGGTGGACAGCACGCGCGAGATGCATGGAAATCTCGTCTGCGCCGTGGCCAGCAATGCCTGCCCATCCATCCCGGGCATGCTCAAATCGGACATGAGCAAGTCGATCGGCTCTGACGCCAGTGCCGCGAGTGCCATCGCACCACTCGAAGCGAGTGTGAGGCTGATGGGTGGCGATGCGCGTCGCAGCGCGCGCTGCATGCCGGCGAGCAACAACGCATCATCGTCAACGAGACAGACGCGAAGCATGCTATCGGGTTCCGGGCGCGACGCCGCGCAGTGGCAGGCCGATTGTCAGGTGCACCTGCGCATCGGGTTCCGCGATGATGACGAGATGTCCGCCGTACTGCTCGCGCAACAGAGCGCGGGCGACGTTGAATCCATCGGCGAGCATCGGACGAAGCGGAGCGTCGGCTGCGCGCGTCTGAACCGATGCGAACGGAAGCGTAGCGCGCGCGGGCGGGCCGAAGTGCACATTGATGAACATCCAGTCGCGTCGCACGAACGCGTGCAACGTGAGACTGCACATTTCACCATGCGACCCAACAGCGCTCGGTTGCTTGTCGCGCGCTTGCGTCGCCGCTTCGCGAAGCACGCTGACCATCACCTGTGCCAGATCGCCGGCATGCCCCGTCAGCAGCGGGAGCTGATCGGCCACGTCGATCACGACGCGGGGAACGCGCAGCAACTCACGCCGCACCAACCCGACCGCGAGCGCGATTTCGTCACCGACTCTGATGTCCACCTTTCCCCGCGGCGGCTTGACGAAAGACCTGAGGTCGCCAGCGACACGTGAGATACGGTCGAGTCCGGTGCGAACCGCATCAAAAGCGGGTTCCAGCTCCGACTCGATGAATGCCGTGTCGACGCGGGAGAGGGCATTCGACAGTCGCGCACGCAGGCCGTCATCCGGTAGCGCCTCGTGCAGGGAGTTCTGCATCTCCCCGGCTAGCCCAACCATATCCTGCAGCGACTGCTCGAGAAAGCGCAGATTGTCGGACACAAACTGCACGGGCGTGTTGATTTCGTGGCTGATGCCGGCTGCCACGTAGCCAATCGCTTCGAGACGTTCAATGCGGGCGCGTTCGTGCTCGCTGTCGGCATCCCACGTGAGATCAGTGATGTCCAGACGCGCGACCGCGCCATCGGCGGTCGGTGTGACACGATGCACATCAAAGTGCAGCAGTCGGTTGTCGTGCATCACATCGGCGCGCGCTGAGGCGCCGTTCTGGAGCATGCGGAGCAAGGGACGAGCAGCCTGTCGCAGCGAACGCGTCAACAAGCAAGCGACGCGCTGGCCGACGAGGTCCTCGGGGGACCAGCCCAGTTCCGCAAGCAGGTTTCCTTCCGCCGCGGTCACAAGCCAGCGTGCGTCAAATCGCACGCGTGCCGAGGCGGCGCCACAAGTTGTGACGGGCGAGAGCAGATCGGACGTCGTGAGCGACGCGGCGCTGGCGCACATGTAAGACTGCAGCGATCCGGAGAAGTGTTTTGGCGTGGCTGGCCGCCGCGCGGCCGTATGAGCCCAGGGAGTGAAAAGAAAGTCTCGGCCGCACGGTCGTGAGACTTGACCCTCGCGCGGGGGCGCCGACTTCCCGCTTCTGGCGATGTGTGGCACAACCCCTACACGCCGCGTATACTCTGGAGCAGAGGCACTGCGGATTCCCCGCTGGAGCGATTCGATGATGGTGACAAGCCGTTCGACCGATGACGGCGAAGCTCGTGGCGTGTTGGACACCGCGCCGGCCGACACCGTGCAATCGGCCGTCGCCTCCGGGCTGGGCGTGCCCGAGCCACGTTCAGCGCCGCTGAAACGTTCCGCCCAGCTTCGCCTGCTTGAGAGTGCCCTCGCCGAGCTCAGCGATATCGTGATCGTGACCGAGGCGGATCCGGTCGACGAACCGGGCCCACGCATCGTGTACGTCAACGCCGCATTCGAGCGCCAGCTTGGATACACGGCGACTGAGGTGATCGGTCGTTCCCCGCGATTCTTGCAGGGTGTCGCAACGGACCGCGAGCCGCTTAGACGCATCCGCAGCGCGCTCAAGGCGTGGCGTCCAGTTCGCGAAGAACTGGTGAACTACACCAAGAGTGGCGAGAAGCTCTACCTCGAGCTCGAGATCGTGCCGATTTTTGACGAGGGAGGGAAGTGTACACACTTCGTTTCCATCGAGCGCGACACGTCGAAACGGCGGGGCGTGGAAGACGCGCTACGGCTGAGTGAAGAGCGCTTTCGTCTCGTGTCGCGGGCGACAAACGACGCGGTCTGGGATTGGGATATCGTTCCCGACGTCGTGTGGTGGGGGCATGGCTTCGTTGAGCTCTTTGGCGCCGCCGTGCAGGGCGGACGCTCGTTGGAGGAGCAATGGGTAGAGCGGATCCATGAAGCGGACCGCGATCCGGTGCTCGCGCGCCTCGACATTGCACTGACGCGCGGCGATCCGGCATGGAACGCGGAGTATCGCTTCCGGCACGCGAGTGGCGACTACCTGTGGGTCAGCAGCCGAGCGTACATTTTGCGAGGCGACGACGGGAAAGCCATTCGCATGATCGGTGGTATGACGGACATCTCCGACCGTCGGGCCGCCGAGGAGCAGTTGTCGCTGCTCGCGGCGGCTCTCGATTCGGTGGCGAGTCCTGTCGTTCTCCTTCGTCTCAACGGGCGAGTGCGATGGGTGAATCGCGCGTTTTCGGATCTGACCGGCTACTCGTGGGATGATGCCGTCGGCGAGCACATCGCGTCGCTGCTCTTGCCTCCGTCCGCCGATCTGTCGCCGTACGACGAGCTGTGGGCGGCTCTGTTGCGCGGCGAGACGTGGTCAGGTGAACTCACCAATGAGCGAAAGAACGGCAGTGAGTATCCGTCACACGTCACCATGACGCCCGTCCGGGACGGCGATGGGCACATCCGCCATTTCGTCGGCGTCGCACGCGACCTTACGGAGTCGCGGCGGCACGAAGCGCATCTCCTGCGAACGCAGCGCGTGGAGAGCATCGGTACGCTGGCCAGTGGCATCGCGCACGATCTCAACAATGTACTGTCGCCGATCATGCTGTCCATCGATTACCTGCGGGACACCGAGACCGACCCGGAACGAATGGATGCACTCGGGCTCATGGATGTGAGCGCCCGTCGCGGCGCTTCCCTGCTTCGGCAACTGCTGTTGTTTGCGCGTGGCATGGATGGACATCGCGTTCCGCTGAACGCTCGCCTGTGCATGCAGGACATCGTGGACATTGCACGCAATACTTTTCCGCCAAACATCTCCTTTGAAGTACACGCGGAAGAGCCTGGCTGCATTCTGCACGCGGATCCAACGCAGTTGCATCAAGTCCTGATGAATCTCTGCGTCAACGCACGTGATGCGATGCCCTCGGGCGGGACGCTGACGCTGGAGACAAGCAGCCAGATCGTGGATGAGGTGTTCGCGCAGATGCAACCGTCGGCACTCCCTGGGCGTTACGCGGTGTTTCGCGTTGGGGACACGGGTTGCGGCATGACCGCCGATGTGCAAGCGCATCTCTTCGAGCCATTCTTCAGCAGCAAGCCGGTGGGTGAGGGCACCGGCCTTGGCTTGTCGACCGCGTTTGCGATCGCACGAAGCCACGGCGGCTTTATTCGGGTGTCGAGTACGGTCGGTAGAGGTAGTACGTTCACCGTATTCTTTCCGGCGGGTGCCGAACCGCTTGCGGCCGAGACACCGTCGCCGCCGCTGTCTTCGCTTGCGCGAGGCGCCAATGAACTCGTGCTGGTGGTCGATGATGAAGCGGCCATCCGAAGAATTGCACAGCAGACGCTTGAGCGCTTCGGGTATCGCGTGCTGACGGCAGAGCATGGCGCAGACGCCATCGCGCAGTTCGCGAAGCGCGGCAGCGAAATCGCCGTCGTGCTGGTGGACATGCTGATGCCGATTCTCGACGGTCCGGCCACAGTGCTTGCGCTTCGAGCGCTTGATCCGCATGTGCGCATTATTGTGTCGAGCGGCGTCGCCCCGAGTACCTACGTGCTGCAGGCCGCCAGAGCGGGCGTGACGCATTTTGTGCACAAGCCGTATTCCGCCAGCGAGTTGCTCACCGTGATTGCCAGTTGCTTGCGAGAGCACGGCGATGCGTAGGCGAGCGTCCCGAACGGCCGCACTGCGTCCATCCACACATCATCAGATCACCTGCGGCTGCGTACGCGCAACGGTGGAGATGAGCAGGCCCACGCCCAGCGCTACCACCAGCTCGACAGCAGCCAACAGGAACGCGGTGAGCGAGCACGCGGGGGCGAGGTGTGCTGGCTCGCTTTCGAATCCGCGAGGTCGAATGGCCTGATGGACGGGGCCATATGGCTTGGTCCATCGGGCCATTCAGCCGTGTCGATTCGTTGGTCGCGAAGAGCGACAGCGGCGGTGCGTGGTTTTAGCGCTGGCGGGACCCCGAGCATTTCGGCATTCGATGACAGTTCGTTGCCGCTGCAGAAACGCCAGCGCCCGCGTTCGCCTTACATTTTCAGCATGACTTCTTTCCTCTACCTCGCATTCGTTCTCGCGCTGGCGCCGCACGCGGCGGCTGGACATCCCGAGCCCTCGTCCCCGACCGTCGTGCGCCGATGGGACGCCATTGGCCATCGTGCGATGGCCGCCATGGCGTACGATCGACTGCGCCAACCGACGCGCGCGCGCGTGAACGCGCTTCTGCGCCAGCATCCCGATCTCGAAAGCCTGACCGAGGGAATCGACGCGCAGACGCCAGCGGGCGTACGCGAACTCTTCATCCGCGCCTCGGTGTGGCCGGATCGCATTCGCAGCGATGCCCGATTCTATCGCGAGACCAGCCGGGAGGCGACCCCAACGCCGCTGCTCGACGGATTTCCGACAATGGCGCGCCGGGAGGGCTGGCACTACCTGACGCGATCGTTCTCCGACGACGGCACGCCAACCATCATGCTCACCGCTCCGAACGTGAGCACCGAGCTGCCGAAGATGGCGGACGCATTGGCGGACAATGCGATTCCCGGCAGCGTGCGCGCGTACCATCTCGGGTGGATCATTCACATCGTGGGCGATCTGCATCAGCCATTGCACGGGACATCGCGGTCGAGCGCGTTTTCGCCGTACGGAGATGCCGGCGGTAATGGCGTGTGGACGACGATTCCGGGAAGCGACCGGGATTCAACCAACCTGCACGCAGTGTGGGACGGCATGGTCGGCCGAGTGTCGCGCGACCTGCCGCTCGACGTGCTCGCGCAGTCGCTCGCGAACGCGCTGCCAATCTCCGCGATGGAGAGCGACGATCTTGTCATCCCGGACGGCGCGGCGCTGGCGGCGACTGTGAAATCATGGGCTGACGAGAGTGCGACGCTGGCGCGCTACGTGGCCTATGATCTGCCACCGCGTGAAGGCAAGGCACCGCCGGTGTTGTCGGACGGCTATCTGTCGCGCGGTGAAGCCATCGCCCGGCACCGGCTCGCACTTGCGGCGTATCGGCTTGCGGCGTTGCTCGAAGCTCGACTTGGTGATGCATAGCCAGTGAGAGAGACGCGCGAACGCGCAACATTGGCGACGTGAACAATCGACTGTGAGCTGAATCCCGACCACTTCCGGCCTCAACAAATACGGCGATCTCGCGCCGCCTTTTGTTCGCCATCCACCGGAGTGCCGCATGATTCGCTCAACGCTTTCTCTTCTGCTGGCCACGACTGCTGCAACCGTGCTCGGCGCATGCAACAGCGATACCCCCGCGCCGACATCGGCCGTGGTCACGCTCATGCCCGATGACCATGGGGCGCACGCGAAAAGTCTCACCGGTGCGCTGACGCTGGATCAGAAACAGGGTGTTGCGGCCGCACGCCGTGCCACAGCCCGCTTTCACGACTTCAGCGCGGCGAATGATGCCGGCTACACCATTCAGTTTCCGACGGGATGTGCCGAGCTGCCTGGCACTGGTGCGCAGGCGTATCACTACATGAATGGAGCCCTTGTGGATGATGTCATCGACATCAACCATCCGGAGCTCCTGATGTTTGAGCCACGGAAGGACGGATCCCTGCAGCTCGTTGGTCTCGACTACGTGGCTCCCCGGCCGGAAGGAACACTGGCGAACGAACCGGATCCGTTGCTGGGCATGCGCTTCGCACCACTGGTTGTGCAGGGAGTGAGCGTGTGGGCGCTGCACGTCTGGGCTTGGCGTCCGAATCCACTCGGCGTGTTCATGCCATGGAATCCGTCAGTGAGCTGCAAGTATCAGTTCGAGAACTGACTTGGACGGGGCCCGTCGGCAATACGCTGGCGGGCATTCCTCCGACCGTGGGCTGCGCTGCATCGTGCGCTCAGTACCTAATCCGCGTGCTCGATCGCCGTCGCGAACGCCGCAAGGGTGCCACGCGCCGAAGCGGCCCAGGAAAAATCGCCCGCACGTAACTGTCCGGCCGCACGCAGCGATTGATTCAACGACGAATCGGTCAGCAACGAACGCAATCGTTGCGCGAGTTCGTCCGCGTCGTTGGGATCGAAGTAGAGCGCCGCGCCAAGCGCAACCTCTGGCAAGGTGCTCGCGTCGGCGCACACCACGGCGCCGCCCGCCGTCAGCGCCTCGAGGACGGGCAGGCCGAAGCCCTCGTAACGTGAGGGCACGACGACGGCCGCCGCACCCGCATACAGTCCCGCCAGCTCCACATCCGTGACGAACCCGGCGCGCCGCAACCAGTCGGGTGTCGCGCCGGCTGTCGACGCGCCGCCCGCGAGCACGAGCGGCACACCGAGGTTTGAGGCATGGAGTCGCTCCATCGCGGCAAAGAGCACGCGGAGATTCTTGCGTCGCTCCCGCGAGCCGATGGCGAAGAGAAATGGTCCCGATACGCCCAGCCGCGACAGCAATGCATCAGTGACCGCGGTATCTGCAAGCTCGCGAAACTCATCGGCGGCGTGTGGTACAACGGAGATGCGAGTGATCGCAACATCGAGCCGTGCCATAATCTCGTCGCGCGCCCCCGTTGCCCCTGTCAGCACGTGATCGGCTGCGGACGCACTCTGACGATACTGTTGTCTGGCTCGCGCTCGCTTCACCACCTTCCACCAGCGCCCATCCACATTCAGCATGGGCGCGAGGTCGTGAATGGTGGGCACGATCGCTGCCGCGACCGGCCGCACGCGTACGAAGTTCCACGGGTACCACGCCACGTCGTATGAACCGCGCGACCACTCCGTGATAGGCAACACGTCGAGTCGCCCGTGCAGAGCGTCTATCGCGTGCAATTCGCGCGCAACGACGTCCGCATCATCGGTATTGCGCACGCCCACCGTGATGCGTAGCGCATCGAGTTCGTGCGGCATTGCACTCAGCAAGCGCCGAACGTACCGACCCACACCCCGATGGTCGCGACGCAGCTGCAGTCCTTCCACGGCGAGATGCATGGCGTACTCGGTGTCGGGATGATCTCACGCACCGTGCGCGAGCGAAGTTCCCATCCAGCGGAATATTAAGTGCTCGTCGGGCGAAATGATCTGGCCGTACACTCAGGAGCTGCGCACTGTGTAGCTTGCACAACAATGACGTCGGTCTCCCCGCAGCCCTCGCCAGACGCCGTCCTCCGCGACGTGTTTGGCTTCAACGACTTCCGCCCCGGACAGCGCGAAGTTATCGAGGCCGTTCTCGCCGGACGCGATTGCATCGCGCTCATGCCAACGGGCGCGGGCAAATCGCTCACCTACCAGCTGCCGGCGCGACTGCTGGGAGGGACGGTGCTCGTGATTTCGCCCCTGATCTCGCTCATGAAGGACCAGGTGGACGCGGTTGCGGCGCTCGGCTTTCGCGTGGCCGCGATCAACTCCACGCTCGATCCCGACGAACGACGTGCGCGACTGGAGACCTTTCGCGCTGGTGCGTATGAACTCGTCTTCCTCGCGCCGGAAGCGCTCGACGGATCGCTGCGTGACTTTGTGCTTGGCTGCCCCATCGCGCTGCTGGTGGTCGACGAGGCGCACTGCATCAGTCAGTGGGGGCACGACTTCCGTCCGTCGTACCGACGGTTGCAGGGGCTCAAGCTCGAACTCGATGTGCCGGTACTTGCGCTCACGGCCACCGCAACTCGCGAGGTAGCGCGCGACATCCTGCGTCAGCTCGGCATGAAGAAGCCGGCGGGCTTCAAGGGCTCGTTCTTCCGTCCCAACTTGCGCATTGCTGTGCGCAAGAAGGGGCAGGGCGGGGACACGAAACGCGAAATCCTGTCGCTCGTTCGATCACACGCCGGTGACAGCGGGATCGTGTACTGCCAGAGCCGCAAGGGCGTTGAGCAGATGACGGATTTTCTGGTGCGGCAGGGCGTGCGTGCGGTACCCTACCACGCAGGACTCGAACCTGACGAACGGGCGCGCAATCAGGACGCGTTTCAGCGCGACGATGTGGAGGTGGTGGTTGCCACGGTCGCGTTTGGCATGGGAATCGACAAGTCGAACGTGCGGTTTGTCATCCACCGCGACATGCCAAAGGACATCGAGTCGTGGTATCAGGAGATCGGCCGCGCGGGACGTGATGGCCTGCCGAGCGATTGCGTGCTGTTCTATTCGTGGGCCGACGTGAAAATGCACGAGCGATTTCTTGATCGCATGGAAGACGAATCACTGCGCCGCCGCACGCGCGCCGCGACG
>JBBQNT010000087.1:0-13495 GCA_038330215.1 Gemmatimonadales bacterium
AGCGGCGGGGCCCTTCTGGCCCTGCACGATGTCGAACTCTACCCGCTCGCCTTCGGCCAGGGAGCGGAAGCCGCTCGTCTGGATGGCTGAGTGATGCACGAAGCAATCCTTGCCGCCGTTCTCAGGCGTGATGAAACCAAAGCCCTTCGTGTCGTTGAACCACTTGACTGTGCCGGTCGTACGCATACCTACTCCTGAAATTGTACTGACTGCCGAGGTATCGGTATTTCCGTACGCACCGACCGTCCGTATCCTGCGGGCAATCGCGCCCCGCTGACGCTCATGAGAGCGCACGAAAATGGGACCACAGCAAGAGCCGTAGTCCCATGACCGAACAACTCCCATGGCGCTAGGATAAGGACTCTGGCACCGTCTGTCAAGAATAATCTTTCACCCGGACTCCCCCCTCCAGTTCCTACCGCTGCGGGGTGCCGATTCCATGGTCGTGCACCGACTGACGATCGGTCTCCCACGGCAGCCATTTGACCTGTCGAATACCCGCTCGCCATGTTGCGCCGCTATGCGCCATTCCTCGGCAGACATCGTGATCATCGGCGGCGGCATAGTCGGCGCGTCCATCGCATACCACCTGTGCGCGCGCGAAGCGGGCGAGGTGCGCGTGATCGATCGAGCCGGGGCTCCCGCCGCCGGCAGCACCGGACGAGCCTCGGGAGGATTTCGCGCCCAGTACGGAACCGACATCAACGTCCGCCTGTCCATGCTCTCTCTCGTGCAGCTCACGGCATTTGCCGATGTGCACGGCGTCGACCCAGGATATCAGCCCGTCGGCTACCTGTTCATGGCGCGCACTGAGCAGACGCTCGAAACGCTGCGATCGGCCATGCGCGTGCAGCACCATGCCGGGTACACCGACGGCCGCGAGGTAGGCACCGATGACATCCGAACACTGTCGCCCCACGTGGACGCATCGCAGTTCATTGGCGGCGTGTATGCGGCCCGCGACGGCTACATCAATCCGCGTGCACTGCTCGACGGGCTGATACAAAGCGCATCACGTGCAGATGCGTCGTTCTCATGGAACTCCGACTGCATCGCGATCGAACGCAGCGCCGATCGCATCACCGCCGTGCTGACACGCGATGAACGCATTGCTTGCGGAACAGTCATCAACGCTGCGGGACCGTGGGCCGCATCCATTGGCGCGCTTGCTGGCGTAGCGGTGCCGGTCACACCGCGAAGGCGGCATGTGGGCATCACATTGCCGACATCCGTATTGCCGTCAAACACACCGATGACGGTCGCGGCCGATGACGGATTTCATCTTCGTGTACGTGGCGATCGCGTGTTGCTGCTCAGCCCGCACGATCCGCTGCCGCATGATCCGTTCAATACGGACGTCGACACGAACTGGGTGCGCGAACTGCACGCCGAGGCAGTCCGGGTAGTGCCGGCACTGAGCGACGCCGCGCTCGACGTGCCATCCTGCTGGACGGGGCTGTACGAAAACTCGCCTGACGGTCACCTGCTCTTCGGCGCGTGCGAAGGCACAGACAACTTCCTGCTCGCCAACGGCTCGTCGGGACATGGCGTGATGCACGCGCTGGCCATCGGGCAGCTCATGGCGGAACTCGTCTGCGATGGGCGGGCACACTCGCTGGACATGTCGAGTCTCACGCCTGAGCGGTTCGCCCGCGGATCACCCATACTCGGCGCGGCGCTTCTCTGAAAAACAGTGCGCGCGCGAGACGAACTGCCGCGCGCCGGGAACCGATGCCCTTCGTCTTGACTACCTCTGGGTGTACCCTGCCACAATCAGAGGCTTGCTCATGTCTGCTCGTTCTGTTTTCACCACCGCCGGCGCGATCGCTGCTCTTGCCGCCGTGGCCCTGTTGCTCCGCGCGCCCAGCACCAACGCGGCGCCAGTTCCCGCCCAGGATTCTGAAACCACTTCGGACAATCCCGATGGCGCCACTCGCAAGGCTGTCTTCGCCGGGGGCTGCTTCTGGTGCATGGAGCCCCCGTTCGAAAAGCTCGACGGCGTTTCGGCCGTGGTCTCCGGATACATCGGCGGGCAGGTCAGGAATCCCACGTACGATCAGGTCTCGGGCGGACGCACCGGCCACACCGAAGCGGTCGAAATCATCTACGATCCCGCGAAAGTCAGCTACGCTCAGTTGCTCGACATCTTCTGGCACAACATCGATCCGCTCACCGCGGACGCGCAGTTCTGCGATCGCGGGTCACAGTATCGCTCGGAAATCTTCCCGATGAACGCTGAGGAGCGCGCAGCGGCCGAAGCGTCGAAGGCGGCCATCGCGAAGAAGCTCGGCCGTCCCGTCGTCACCGAAATCACCGACGCGAGCACGTTCTTCGTGGCCGAGGAATACCATCAGGACTACTACCAGAAGAATCCCATTCGATACAAGTTCTATCGCACGAGCTGTGGCCGCGACGCTCGCCTGCGCGAACTGTGGGGTGACGCGGCGGGCATCGGTACCACCGGCCTGCTGAAGGCGACCTGACCATGAGACGCATTGTCATCGTGGCGCTCGTCTCCGTTGGAGCATTCGCGACGTACGCGATCACCGCCGGAAAGCAGCGAGCCACCGCCGCCGAGCTGTCCACACCGGCGCAGGATTCGATCGGTGCACTTCGGCCGTCCGCGGAGAAGCTGCGCGAACAGCTCACGGCGCTCCAGTATCGCGTCACTCAGGAAGATGCCACGGAGCAGGCGTTCAACAACGCGTACCACGACCTCAAGACCGAGGGCATCTACGTGGATGTCGTCTCGGGAGAACCGCTGTTCAGCTCGAAGGACAAGTACGACAGTGGCACGGGCTGGCCGAGCTTTACCAAGCCGCTCGTGCCGGATAATGTGTACACCAAGGTGGACCGGTTTCTGACCATTGAACGCACCGAAGTGCGATCGGTTGGCGCCGACTCGCATCTTGGCCACGTGTTTCCCGACGGTCCGCAGCCCACCGGACTTCGGTACTGCCTGAACTCAGCCGCGCTCCGGTTCATACCGGCAGACTCGCTGGAGGCTGCGGGGTACGGGCAGTTCGTCGAGCAGTTCCGGTAAGGCGGACGGCAGACCGCACCCCCGGGGTGCTCGCAGCCCTGAGCGCATCCCCTCCCTCCCGGAGGTGTATATTTCCGGGTTGGAGGGCACGTCCGTCGGGACCGGCCCATTTCGGTTTCCCAAGTCACGGACGTGTTTCTGTCGTTTTCAAGCTTGCAGTTGCATCCCAGTCTCCAAAAGGGGCTGAAAGAGCTCGGTTTCCCCCGGCCAACGCCTATTCAGGAGAAGGCGATTCCTGCGGCGCTCGACGGACGGGACCTGCTCGCGTGCGCGATGACGGGCAGTGGCAAGACGGCGGCGTTCCTGCTGCCGATCCTGCACAAGCTCATCGATAAGCCCCGCGGCACCACTCGCGCGCTGGTGGTCACACCCACGCGCGAACTCGCGGCGCAGATTCTCGAGAGCCTCGAGAGCATGGCGGTGCACACGCCCATCACGGCCGCCGCCGTGTTCGGTGGTGTCGGCATGGGCCCGCAGGAGCGCGCGTTCCGGAGCGGTGTCGATGTCATGATTGCCACACCGGGCCGGCTGCTCGACCATCTCAAGTCGTCGTACGCCTCGCTGTCCGGCGTTGAGTTCCTCGTGTTTGACGAAGCCGACCGCATGCTCGACATGGGCTTCATGCCGGATATTCGTCGCTTGCTCAAGTACATCCCCACCAAGCGGCAGACGCTGTTCTTCAGCGCCACAATGCCGGCACCGATCGGAAAGCTGGCGAGCGAACTGCTGCACAATCCGGTCACAATCGACCTCGAGCGTCGTTCCGCGCCCGCGGTGGGCATCACACAGGCAGTCTATCCGGTCGCGCAGAATCTCAAGACAGGCCTGTTCATGGCGTTGCTCGAGCGCGGTGACATGAAGGAGGCGCTGGTCTTCACGCGCACCAAGCACCGCGCCAATCGTCTCGCCGAACAGCTCGTGAAGCGCGGCATCAACGCCGAGCGCATTCACGGCAACCGCTCGCAGTCGGCGCGCACGGCGGCACTGGCGGGCTTCAAGAACGGCACCATTCGCGTGCTGGTGGCAACCGACATTGCGGCGCGCGGCATCGACATCGAAGCGTTGGGCCACGTGGTGAACTTCGACGTGCCGATGGCACCGGAAGACTACATCCATCGCGTAGGCCGCACGGCGCGCGCTGAACTCACCGGCGAAGCGTTCACGCTGGTGGCACCGGACGAAGAGCAGGAACTGCGTGATATCGAGCGCGCAATCGGTCGTCGGTTGCCGCGCGTGCTGTTGCCAGACTTCGATTATACGTCCAAGAGCGGCGAGCAGCTCGAAGTGCCGCTCAAGGACCGTATCGCGGAAATCCGGAAGCGAAAGTCCGAGGAGCGTGCGCGCGCGGCCGAGAAGCTGGCGCGCAAGAATGCACGCGGTGGCGACGGAGGCTCGGGTGCGCCGCAGTCCGCGCGCTCGGCGCCCTCACGTGCTGCCTCGACACGATCGTCCTCGACGGGTGCCGGCAGTGGCGCGTCGCGTCCCGCCGCCCCGCGTGACGGTGGGCCGCGGGACGGCGCGACGGCCGGCGGTCGCAGTGGCGGGAGAGCGGGCGGCAGCGGTGGCGGTCGCACTGGCGGGAGTACGGGCGGCAGCGGTGGCGGTCGCACTGGCGGGACTGCAGGCGGAAGCGGTGGCGGCGCGGGCGGTGGCCGCGGTGGCCGCGGTGGCCGCAGCCGGTAAAGCACGCCATGGTGCGCGTATTGCCCAGCCCTACGTTGCCCAGCGCGGAAAGAGGCGGTGGCCGCGGCGGACGTCAGCCCGGCGCTGAAGCGGCTGCTGCGCGCAATACCAAGCGCGCCTGGGCGGAAGCGCGGGCGCTCATCTGGTCGCACCGCAAGTCGGTGGGGATTGGCCTCGCGCTCATGCTCGTCAGTCGCGCGGCCGGATTCGTGCTGCCGTTCAGTTCGAAGTACCTCATCGACGAGGTGCTCACCAATCGCAACTACGACCTGTTGGTCCCGCTCGCGCTGGCGGGCGGCGGCGCGACGCTCATCCAGGCGATCACGTCGTACTCGTTGTCTCAGGTGGTGAGTGTGGCGGCACAGCGCGCCATCGCGAACATGCGCGAGGAAGTGCAGGCGCATCTGGTGCGACTGCCCGTGCGCTTCTTCGACAGCACGAAGTCGGGCATCCTGATTTCGCGCGTGATGAACGATCCGGACGGCATCCGCAACCTGGTCGGCACGGGACTCATCCAGCTCACGGGCGGACTCGTCACCGCCTCCTTCGCGCTGGTCGTGCTGCTCTGGCTCAACTGGAAGCTTACGCTCGGTACGGTCACGCTGCTGGGCGTGTTCGCCGCGGGCATGTCCACCGCTTTCAAGCGACTGCGTCCGATCTTCCGCGAACGCGGCCGCATCACCGCGGACGTCACCGGACGACTCGCCGAAACCATCGGCGGCATTCGGCTGATCAAGGTGTACACCGCCGAGGAACGCGAACGAAAGGTGTTCAGCGAAGGGGTGATGACACTCTTCCAGAACATCGCCAGGACCATCACCGGGACGTCGGCCACCACGGCGCTGTCCACAGCGGTGGTTGGCCTCATCAGCGTGATTGTGATGGTGTTCGGTGGACGCGCAGTGATCGGCGGCAGCATGACGCTGGGCGACCTGTTCATGTACGTGATCTTCATCGGGTTGGTCGCGGCACCGCTGGTGCAGATCGCCAACATCGGCACGCAGCTCACCGAGGCGTTCGCGGGACTGGATCGCATTCGCGAGCTGCGCGACATGGTCACCGAAGATCAGGAAGACGAGTCGCGCATCGCGCTGCCGCCGCTGCGAGGTGACGTGGCGTTCGAGAACGTGGTGTTCGAGTACGAGCCCGACACGCCGGTGCTGCGCGATGTGTCGTTCACGGCGGCCGCCGGCACCACCACGGCGCTCGTGGGATCGAGCGGCTCGGGAAAGAGCACACTCATCTCGCTCGTGATGGCATTCGCGCGCCCGCAGCAGGGGCGCATTCTGGTAGACGGACACGATCTCGCGTCGCTCAAATTGCACGAGTATCGGCGGCAATTGGGCGTTGTGCTGCAGGACAACTTCCTGTTCGATGGCACGGTGCGCGAGAACATCGCCTTCACTCGTCCCGGCGCAACCGACGACGAAGTGCTCGAGGTGGCGCGCATCGCCAATGTCGACGAGTTCGTTTCGCGTTTCGCCGACGGGTACGGCACCATCGTGGGTGAACGCGGCGTCAAGCTCTCCGGCGGACAGCGGCAGCGTGTCGCGATCGCGCGCGCGATCCTGGCCGACCCGCGCGTGCTCATCCTGGACGAAGCCACGTCGTCGCTGGACAGCGAGAGCGAGCAGCTTATTCAGGAGGGCCTGCACCGGTTGCGCGCCGGCCGCACGACCTTCGTGATCGCGCATCGCCTCTCCACCATCACGAGCGCCGACCAGATTCTGGTGCTCGAGCACGGGCAGATCGTGGAGCGCGGCACGCACGATGAGTTGCTCTCGATCGACGGACGGTATCGCGAGTTGTACGATCGTCAGCACCGGTTCGAGCGCGACCGGTTCGTGAATCCTGGCGAGGATCCCGTCCCTGAAACTGAGAGCGACGCACGGGCAGAGGCGACACGCATGGCAGCGCGCAGCGCAGGTCGCGCGCTGTGACGCGTGTCGAGTTGAGCAGCGCGCGTGCGCGAATCGCCGCAGCGCTGCTGCTTTGCGTGCTATGTTCGCCTGTGGCGTCCGCGCAGGAGTTGGCCGTGCCGGACACGCCCGTCACGCGTCGCTGGATGCCGCGTCACTTCGCCCTTGGGGTTGGCGGCGTGGCAACGTCATCGCCGGGCCGCGGCACGACGTACTCGCCCACGTTCGGCGGTGCGTTCGATGCCTCCGCAATCGGCTACCTCACGAGTTCGCTGGCGTGGCGCGCTGAAGGGTTCATTCACCTGCATGACCGTAGCGTGGCCTCCGAGACGGGCATTCTCGCCGACGCCGGCGATGGCCACTGTGCTGGCGCAGGGTGCACAACCGAGCCGCGCGAGACGTCGCGTCGCACGACCGGTCTCGGTTTCGGTATTGAACATCATCCGATGCGCGGGCGCGTGGGTGTGTACACGGTGGCGATGCTCGGTGCCGCCGGCACCAACTCGTATGGCGATGCGGGACGCTGCCTGGGCTTCGCGCCCTCTGTTGGCGTGGGCTTGCTCGCGCCGCTGTCGAACGGGCTCGATGGCTTTGCGGTCGAGGCGCGATGGCGTCGCGTACCCACGGCGCTCGGCGCGGTGAACGCAGGCGTGCTGTCGCTGTCGCTGCGCTTCTGACGCGCCGCCGAGCGTCGTTGCAGAACCTATCGAGCGCCGATGTTTCCTGATCCGTCCGTATCGGCCGTTGCACAGGTCATTCAGCTCGCCGTCGCACCCGTGTTCCTGCTCACGGGCGTCGCGGCCACGCTCGGTGTGCTGGCCAATCGGCTCGCCCGCATCATCGACCGCGCGCGCGTGCTCGAGGCCCGTCGTGACAGCGTCAGCGGCGATGCGTCGGCGATCGTGAACGACCTGCGCCACCTGTCTGATCGCGCGCGTCTCGTGTACCGAGCCATCGCGCTGCTCGTATTCAGCGCCCTGCTCGTCGGTTTCGTGATCATCTCGCTGTTCCTCGGCGTGTTTCTCAGCGTGGAGATGGGCGGAGTGATCGCAGTGCTCTTCATCTCCGCAATGATCACGTTCATCGCGGCCCTGATGGTATTCCTGCGCGAAGTCTTCGTGGCCACACGGGGCCTGCGCATCGGCTAGCGGCGACTCGCCGTCGAACGGTGCCTCGCCATCGGGCGCGACTCGCTATCGGCCTCGCCTCGCTGTCGGCCTCGCCTCGCTATCGGCCTCGCCTCGCTGTCGGCCGCGACTCGCTGTCGGCCGCGACTCGCTGTCGGCGGTGACGTACCGCAGGCAGCGCCTTGCCGAGTGCCCGGTCGGGGCGCACGTTCACGGGAGCACTGTGTTCACCTACGCTCCCGAGATACGTCATGCGTCAAACCGCACCGTCCGTTCGCACGCCGCGCTTCACGTCGCGCCTTTCCTGCGCATGGATACTGGCCGCGAGTGCACTCCCACTGCCGTTCGCTGCCGCCGGTGCGCAAACGCGGCTGCTGCGCCAGCCCACCGTCAGCGCGAATCACATCGCGTTCGCGTACGCCAACAACATCTGGGTCACCGGTGGGAGCGGCGGCGATGCACGCCGGCTCACGAGTTTTCAGGGTGTCACGTCCCTGCCCAAGTTGTCACCCGACGGCGCACTCGTTGCGTTCACGGGCCAGTATGGAGGCAACAGCGATGTATATGTCGTGCCTGTGGAGGGCGGTGAACCTCGGCGACTGACATGGCACCCGGGAGCGGACGTCGTGCAGGGGTGGAGCCCTGATGGACGGCGCGTCGTTTTCGCGTCGTCGCGCGAAGCGGCGCCCACGGGCAACGTGCCGAAGTTCTGGAGCGTGAGCGCTCTGGGTGACGTGGCGATGGCACTGCCCACGGCGTTGCCCATGCCGCGTGCGTGGCAAGGCAAGTACTCACCCGACGGCCAGCGCTTCGCGTATCGCATGGCCAACTCGTGGGACGACGAGTGGCGCAACTATCGCGGCGGACAGAATCGACCGATCTGGATCATGAACCTCGGCACGTACGACATCGAAACGCCGCCGTGGACCGACAGCAAGGACATCGATCCGGTGTGGGTGGGCGATGTCGTGTATTTCATCTCGGACCGCGACTGGTGCGCCAACGTCTGGTCGTACGACACGCGCACCAAGGCGCTCACGCAGGTCACGAAGTTCACCGATCTCGATGTGAAGTCGATCGACGCGGGTGGCGGCGCGGTGGTATTCGAGCAGGCGGGCTACCTGCACCTGCTCGATCCCGCCACGCAGCAGCATCGACGGCTCGACATCACGGTGAAGGGTGACTTTCCCTGGCTCATGCCGCAGTGGAAGGACGTCACCAATCGCATGACGAACCTGGCGATATCGCCCACGGGCAAGCGGGCGATCGTGGAGGCGCGCGGCGAGATCTTCACGATTCCCTCCGACAAGGGCGACTGGCGCAACCTCACGCGCACATCAGGGGTCGCCGAGCGCACGCCATCCTGGTCGCCGGACGGAAAGACGGTCTCGTACTTCAGTGACGCCAACGGCGAATACCAGCTCGTGCTCGCCCCGGCAGAGGGCATGGGTACGCCGCGTGTGATCACGCTGCCGGAGCCGAGCTTCTACTACACGCCGCAGTGGTCGCCGGACAGCCGCAAGCTACTGTATACCGACACGCACCTTAATCTGTGGGTGCTCGACGTGGAAAGCGGCGTGCCCACCAAGGTCGACACCGACGCGTACATGGTGCCCGAGCGCTCGATCAATCCGGTGTGGAGTCCCGACTCCAAATGGATCGCGTACGCGAAGCGTCTGCCCACACAGTTGCACGCCATCTATGTGTACGACCTCACGAATGCGCGCGTTCGCCAGGTCACCGATGGAATGAGTGATGCGACGTGGCCCGCGTGGGACGCCAACGGCAAGTATCTGTACTTCATGGCGTCCACCAACTTCGCGCTCAACACCGGCTGGCTCGACATGACGTCGTATGAGCGTCCGGTAACACGCGCCGTCTATCTCACCGTGCTTTCGCGCTCGGAGCCATCGCCGCTTCCCCCCGAGAGCGACGAGGATCCGGGCATCCTTCGCGCACCGTCGACGGACAGCGCGGCGCGTCCGTCGGCCGCAGCCAGCACGCGCACGCCCACCGTCACCATCGACTTCGACGGTTTGCAGAATCGCATCCTGTCGCTCGAAGTTACGCCGCGCGACTATACGAATCTGCAGGCCGGTCCATCGGGCACGCTGTTCTTCACGGAGAACGTGCCGGCCACAGGGCCGACCAGCGGTGGCGCCAGCGGCTCGCCGCTGCACCGATACGTGCTCAAGGATCGCAAGGCGGCGCCATACACGCAGGGCGTGCAGCAGTACGTGGTGACGGCCGACCGGAAGAAGATCCTGTGGCGATCGGGCGCGAACCTCACGCTCGCCGATGCCGACAAGCCCGCGCCCTCCGGCAACACGGGACGATTCACGCCGTCGCTGCGCATGCAGGTGGATCCGCGCGCCGAGTTCAAGCAGATGTTTGCCGAAGGCTGGCGCAACCAGCGCGAGTTCCTTTATGTGCCCAACCTGCATGGCGCGGACTACGTGAAAACGCGCGCGATGTACGAACCGATGCTGGAGCACGTCGCGCATCGCGCCGACTTCACGTATCTGCTCGACATGCTCGGCGCGGAAATCGCCGTCGGTCACTCGTACGTCTCGGGCGGTGACTTCCCCGACGTGCCGCAGTCCACTGTGGGGCTGCTCGGCGCAGACTGGAGCGTGGCCGAGGGACGTTATCGCATTCGCACGATCTACACTGGCGAGTCATGGAACCCCGAGTTGCGCGCGCCGCTGTCCGGTCCGGGCATTGACGCGCGCGCGGGTGATTATCTGCTCGCGGTGGACGGCGTGAGCATCACAAGCGCCGACAATCTCTACCGCGCGTTCGAAGGCTCAGCCAACCGGCAGGTGGTGCTCACGCTGAACGGCACGCCGACAATGAGCGGCGCGCGACAAGTCACCGTGGTGCCCGTCGCCAACGAAAGTGGCCTCCGAGGTCGTGCGTGGGTGGAGCGCAACCGGCGCGCGGTGGATTCGATGTCGGGCGGCAAGCTGGCGTATGTCTACGTGCCCAACACCGGCAATCCCGGCTACACATCCTTCAATCGCTACTACTTCGCGCAGCAGGATCGCGATGGCGTGATCATTGATGAGCGGTGGAACGGCGGAGGCTCGGCGGCGGACTACATGATCGAGGTCATGCAGCGCGACTTCGATGGCTACTTCAACAACCCCGTGCACGAACGCAAGCCGTTCACCAGTCCCTCGGCCGGTATCTGGGGTCCGAAGGTCATGATCATCAACGAGATGGCAGGCTCGGGCGGTGACCTGCTGCCGTACATGTTCAAGCGTCGCGCCATCGGGCCCATCGTGGGCAAGCGCACGTGGGGCGGACTGGTGGGCACGTGGGACACACCGCAACTCATCGATGGCGGCACGATGATCGCGCCGCGCGGTGGATTCTTCGACCGGGATGGCAAGTGGGCCGTGGAGAACGAAGGCGTCGCGCCTGACATCGACGTGGAATACACGCCGAAAGAGGTGATCGCCGGCCGCGACCCGCAGCTCGAGCGAGCGGTGCAGGAAGCGATGCGGCTGTTGCGCGAGAATCCGGTGGAGTTCAAGCCCGAACCCGCGCCGCCGGTGCGTTCGCGCCGGCCGGCGCCGCGGTAGACGGTGGCGGCTATCGACTGTCGCGCCGCGACTGTCGGCGGCGACCTCGCGAGCCGACATGCGCCTGATGCGCGATCGCGCCCGTTTGCTCCAGCGCGGCCTGCTTTCGCGCGCCCATGGAGTGCTCGCTCATTGCCTGCCGCGCAGTTTGCCGAGCCCGAAGCTGCTCGCGTTTCGTCAACGCGCCGTCCATCACGTCGCTCACGGGCTGCACGTCGCGCGAGGCCCCGCGCTTGCTGGTACCAGATGCCTTCTTCCCGGTTTTCGCGCGCTTGGTGGACTTGGCGTTTTTCGCAGCGGTGGCGCGCTTCGTTGACGTGGCGTTCGGTGCCGACTTGGCGCGTTTCGCGGTGTTGCCGCGCTTGGCGTTCCTCGCTTCACGCGCCTCCAGCTTCTCGAGCTGCCCCTCAAAGCGCTCACGCGCCTCGGTGAACAGCGTGTGCTTCTGCACCGTGCGCTCATTATCCCCTGACGGGCGCGTACCCTTGGGCTTCCGTTTGCCACGCGCCTCGCCGCGCTGCTGACGTTCAAGCGCACGATACTTGTCCTGGTACTTGCGCGCCCGCGTGATCTTCTGGCGCAACCGGCCGATCGTGATATCCTTGAGCAACGGTGCGAAGCTGGATTCCAGCAGCGTCCACTCGAGTTGCGTAGCCAGTTTTCGCGCCGTCGGTTTGGTGATGGCCATGTTGGAACTCCAGTCTGTTGAGAAGGGACTGCGTCACGTTGGTTAAAGTACGTTGCAGTACGTTGCAGTTTGTCGCCGTGCACAACGCATCGCGGCACACGACTCATCGCAATACACGACTCGACGCGGCAAGTTCGCATGTCGGCTTCAACGATAGCTGCCAACTTATCACGAACGCGGTATCTTTCCGGCATGTCTCGTTCTTCAGTCGCCGCCTCCCGCCTCGCGTCCGAACAGCCGTCGCTGCGTCAGCCGTTCATGCGATCGCCGTTGCCGCTCGTTGCCGCGCTCACGCTCGCCCTGACATCACTGTCGGTCACACCGCGTACATTGCCCGCGCAAGACGTTCCGCGTCCGCGGCTGCTGCGTGCCGGTGACGTGGATACGCTTCCGGTCCGCGACGCGGGCGTGCGCATCGCCTACGGTTCCGATTCGCTCCAGTTCGGCGAGTTGCGGATGCCCGCGGGACCGGGGCCTCACCCCGTTGCCATCGTGCTGCACGGTGGTTGCTGGTTCTCGCCGTATGCGAGTGTTCGGAACTCCGCTCCGCTCGCCGAAGCACTGACCGAGGCGGGCGTCGCAACCTGGAACGTGGAATACCGCCGTTACGACCACCCGGGTGGCGCGTGGCCCGGCACGTTCCGCGACGTTGCCATGGGTGCCGACTTTGTGCGCACACTCGCGGCCACGTATGCCATCGACACCACGCGCCTCATCGCCATCGGTCACTCGGCTGGCGCCCAGCTCGCTGCATGGTTGCCCACCCGAAAGCGCCTGTCGCCGTCGAGCGACGTCTACGTCGCAGCTCCGATATCACTTGCCGGTGTGGTCTCGCTGGGTGGCGTGATGGACATGCGTGAGTTCCAGACTCGGCAGACGCTAACCTGCGGCAACCCGGCCATCGACTCGGTCATGGGCGGCGTGCCGGCCGACCTTCCCGAGCGCTTCCGCGACGTCTCGCCCATTGAAAGGCTGCCGCTGGGCGTGCCGCACACGCACGTAGCCGGTGCCATGGATCGCATCGCGCCGCGCGGGACCGTAGACGTTTTCGCGGACTCGGCGCGCGCACTCGGCGACTCCGTTACGGTCGTCACCGTGCCCGGGCTCGGACACCACGACGTGATGTCGCCGCGCACCGCCGCCGGACGCGCGGCGATCGACGCCGTGTTGACGTTGCTCCGGACGCCTCCGTCGCCGCCATGAGATCGCGTGGCGCGCTCCGCGTGGCGGGCTCCGCCGGATTGCCGTCGCCCGTGCTGGACATCGAGACGGCGGCTAAACATGCTCCAGGTTGGTAGCTTTCGATGAACCGAGTTCCGCCACCCCGCACAAGAGGTTGCCGTGAAGGATTCGCAACTCAAGGCGCTCATCCGGAAGACCACCGGAAAGGCTGAGCAGAAGAAGCCACAGCAGCGCCCATCGTTCGACCCCACCATCGAAGCCACACG
>JBBQNT010000088.1:0-13430 GCA_038330215.1 Gemmatimonadales bacterium
TCCGAAGATGCACACCAACTCACCGGAATCATCAGGTTGAACTCTTCCCGCGGATGATGAATCCGCGGATCAATGAGTCCGCCCCGCACATCCAATGATCTCGACTTCGATTGTCAATCAGCGTATGAATCAGCGCAGTCACTAACCGCGCGATCAACCTTTATTTTTGCGCCGCGTTTTCAGCGGCAGATCACAATGATAGCCTTCCAATCTCTTCCCGTCAAGGGGGTCCAGCCAAGTTGTTTCAGATTCGCAAAACGATCGGAACAACCATCTGGCAGACCGCCCAGAACGACGTGCGCCACTTCGCGATCAATGTCGCTGGGCCACTCGCCGGAAAGAGAGGGGAAGCGAAGGTACAACATCAATCGATTCTCCGCAAGGGCTAACTGCTCATACCCCGCTCACCTTCGATTGACTCCCGTCGCACTACCTCGGCCGATCGAACCAATACCTCGGCTCGCCGCTGGCCCGATGACCCCGAAAAGCCATCGCATGCGCCCTCTAGGACTCGAACCTAGAACCTACTGATTAAGAGTCAGCTGCTCTACCGATTGAGCTAAGGGCGCCAACTGTACCAAACCCAACTGTAACACCTGCTCCATCACCCTACAACGCGCCAGGAGGGACTCGAACCCCCGACCCGCAGCTTAGAAGGCTGCCGCTCTATCCACCTGAGCTACTGGCGCATTCCTCTCCTCGCCAGACGGCCAGCACCTCACCCTGTACTTTTCCTGCCTGCACGATCGGGGCGGCCGGATTCGAACCGGCGACCTCCTGCTCCCAAAGCAGGCGCGATACCGGGCTACGCTACGCCCCGCAGCGGAGGCGCAGATTACATCGCCCCGCGCTCCCGGTCAACTGGTCAAGCCAAACTCGCGTCCAATACCGACGAGAACGCCGCCAGCACTGCCGCCACGGCACGCCGCCGATGACTCACCGCCGCCTTCTGCTCTCGACTGACGGAGCCGAAACAGGCGTCCAGCTCCGTGGACCAGAACAGCGGATCATAGCCGAATCCTCCTGTCCCGCACGGCGCCTCGAGAATGCGGCCCGCGGTCACGCCACTGGCCACCAGTTCGCCGCCCGCCCACACCAGCGCCGCCGAGCACGCATAGTGCGCGCCACGCTCACAGGCACCCGATATCGCACGCAGCAGCCGCGCATTGTTTGACGCGTCGAGTGACTCGCCACTCGCACCGACCTCCCCGCCCCATCGCTTGCTGCGCACACCGGGCCCGCCGCTGAGCGCGTCCACGCACAGCCCGGAATCCTCGGCGAGCACCACCCGACCCTCGCCGCGAGCGTGGAAATACCGTGCCTTGGCCAGCGCGTTTTCCTCGAACGTCTCGCCCGACTCCACGAACTCTTCCTCCGGCAACTCCACCATGCCGGCCTGCGCCAGCGATTCGCCGTCGTACCCGAGCGCGCTGAGCAGTGGTGTCAGTTCACGCAGCTTGCCGGCGCTGCGCGTTGCAAGCAGCAGGCGAGGGCGGGCACCTCCAGCCACGCCGTTAGCGCGCCTTGCCGGCGCTCGGCCGCGGAATCGCCAGCGGAACCGCCAGCGCGGCTGCCTGCGCCGCGTGCAGGTCGCTGATGCCACGCACGGCAAGATCCAGCAACGTGTCCAGTTCCCGGCGGTCGAAGGTGCCATTCTCACCCGTGCCCTGCACCTCCACGAACCGGCCCTCGGTGCTCATGACAACGTTCATGTCCACCATCGCGCCGACATCCTGGTCGTAGTCGAGATCCAGTTGCGGAGAACCCTGCACCACGCCAACCGACACGGCGGCGACTCGCCGCTTCACGGGAGATGCGCTCGCGCGACCAGAGCGCACCAGCCAGTCGAAGGCATCGACCACCGCTACGGCCGCACCGGTGATGGCCGCTGTACGCGTGCCACCATCCGCTTGTATCACGTCGCAGTCGATGCGCACGGTGAACTCGCCGAAGGCGAAGTCATCGAGCATTGCGCGGACGCTTCGCCCAATGAGTCGCTGGATTTCCTGCGTACGCCCGCCGAGCTGCGAACGCTCCCGCGACGTGCGCGTGCGTGTTGCGCGCGGTAGCATCGAGTACTCGGCCGTCAGCCAACCAAGACCACTGCCGCGCCTCCACCCCGGCACACCGTCTTCCACACTGGCAGCGCAGAGCACGCGTGTTTCACCGAACGAGACGAGGCACGAACCCTCCGCATACGGCACCGCAGCGCGCTCGATCGTGACGGGACGCATGCGGTCGAATGGACGGGGGGCCGACACGGGCGTGTCATTCGCTGGAGCAGGGGATTGCGACACAGGCATTCACCGGGCGGGAAGAGTTGTTGGCGAACAGTTCAGGAAGGCGTGGGATCGCCTTGCAGCTTCGCAATGATACTCGTGGTGGACTGTCCGGGCACGAGCGGAACGACCACCACGCGACCACCACGCGCACGCACAACGTCAGCACCAACGATCGTGTCCGGCGAATAGTCGCCGCCCTTGACGATCACATCCGGCTGCAGGCGCTGCACGAGCTCGAGCGGCGTGTCCTGTTCGAAGCGCACCACGACATCCACCATCTCGAGCGCCGCGAGCACATACGCGCGTTCGGCCTCAGAGCGTACCGGGCGCGTGGGTCCCTTGAGTCGCCGCACCGAGTCATCACTGTTCAGCCCGACCACGAGTGCGGCGCCTTCTGCTCGTGCACCGAGCAGCACATCCACGTGTCCCGGATGCAGCAGGTCGAAGACGCCATTGGTGAAGACAACCGGCCCGGCCATGCGCGCGCGCCAGACAGCGGCGCCTTCCCAGTCCATGATCTTGAGGCGCGGATCGCGCACGCCGGCGGCGTCCGACCGACTCACCACTGCGAGAGCATATCGTCGATCAACTCGTTGATCAACTGATCGATTGCGTCCTTGCGTCCCTTCGCTTCCCCGCCCTCGGCATACTGCGATTCCCGGCGCGCGCCATCCTGTCGCTTGAGCAACTCACCGGTCTTCTGGTTCACGATCTCGAAGCTGACCACGAGTTGCAGCTTTCGCCGCGGTGACGAGGCCTGCTGCGGATCGGCGCCCACGCCCACCGGCAAGTCGACATCGTACTCCTTGATCGAGCCGGTCACGAGCACATCGGCCCGGTCGGCCGGCGCATCACGCAAGTTGAGGCGATCGTTCATTGCCTTGCGCATCGCGTCGAACAGTTCTCGCTGGACTTCGGGCACGGGCGTCAGGTTGTCGAACGGCAGCACGGCCACGGTGCGCAAGTCGCGTGGCAAGCCGCCACCACTGAAGCCGTACATGCAGCCGCTCGCAGCGATCGACAGCGCGAACAGCGATGCGGCAACCAGTAGCCGACGGGCCCGGTGCGAAGAGAGCGCGCTACGGTTTGCGCCAGATGGCATCATCGAATCCTTCGGGAATGTTGATTGTCTCGGTGACCGATAACTGCAACGAGCGCCGGCCGGAGTTGTGCACGTACCGCAGGCGCATGGTGCCATCGTCCAGCGGAACGCGTTCCGCCCACTCGACCACGCGGCCGTCTTCGATGCGTTCGATGCGCCGGAGTGCAGAAGACGCAAAATGAACGCGCCAGGTACGTTTGTCGGTGTCGGTGCCTGAGAGGTCTGCACGCAACGTGTCACCGTCGAGGCGCACGATGGTATCGCGGCCAGCGGGCAGTGCGACGCGCCCGAGCGCGGCCCACAACAGCGGTGGTGGCGGGAGGAATCGGCGAATGAGATCGATGCCGGGCACGAACAGCGAATCGCCCTGCAGGATCGCCATGCCGTTGCCGTAGCCGTTTGCGATGAACAGGTCGAGTCGAGCCCTGTCGGGCGGACCGGAGCGCACGACGCCATCGCCCTTCACGTCAAAGGTCTCATCGGCGTACGTCCAGCTGAAGCGAATGAGCTGCGGTGTGGTGGGCAACTCGGCCGCCGGCAGCGCGATGTCCGCCTCGACACCGCCAAGTGGGCGGGCACGAGGCGTGCACGCGCTCGCGCCTGCTGCGAGCAACAGCAACATCGCCGCAACTCCGTATCTCCATGCGCTCACGGAATCACGACCTCGAGAATGCGATCGCCGAACAGGATGCGGTCCATCACCTCGAGTCCATCCACCACGCGCGCAAACACCGTGTAGCCGCCATCCAGATGCGGCTGCGGCGTGAGCGTGAGATAGTACTGGCTGCCGCCGGTGTCGGGACCGGAAAGCGCCATACCAACCGCGCCGCGCACGTACCGGTGACGATTGAGTTCGTCGCGAATGCTCGTGCCGGGTCCGCCGGAACCACTGCCGGTGGGATCGCCGTCCTGCGCAACGAAGTTCGGAATGACACGATGGAAGCGCGTGCCGTTGTAATAGCCGGATGTGGCGAGTCGCACGAAGTTGTCTACGGTAAGTGGAGCGTCTGATGAGCGAAACTCGACCGTGATGTCGCCGCGCACGGTGCGCAGGATCGCGCGCTGTGTGCCTGACGCGGGCGATATCCATCGCGAAGCGACCCGACGATACTGCGCCATCTGCCCATCGGTGACCGGCGCGGCGACGTGCCAGGCCGCGAGCGGGGTCACTTCGAGTACACTGCGCCGCGTGAGCGGGTCCGGCGGCGGACCGAGGGCCGCGAGCGCTTCCCGACTGGTCGGTGGCACACCCGCGCTGTCGCGGCGCCAGACCGCCGCGACGAGCCGGAGCGCCGCCGCGCGGACGGTGTAGGCATCGGCCGCGGTCTCGTTGGTGTAGCGAGCCATCGCGACTGGCAGGTCAGCCGCCGTGGCGCGCCCGGCCAGTACCGCGAGCGCCGCCGCCCGAACTGCGGGTGCGGGGTCGTCGAGGAATCGGCGCAGGGTGTCCCGAATTGCCGCGTCGTCGCTTGCGGAAGACAAAGACGACACACCAAGGCTTCGCACACGCGGCGATGAATCAGCGCGCGCCCAGGCACTGCGCACTGGCGCTGGTGCAGCCCCCGGCACAGACGCCGATAGCTCGAGCGATGCGACACGTCGCCATGGATCTTCATCCGTTTGCCACGCCCGCAGTTCGTCTAGCAACTGGCCACGTCGCGCGGCGCCATCGAGCAACGCGCGGCGCACCATGAAGGTGGTATCGCGCTCGAACACGCGCCGCCAGGCGGCGCTGTCGTTCGAGAGCAGTGGACCAAGCGACTCTGCGGCAGTCACACGCACCGCCGCGACGGAATCTGCCGTGGCACGCAGCACGCGTTCACGCACGTCGTGCGCTTCAGCATGCGACGCGACCGAGCGCACGGCTTGCACGCGCACGCGAAAATCTCCATCCTCAAGCAGCGTGTCGAGCACACCCATCGCACGCACCGCCAGCGAGTCGCCCGTCATGTTGCGCGCCGCGCCAAGCGCCGACTGCACGCGCACCAACGCATCGGGATGTGCACGCATCGCCAGCAACGCGCTCGCGCCATCGCTCGCGCGCGGCCGGGCGATCGCGTACGCGGCGGCAAACACAACCTCGGCATCGACGTCGCGCAGAAACGGGATGACATCGTTCGTCGCCATGGGACGCAGCGTCGCCGCGGCATACAGCATCGCGGCACGGGTGGCAGGTCCCCGGCGCGGCGCCTCCGACTCGCTTCGCAGTGCACCGGTCAGTGCAGCGCGAGCAGGTTCACCGATACGACCAAGTGCCCATGCCGCCTCTGCCGCCACCGATTCGGGGGCTCCGCCGAGCGCGCGGTCGAGCGCGTCGAGTGAACCCGTGTCACGCGCCAGACCGAGTGAGAACGCCGATGAGGCTGCGAGCGCGGTGTCGGCACTCACGAGCAGTTGGCGGATCACGGCGTAGCGCTCACGAACGAACAACTGTCCAACGAGCAGTGCCGCGCGAGCGCGACGTGCGCGCGCCTGATCGTCGGCAACGTCTGCTGCAAGCAGACTGTCGAGCAATGCGGTGTCCACACGTCGCGCATCCGCCATGGCAAGCATTCGCGCATCCACATGCACCGAGGGATCGGCAAGCGGGCGCGCGGCGGCCGACACGCCCGACGGCGGCCGGCATGCGGTACTCAGCGCCGCGACGCACAACACGAACGCAGCCGCACGCACTCGATGCCTACGCGCTCTCATGATGACACCTGATCGTCGAGGGTGGGTTCGCCGGCGAGGATCCGGTGTACTTCCGGAGGCATGCGTGTGGGTTTGCCGTTGCCATCCAGCGCGATCAGCGATGTGGTGGCGGTAACAAGCGTGCGATCGGTGTCAGCGTGCGCGATGCGATACGCGAAGCGCATGCCGCGAGAGCGCAGCTCATCAAGTCGCGTATACACGAACACGCGATCATCGTATCGTGCGGAGCCGAGGAATCGCATGGCGGCGTCGCTGACGGCGAGCGTCACGCCATCGCGTTCCATCTGCGCGTACGGCCGGCCAAGCGCGCGAATGAAGTCCGTGCGACCAATTTCGCACCACACGAGATAGTTGGCGTGGTAGACCACGCCCATCTGGTCGGTTTCGGCGTAGCGAACCCGCACTTCGGAGATGTGCTCGTACGACGATGGCTCGGCCATGCGCTCGGGCTGGAGGGGAAAAACGTCAACGTGGAAGATGGGTGAGCGACCCTGCCGCCCTCAAGCCGCGCGCGGCATCGGTTCGCCGATTTGTTCGGATCGCTCGCCCGGGTTAGACTCTTCGCGTGCTTCCTGCTCCCGTCCTCGTATTCGGCGACGCGCATCTCGGCATCGCACCCGAGGACGCCGAGACCGACCTGTTGCAGTTCCTGCGACAGGTGCCGACGCGTGCGCGTTCGCTGGTGATCATGGGCGACGTCTTCGATTTCTGGTTCGAATGGCGCCATGCGATGCCCCGCACCGGCTTTCGCGTGCTTGCCGCTCTCGCTGACCTGCGTGACGCGGGCATCCCGGTGGTGTGGATCGGTGGCAATCACGATTGCTGGGGTGGCGGCGCATTGCAGGTCATGACGGGCGCGCAGTACACGCTCGATCCGTGGAACGGACGACTGGGCAACTGGCGCAGCCGTCTGGCGCACGGCGACGGGTTGCGCGAAGTGGAAGACCGGCCGTACCGGCGACTCCGTCGCCTGCTTCGGCACCCACTGGCGATTCGCGCGTATGGCTGGCTGCACCCCAATCTCGCGACGCGACTGGCCCTGCGTTCCTCGCACACCAGTCGCGACCGGCGCGCCGGTGACGAAGGCCGTGGTTTGCACGACGTGGCCGCATCGTGGATGCAACGCGCGTCGGACCCTGAACTGGTGATCTTCGGGCATTCGCACGTCCCGGCACTCGCCACGGCGGGGCTGGGGATCTACGCCAACGCGGGCGCCTGGTATCTGGACCGCCAGTTCCTGCGCATCACCGACGGGCAGATCGAACGTGTGCGCTGGGACGGATCAGCCGAAGGTGACGTGCTCGACGTGATCGAGCGTGGTACCCAGGAAGCGCTGCCCGAGCGCCAGGAACCGGTCGGGCGCGTCTGACGCAATGAAGCGGTGCCTGGGCGGCGTAGCCCGGGGCGCAGCGGAGAGGCCGTGCGCGTGCAGAATCTCAGCCGTCGCCGCAGCCGTTTCGTCGGCAGAGTCGATCAGTGCCACCTCCGGTCCGGCCAGCTCGCCGAGCAGCGGCGCCAACAGCGGATAGTGCGTGCAGCCCAGCACCAACGCACGAATGCCGTCGGACAGCAGCGGATCGAGATACTCGTGGGCCACGGTCCGGGTCACCGCATGATCCAGCCAGCCTTCCTCGACGAGCGGCACAAACAGCGGACAGGCGCGCGCCAGCACCGCGAGATCCGGGTTGATGCCGTGAATGGCGCGTTCGTACGCCCCGCTGTCGATGGTTCCCACTGTGCCGATGATGCCGATGGGGCCACCCTGCGCAGCCCTTGCAGCCGCTCGCGCACCCGGATCTACCACGCCGACCACCGGCACGCGCAGATGCGACTGGAGCGACGGCAACGCGTGCGCAGTAGCCGTGTTGCAGGCCACGACGACCGCTTTCACCCCTTCAGCGACCAGCCACTGCGTGATCTCGTCGGCGTAGCGTCGCACCGTGTCGGGACTCTTGGGGCCGTACGGCACGCGCGCGGTGTCACCGACATACAGAATGCGTTCATGCGGAAGCCGCGCGAGCAAGGCGCGCACGACGGTCAGGCCACCGATGCCGCTGTCGAAGACGCCGATCGGTGCGTCCGGTGACACTACCGCGTGTCTCCCGCCGGCGCATTGCCCACGATGATGATGTCGCCCGTGGGCTGCGGCACGCCACTCGCCGGTTCCTCGGTGACCGCCACTGCCACGAGTGCATCGCGCGGCAGGTCATACTCGGCGCGTACCACGGCGACACCATTGGCATCTGCGGTGAACGCACCGGCCAGAATGCGCTCGTTCGCCGTGATGAGCCAGAGCTGGAACGCACGATCTGGCGCGAGCGCCGGAAGGTTGCTGGCGATGAATGTCCAGCGATCCGACGCGCGATCCCAGAACATGCGGCCCGACGGAGGCAACGCCGACGTCGACGCCAGCTCGACCACCGCGACGTCGGGTCCGGTGACGCTCGCCAGTTGCTGCTCTCGCTCACTGAGCAAGCGCGTGAGCGAATCCAGTTGCGACTGCGCGGCGACCTGCGACGCGGTGAGGGTAGAGACGCGATCACGCAATCCGCTGCGCTCCACCTGCGTACGCATCACCAGCAGCAACGAGGCGGCGGCCGCGAGCACGGCCGCGCCGACCACGATCCACGGAGTACGCGAGCGAATCGGCACGACATCGGCAACCGGGCGCGGCGTTGCGACCGGTGGGGCGGGCGACACTGCCAAGGCGGGCGACACGGACGCCGACGGCATCGCCTGGTTGCGGGTCGCGGACGCTGCCTCTGCACTCGCCCTGGCGAGCAACCTCGCCCGAACCGGATCGACCGATCGTGCGACCGGCGCAGGTTGCGCGCTGAACGCCATCGCGGCCACCGACGCTCGCAAGGCCACGAGCTCCCGTGCGGCATCAGCATCGCGCGCCAATCGAGCCTCGAGCGCCGCCTGTGCCTCGGGCGACAACGCGCCCAGCGCCGCTTCCTCGAGCGACAGATCGTCGCGGTCAGGCATGTTCAGATCGCGCGTCATGACTCATCGTCCCAGAGAATAGCGAGCGACTCGCGCAGCTTGCCGAACGCAAGTCGCGTGCGCGTCTTCACGGTGCCCAATGGCAACCCCAACCGCTCGGCGATTTCCGCCTGGCTCAGTCCGGAGAAGTACGCCAGCAACACCACGTCGCGCTGGTCGGGTGGCAGGAGTTGCAGCGCCGCAGCAACACGTGCGCGTTGATCTGCGAACTCGCCCGGATCGACTGATGCCTCCGTCGCCATGTGGTCGAGACGCGAGGAGCCATCGTCCAGCGTATCGGACACTTCGTTCCGGCGACGCTGACGGGAACGCACGCGATCCAGTGAGCGGCTGCGCGCTATCGTGAGCAGCCATACGGCCACACGGCCGCGCGCCGTCTCGAAGCGTTCCGCCTGCTGCCAGACCTGCCAGAAAACCTCCTCGACGACTTCGTCGGTGTCGGCCGCCTCGCCGAGAATGCGCTGTGCGAGTCCTCGCACGGTCGGCATCCAACGGTCATAGAAGTCGGCCAGCGCATCTGGATCCTTGTCTGCGATGCGCATGACCAGCGCAACATCGACGGCGTCCGAATGGTTGGCGACCCCGCCCAGGTCTTGAGCGGCGGCACGCGTTACCGATGCATACGCCGGCGTACCATGCGACGGATTCATGCCGCGCGGTTCGCGCACACGTTCCTGCTCCGGCATGTCTACCACTTGATGGACGCCATCATCATCCAGCCTCGCGTGGTAGGGGCAGCGCTCACGCGCACCGGCACATCCCAGAGCTGCGCCGCGACAAATGCGTCGGCGCCCGCGATAAGATGGTTGAACGCGATCGCGGCCAGCCAATCCTCCACATGCAGTTTTCGTGTACGCTCCAAACTCTCCTCGAAGCGAGAAGGGACGGTGTCAGCGGCAGCGACGCTACCGGTCGTCGGATTGACCATGAAGTTGCCGGGCGCGCTCGCGCCCTGTCGCTGCACCTCGCGCACATCAGCGGCCGAGCGTCGCCACATGGCGATGGAGGCCATCTCGATGCCGGCGAACAGCGCACCCGACGTCGCGCGATCGAGCTTCGATTGCGAGTAGCCCGGCAGCAGGAATGACAGCAGGAACGCGCGTCGCGGCGAAATGGGCGGGACCAGATTCGGAGACCGTCGCGGCGTTCGCGCAATGGTATCCGGCGTCGCCAGCAGGCGCACGACCGGAGTGATCACAGTGTCACGTCGCGTGGAGTCGGGAATCACCTGTGCCGCGAGCACACCGGGCACGGCGAGCGCGGCGAGCGCGGCGAGCGCGGCGAGCGACATGCGCGTCGTCGACAGGCGCACGCGCTCACTGCTCTTGCCGAGCGCGCGTGCCATCATGCCGTCAGTCCAGCAGCGCAACGAGTTCGATCTCGACGCGAACATCGCGCGGCAGTCCGGCAACCGCCACGGTCGACCGGGCAGGCTTCGCGTCACCGAAGGCGCGCGCATAGACTTCGTTCATGGCGGCAAAGTCCGACATGTCGCGCAGGAACACCGTGGTCTTGATCACGTGAGCGAACGTGCAGCCCGCTGCGGTGAGCACCGCATTCAGGTTGCGCATAACCTGCTCGGTCTGCTCGGCCACCGTGGTGCCTGCGACTTCGAGCGTGGCTGGATCAAGGGGAATCTGGCCGGCGGTGAAAAGCATGCCGTTGGCCTTGACAGCCTGCGCATACGGACCGATTGCCGCGGGAGCGGCGTCGGTGTGAAGTGTCTCGAGTGGCACAGAATCGGGATGAAGGGAGATACGAGGTGCAGTCAAGCGGGCCGGTCAAACTTAAGCCTCAGGCGGACGCCTCAGGCGCCAATCCAAAGAACCGCCGCGTGTTGGCCAACGCAAGCGCACCGAGGTGCCCGGGTGTGGTACCGCGAGCGTCGGCGACGCGAGCGACTGTGTGAGATACCCAAGCGGGCTCGTTTCGGTGCCCACGATGCGGAACCGGGGCAAGATACGGTGCGTCTGATTCCACCAGCAATCGGTCGTCGGGTACGAGTTGCAGCAGCGCATCGTCTGTGAAGCGCTTGAAGGTGACAACGCCGCTGAACGACAGGCACCAGCCGTGCCGGATCGCCGTTTCCGCCAGCGCGTGCGAGCCCGTGAAGCAGTGCAGCACCCCGCGTACCCCCTCCTGCGCAGCCTCGGTGAGCATTGCGGTCGTGTCCGCCTCCGCATCGCGTGTGTGCACGACAACCGGCCTGTCGAGTTCTCGGGCAAGGCGGAGCTGCGCGAGGAACGTGGCGCGCTGCGTGTCGCGCGGACTGTGGTCATAGTGGTAGTCCAAGCCGCACTCCCCGATGGCCACTGCTCCGTGCTCGACCGCGTGTCGCACAGCCTGCTCGTGCCCTGCATCCCAGGCTTTCGCGTCGTGCGGATGAAGGCCGGCCGTGAACCACATGAGTCCGGAATATCGCTCAGCGATGCGCGCGGCGAGCGCGGCCTGGGCGGGTGACTCGCCGATACAAATGATGGCGCGAGCCCCGGCCATGCGGGCTCGCGCCACTACATCGTCTGCATCACCCGCGAACTGCGCGTCCGCGAGATGCACATGACTGTCAGCGAACTCGACCACCGGTCCCGCGTTTTCCTGATTCGCCGTGTCCGTCACCCGCGTCACCGTTTTGCGTTCCAACGAGCGCGGGTTGCGCGGCTCAGCGGGCGCCCGCAGGGTTACGTGGCTTGGCCGGCGCCGGTTTTCCGGCCGTGACCGCACCGCTGGTGCCCGACGAACGACGCAGGTTCTTGTCGTCGGTGTCACGCGGATACCGCTTCTCGATGTAAAGCAGCAGCGGAGTCGCGACATACATCGAGCTGAACACCGCAACCACGACGCCGAACGCCATCACGATCGAGAACGGACGCAGCACCTGACCGGCGAAAAAGAGCAGCGCCAGCGTAGCCGCCAACGTGGTCGTGTGCGTGAGCACGGAGCGACCCAGCGTCTCATTGATCGAGCGATTGAGCGTGTCGTACAGCGAATCGCGCCGGTACTTCTTGAGGTTCTCGCGCGTGCGGTCGAAGATGATGATCGTGTCGTTGGCCGAGTAGCCGAGCACCGTGAGCACGGCGGCCACGACGGTCAGCGAGACTTCGATGTCGAACAGCTTGATGAACGCGAGCGTGAGCAGCACGTCGTGCACGAGCGACAGCACCGCCGCCGTACCGAAGCGCCAGTCGAAGCGAATGGCGAGGTATACCAGCGAGATGAGCGACGTGATGAGCAGCGCGAGCACAGCGCCACGACGGAGCTCGGCACCCACCTTGGGTCCGACGGCTTCGGTGCGCACCACGGTGACTTCGTCGGCACCGAAGCGCTGTTGCAGCGCCGCTTCGATACGCTTGGCCACGCCTTCCGCGCCGGCTTCCTGTTCCTGAACGGCCGCGGCATCCTGCGCGCGCACCGTGTAGGACGTCACCTCACCGTACTGCGTGATTTCCGCGCCGCTGACGCCCGCCGATTCGACGGTGGAGCGGATGGCCGCGACGTCCGGCGGCGACTTGAACTCGAGCTGCATGAGCGTGCCGCCCGTGAACTCGATGGAATAGTTCGGACCACCGGTGATACCGAACGTCGCCAGGCCGAGCACGAGAAACGAGACGGTGATGCCGGCCGCGATGCGCCAGTACTTGAGGAAATCGTACGTGGTGTGATTGAAGATGCGAATCATGGCCGGCTCAGATGCTCAAGGGCTTGGCGCCGCGGGTCTGCTGCAGCCAGAGCATGAAGAAAGTTCTGCTGACGAAGAGCGCCGTGAACAGCGACGCAAGAACGCCCGCGATGAGTGTCACTGCAAAGCCGCGCACCGGACCCGAGCCGTACTGGTAGAGCACTGCGCCGGACAGGATCGTGGTGACGCTGGAGTCGACGATGGCAGACAGCGCATGCTTGAAGCCCTCGTCGATGGCGAGCCGTGTGGTCTTGCCCGCATCGAGCTCTTCGCGGATACGCTCGAAGATGAGCACGTTCGCGTCAACGGCGATACCCACCGAGAGCACGAAGCCGGCAAGTCCCGGCAAGGTGATGACGGCGTCGAAGCCGGCAAGCACGGCGAGCGTGTAGAGCACGTAGAGCGCCAGCGCCGCCACGGCGAGCATGCCGGCAAAGCGGTAGTAGCCGATCATGATCACGATCACGAGCGCGACGGCGATCATCAGTGCCGTCACGCCCTTGTCGATCGAGTCCTGACCGAGGCTCGCGCCGATGTTGCGCACTTCGGTGATCTTGAGCTGCACCGGCAATGCACCGGCTCGCAGCACGAGCGCCAGATCCTGCGCGGCCTGCAGCGAGCCGCCGCCGAGCGTGATCTGTCCGTTGCGACCAATGGCGCTCTGGATGAC
>JBBQNT010000089.1:0-13364 GCA_038330215.1 Gemmatimonadales bacterium
GAACTCCTCGATGATGCGGCGCGGATCGATCGCGCCCGTGTAAAGTGCCATGCCCAGCACCGCGCCGTGCACGCCGCGGTGTTCGAGTGCCAGCAAGTCGTCAATCGTTGTCACGCCGCCGCTCGCGAACACGGGCCACGCCGAGGCCTCGGCGACGTCTTCCATGAGTGACAGATCGGTGCCTTGCATCTGTCCTTCAAGGTGCACCGCGGTCACCAGCACGCCGGCCAGCGGCAGCGTTCCGAGATCTTCCACAAAGGAAATCACATCCAGCGGCAGCGTCTTCGTCCAGCCGCGTGTCACGACCTTCCGCTCGCGTACATCGGCGGCCACAATGAGTCGGCCGGGAAACCGATGCGACACCTCATCCAGCCACGATTCGTCCTCGACCGCGCGCGTGCCGACCACTACCCACGCCGCCCCGTCGTTGAGCAGCTCCTCGATGCGCGATTCCTCGCGCACGCCGCCACCAACCTGTACGGGAACGCCACAATCCCGGATGATCTCGCGAATGATCTCATCGTTCGCACCACGGCCGGTCGCCGCATCGAGGTCCACCACGTGCAAACGCGCGAACCCCTCGCGCACCCATTCGCGCGCGACATCCGGCGGATCGTCGAGCCGCACGGACTCGTTGTCATACTCACCGCCCACGAGCTGCACACACTTGCCGTCGCGCAGGTCCACGGCTGGAATCACGATCATACAGTCGCTCCGGGAGCAAGGCGTGCAGCGGCTTCGGCCAGGAACGCGCGCACAAAGCGCACGCCCGCCGAGCTTGATTTTTCAGGATGAAACTGCGTGCCGATCACCGCGCCCACACGCACGGCCGCGGCAAATCGGTCGTCTTCATGCGTGGTGTACGCGATCACATTGCGGCCCGACTCGCCGCTCGGCCTGCACACGAAACTGTTCGCGTAGTACGCGGTGTCCAGTCCGGACGCCTGCAGCAGGGGATCGCGCGGCGCCGTGGCATCGAGCGTATTCCAGCCGATTTGCGGAATGCGAGCGGCGCGAAGCCGAGTCACCTGTCCGGTGAGCACGCCAAGTCCGAGACCCGGACCTTCTTCGCTGCCGTCAAAGAGCAGTTGCATGCCGAGGCAGATGCCGAGACAGGGCAGCCCACCCAGCAACGCGGTGCGCATCGCGTCGCGGCCCAGGCCAATTTTCCGGGCGGCCGGCGTGAACGCGCCGACGCCTGGCAGCACGAGTGCGTCAGTGTCCTGTACGGCGAGCGCGGCATCGGTTTCCACGCGCACGGTGGTGAGCTCCGTCTCGAGCGACTTGACGAGCGAGTGCAGGTTGCCCGCCTCGTAGTCGAACACGGTCACGCGCAGCAAACGATCAGGCGAGACGTTCATACACCCACCTCCACGCGCGCAGCGTCAAATGCTTCGAGGCATCGCTCCAGCAGCGGCCATGGACCCACGGAGAATCGCAGCGCATCGCCAATGTGCGGCAGATCCGGAAACGGTCGTACGGCCACACCACGTGCGCGCATCGCCTGTCCGACAGCAACGCACTGCGGTACGGGCACACACACGAAGTTCGCGCCGGACGGAAGCGGCGAGAGACCGCGCGAACGCAACTGCTCGGCCAGTCGTTCGCGCAACGTCACCGCCAGCGCCACATGCTGCTGCACCCATTCGCTGTCTTCCTGCAATGCCGCAACGGCAACGCGTTCAGCGAGTGCGTTCACCTTGTACGGTCCGCGCGACTTCTCCACTTCATGCACCAGCGACGGCGCGCCGATCGCGTAACCCACGCGAAGGCCGGCCAGGCCGAATGCCTTGGACAGCGTGCGCACCAGCAGCACGCGATCGAACTCCTGCACCAGCGGCACCGCCGACTCGCCGCCAAACTCGATGTACGCCTCATCGATCACCAGCACACCGGCGCACCGCGACGCCAGCTCACGCAGTACGGACAGCGGCGTCACTGCACCCGTTGGATTGTTCGGCGTGCAGACGTACAACACCTTGGACGCATCCGCGAGCAACCGCTCGACGTCGAGCGAATGATCGGCGCGCTCGGTCACGCCAGTCCACAAGAGATCGTTCATGCGCGCGAAGATGGGCACCATCGCGAACGATGGCACCGACGACACCACCCGCTCGCCCGGATTCGCGAATGCGCGCATCGCCGAGTCCAGCACGTCGTCAGAGCCGCAGCCGGTCACGATCATGTCCGACGAGACACCGGCGTATGCGGCCAGCGCCGATTTGAGCTCACCTGCGTACAGCGACGGATAGCGCGTGATCACCGACACCGCGGATTCACGCAGCACGCGTTCAGCCTGCGGTGGAATGCCCCACAGATTGGTGTTGTCGGTGAGGTCGATCTCCACCGGCGTGCGTTTGGGATCGTAGAGCGGCACGTCGCGGTACGCCGCTCGCGCGATGTCCAATCGATCGCGCACAGGGGCACTCGTGCTCGCATCCATACTCTCATTCATACTCGCGTCTTCAGTCGCATGCATGATCGCCTCTGCGCCCGCCTTCATTCCCGCACTCATACCGGTACCTCCCACGCGCGCGCTGCCGCGGCGTGTCCCGGCAAGCCCTCGGCCTCGGCAAAGCACGCGACATCACGCGCCAGTGACGCGGCCGCCGCCGGTGTAACCGACTGCCACGTGGTCCAACGCACAAAGTCGAGCGTGGAGAGACCCGAGTAGCAGCGCGCGAGTCCAGCCGTAGGTAACACATGATTCGCGCCCGTCATGTAATCACCGAACGCGACCGACGCGCTCTCGCCAACAAAGATCGTACCCGCATGCCGCAGACGCGCGAGTGTGTCGCTGCGCACGCTCTCTTCAACAGCGAGCAGCAGATGCTCTGCCGCCCAGTCGTTCGCAAAGGCCACCGCGTCACCAAGCAAATCACAGCGCAGCAACGCGCCGCGCGACGAGAGCGCGGCACGCACGATAGTCGCACGTGGTGCAGCAGACACTTCGCGCCAGAGCGCACGCTCGATCGCCTCGACGCAGGAGTCAGTGCCAACAACCAGCGCAATCACCGCCGCTGCAGGGTCATGCTCGGCCTGCGCAACCATCTCCCGCGCAATCACGTCAGGTGATGCGGACGCATCCGCGATCACCAGCAGCTCGCTCGGCCCGGCAGGCGAATCAATCGCGACATTCGACACAAGTTGCAACTTGGCTTCCGCGACAAAGGCATTGCCCGGTCCTACGATCTTGTCCACGCGCGGCACGGATTCGGTGCCGAGTGCCATGGCGGCAATCGCCCCGGCACCGCCGAGCGCGAACACGCGCGAGACATCGGCAAGCGCGGCGGCGGCCAATACCACATCGCTCGGCAATCCGGATGCGGTAGGCGGCGAACACACGATGACCTCACCCACACCGGCTACACGCGCGGGCACGGCGCCCATGAGCAGCGAGCTCGGATACGCGGCGCGTCCGCCCGGCGCGTACACCCCAACGCGCGAGAGCGGATCAGGACGGCGACCGATCACAATGCCCGGTTCCGGAGAGACTTCCACCGGCAGCGCGCGAAGGGCGGCGTGCACCGTGGTGATGTTTGCCGCCGCTCGTTCGAGCGCGCGGCGCAGCGCCGGATCGAGCGCGTCGAGCGCGCGCGTCCACTCGCGCGTTGGCACATCGAAACTGTCCATGGTGACGCCATCGAAACGCAGGGCGAACTCACGCAGCGCGTCGTCACCGCGTGTGCGCACGGCGGCGATGATCTCGCCAGTGGCGGCGCGCACCGACGCGTCGCTGTCACCTGATCGCGACATCAGCGCGCGCCGCGTCGTGTTGTCCAGATCGTTCAGCGCGCCGCGTGCACGCAACACGTTGTCCGACAAGTTGTCTGACGAATCGTCCGACACATCGGCACCGGTCATGGCACCAACCGCTCGATGCGCGTGACCAGCAGGCCTTCGGCTCCGAGTGCCCGAAGCTGCGAGATCACGCGGTACACCGATTTGGCCGGCACGACCGCGTGCACGGCCACATACGCTCCGCCGTTCATGATATCCACCACGGTGGGTCCGTTCAGTCCGGGCAGCACTGCCTTGACCACTTCGAGCGCCGCGCGGGGAACGTTGGCCATCAGGTAGCGCTGGCCGCGCGCGCGAATCACCGAGGCAAGCGCCGTCACCAGCTCCGTAAACTCCTCGCCACGTGCCGCGTCTCCATTTCGCGGACCCTCCGGCGCTGTAATGAGGCGCGCCGAGCTCTCGAGCACCGTCTCAATCTCGCGCAGTCCGTTCATCTTGAGCGTGGAGCCGGTGGACGTCAGGTCGACCACGATATCCGCGATGCCCAGATGGGGCGCGATTTCGGCGGCGCCGGACACCGGCACCACATCGACCGGTCGGCCGCGATCGGCGAAGAAGCGGGCGGTTATGCGGGGAAAGACGGACGCCACGCGGACCTTCGCGCCGTCGCTGCCGATCTGGTCCACACTCGTGATGCCGGAATCATCCTTGGCGGCCACCACCAGTCGGCAGCGGCCGAACCCCAGATCCAGGTGGTCGGCGAGAGCACGTCCCGATTCATTCACGAGATCCCAGCCCGTGACGCCGGCATCGGCCGCGCCGTCGGCGACGAACTCGGGGATATCTTGCGCCCGGACGAAAATGGCTTCGAACTCGCCGCCGAGTGAGGCGGTGAGGGCGCGTTCACCGGCGGCCCGGACTTCGAGGCCGGCGTCGTTGAACAGCGCGCGGGTTTCTTCACTGAGGCGCCCTTTGTTGGGCAGCGCGATTCGGAGCATGGGAAGTTCTGAGAAAGGACGGCTGAGGGCGTTGTAGTTCCCCCAAGGACCCCACGGACGGCGCCGGACACAAAAAAGGCCCGTCCTGGGGAGGACGGGCCAGCGGCATTCCGCACGACGTGCTGGAAGCGAGCGTTCAGGCTTCCGACAACACGCACATGTGGCCGCGACCCGTCGGGCCGTGTCCGTGATGCACGTGATGGTGGTGCTGACGCTTGCTTGACATGCCCCAAGGCTAGTCCGCACTGGGGGCCCGGTCAAGGGACTGGCCGCCTGTGAGCGCAATCACCAGAGTGCGTCTGCTGCCGGGAACCCTTTACCAGCGCATGGGTTTGTGAATATATTCACAAGTCTCGCAGGGATTCTGCGAGCGCAGGCGATTGCCTGTGTACGTAGGTTCTTCTGTCGATCAGGCTCTGGAGGCCTCTCGAAATGCGGTTTCTTGGATATGTGGTGACGAGTGCGGCCGTGCTGTTGGCCGCTTGCGGTGGTGGAGATACGGCGGCGGACAAGATGGATGCGCCGGCTGCTGATATGCCGGCCGCGGGAGCGCCTGCAATGGGAATGGACGCCGGTGCCGCGCAGGCGATCACGGGCACGATCCATGAAGTGAAGATGCTGATCAACTCCGCTCAGGCTTATGTGTACGACCCGGCCGAGATCACGATCAAGCAGGGCGACGGCATCAAGTTCATGATGGTCAGCGGCGGCCCGCACAACGTGGCGTTTGACGCGACGTTGCTGCCAGCCGACGTGAAGTCGCAGCTCATGGCCAACATGCCGAACCAGGCCGCCGAGCTGATGGGCCCGATGATGCTGACCGAAGGCGAAGACTACACGATCTCGTTCGCGGGCGTGGCCCCGGGCACGTATGAGTACTTCTGCACGCCGCACCTCGCGATGGGCATGCGTGGTAAGGTGACGGTCACGCAGTAGTCCGTCGCCCGGGCGTGCATCGCCTGGGATGCGGTGACGCATTGGCGAGTATTTACGAACGCGGGGATTGGCTCAGGCCGGTCCCCGCGTTTGAAATTCCGCGTCCGTTCGGCGTGATTTCCGATGGTGACGCCGAACTACGTAGCACCTCACACTGAACCGCAGCGCGTCGCGTGGCTGACTGCCCGTGCCAGCAACGCGAGCTATCGCTGGCGCCTGATCTCGCTTGTCGCGGGTGTGGTGGCGGTGGGCAGCGCGTTCGTGCTCCTGGTCGTGCCTCGCGAAGCCGAGCGCGCGCTCCGCGCTCGACTCGACACCCTGCCGCCCGCCATCGATACCGCGGCACTGCACGGAGCGTACAGTCGCCTGAGCGCCAGCGTGCAATCGACCACCGAGCGGATGGAATCGGCGCGCGTGCAGCGGCAGCGCGATTCGATGTTCGCGGTGTCCGTCAGCGATGTGTCGGGCGTTTCGCGCCTGCTCGTTGGTGACACGATCAGCGCGCGCCTCGCCGAACGACTGCAACTGGCGCGCACAACACGGCTCGTTGACGGCTATCTGTCGCTCGCCGCAGATCCCGCACTCACCACCGACGCCGTCGTGCAGGCGCTCGCCGACTCGTTGCGCACCGCGGAGCAGGAGCGCGCGGGCATCGCGTCGCTTGGCACGCCCGACCAACGCTATCTCGCGCTGCAGGAACGCGTGCAGCAACTGGGCGACCGACTCGACTCGGTAGTGACGCGCACGCTCTATCCCGACGGCGCGAACACCTCAGGAACAGCACCCACGTCCAACACCGAGAGCACACTGCGCACTGAGCAAAGCGAGCTCCGCGCACTCACCGATTCGCTCGACGTGATCGCCACATCGCTCCGACGTGCGTCGGAGTGGAACGCGGCACGCGCATTGCAGGAGCAATCACTTCGCAGCTCGGAACCACTGCGTGTTCCGGTGCTCCCGATGCTTGCCGCGACGCTCGTGCTCGCGCTTTCGCTCGGCTACGTCGCGGCGCTGATCGCCGAGTGGCGGCAGCCGAGCATCGCTGGCCGCACGGATGTGATGGCGATCGTGTCCCGTGCCAGAATCGACAGCGCCGTGGTGACCGAGATACGCGCGGCTCCTCGTGCGATGCAGCGGCGAGCGAGTGATCAGGTCGTGCCGGGCGTGTTGCTCGATCGCACGTCGGCGTATCAGCGGGTCTACCTGCAAATCAGCGCCATGGCCGAGTCGGTGTCACGCATCGGAGTGTTCGGTGATGATCCCATGAGCGCGGCACGTCTCGCGCTGCAGATCGGCGCTGCCGCGGCGGAATCGTCGAGAGACGTGCTGCTGGTGGACGGAGACGTGCTCGCACGGCCGCTCGCGTCCGTGATCGAGAAGCCCGACGCTGCCGGACTCGCCGACGTCGCGCGTGAGCGACTCGAGCTGTCTGGCGCATTGACGACCGTGCCCACCGGGCGCGATCGCGCTCTGTCCGCGCTCACGGCGGGCATCACCACGAGCGCGTCGTCGGCGCTGGAGCGGCTCGCACCCGATCTGCAGCGGCTCATGGACCGGCATGACCTGACTGTGGTCGTCTTGCCGGCGACGCCCGGACGTTGGCCGGATTCGCTCGTGCCCGCTGACGTGGTGATTGCGGTAACGGCTGGCGTCACCAGCGTCGCCTGGCTTCGCCGCACACTCGCCGACAACCAGCGCGCCGGCCGACGCGTACGCAGCGTTATGGTGCGCGACCGCCGCGTTTCTTGAACTTCTTGAGCTTGGCATCAACACCGCCCATGATGGCGACGCCATTGATGCGAAGCAGCGGGGCGTGCGGACCCGGATCGGCATCGGCACCATTCACGCTGAAGCCACCCATCACGCCCATGCCCGTGGTTTCCACTCGCAGGCCTGTCGGCACCGTGATATCGATGCCCCCCATGAGTGCGAACACCTCGATCTCGGTAACGCCCTCGCCGAACTGCGCCTCCCGCAGGTCGAGCTCCACACCGCCCATGACCGCCAGCACCTTGAGCGTGCGCGGCACGACCCATGCGCCCTTTCGCTCTGCGCCGCCCATGACGGCCATGATCACCGCGCGTTCGGCGACCGATTCCGGCCGTGCGATGGTGGCCATGCCGAACTCGTAGGCGCGCTCGTCCGCATGCACGGAGCGCGGCTGCTCGCTGTCGCGAAGCGGAGCGCGCCTAGACGCCGGCACTGCCACATTGGCGCGGCCCAGTCCTGCCAGCACGTCCGCCAGTGCATTGTGAGAGGTCGCGCGATAGACGCGGGCCATGCGACGCTCGAGTTCGTCAAGCTCCAGCTGGTCGGCGGCGTATGCGTCGCCAAGTGCCGACATCACCGCTTCGCGGTCGCTGGCTGAGGGCGCGAGCGGCGTCGACGCCGGTGCCTCCCGATTCGATTCGGCGCCGCTCATGCGGAGCGGTGAGCGTGGTGCGTCGGCAACGGCGGCAGGTCCATGCATGGAAGCTATCGCGCAAGGCCCGCGGGTCAACGCGTCTCGTGCCCTTGGCCCGCCCCGTCGCCCCGACTAGCCTCCCCGGCATGTGGTCCGATGTCCTTCTCACGCTCGAACGAGCACACCTGCTGCGCCTCGCGCTGTGGGGCGGCACCAGTGTGCTCGTGGGCACGCTCGTGCTCGCAATGCTTCGGCTCCGGCAGACGCAGTCGCCACTGCTGACGCACTTCGCCATCCAGACGGCGGCGTGGGGCGCGGTGGACCTGGCCATCTGCGCCTGGGCGTGGCGCGGGCTCGCGCTGCGTGATTTCGACGGCGCCGCCTCGCTCGTCAATGTGCTGTGGCTGAACGTCGGACTCGATGCCGGGTACGCGGGCATCGGACTGACGCTGGCCATCTGTGCGTGGCGTTTGGGGCGTCGTCTGGGCGGCGTCGGCGCGGGCATCGGCATCGTGGTGCAAGGGCTTGCGCTGGCGCTGCTCGATCTCGTGCTGATTGCGCAGATCGCCGCGGCTCGATCAGCGTGACGGCACCCATCCCTGCGTCCACCCAAGCACATGCGATCAGGCGCACAGCGCGACCCCATCCAACCCAGACCGTGAAGTAGATATCCGCATGGAACCAGTCATTCCCGATCTGCGCCTCACACCCAGGCGCGACGCGTACGCGCGGCTGCGCGATATGCAGCAGATATTGCTCGACGGTACCGACGATGCGATCGCCGGCATGGCGACGACGAGCGCACTGCTGCATCACGCCTTCGGGCATCTCTGGACCGGTTTCTACCGGGTGGCCGAACCCGGGCGGTCGCTGCGGGTGGGTCCGTATCAGGGCACGCTGGGCTGCCTCGATATCGCCTTCGGACGCGGGGTGTGCGGAACGGCTGCGTCCGAACGCCGCACGGTGGTCGTGGAAGACGTGCACGCGTTTCCCGGGCACATTGCCTGCGACGCACGTTCACAAAGTGAAATCGTGGTGCCGGTGTTCGGATCCGACGACGTGCTCATCGCCGTACTCGATATCGACAGCGCGGAGCCAGCCATGTTCAACGCAGACGACGCCGAGGGACTCGAGGCGTTGCTGGCGTGGTTCCGGACGTCGTCATCGTAGCCCGATGCATTGCCATTGTGGGTGACGCGGGGCATTTTCCGCGCGTTGGTTGCGCCGCACCATGAGCGGCTACTCTTCGAGGCATACATGACGGTGACCGGTTACTCCGACCGCATCAATCACGCCTTCGCCTTCGCGGCCAAGCACCACGATCAACAGGTGCGCAAGGGCACGCGGTTGCCATACTTCACGCAGCCGGCGAATGTCGCGGTGATTCTCACGCGCTACGGTCAGGACGAGCGCACCGTCGTTGCCGGCATTCTGCACGACACCGTCGAAGACGGCGTGCGCGAAGGCTGGACGGCGTCCATGCTCGACGAACGCATCGGTCGCAAGTTTGGTGCAGACACACTCGACACCGTGCTCGCCGTCATTGAGAGGCGTCTCGACGACGACGGTGTGGAACTGGCGCCGGACGACCGCAAGCAGGATGTGCTGACGCGGCTCGAGGCAGCCAGCGACGCGTCGCGGTGGGTGTGCTGCGCGGACAAGCTGCACAACGCGAATACGATCGTGTACGACCTCGCGCGCACGTCGTTTCCGGAAACCGTGTGGGGACGATTCAGTGCCGGCCGCGAAGGCACCGTGCGGTGGTATCGCCGTGTGTGCGAGCGCCTTCGCGCCGTGGGATTCAACGCGCCCATTGTCGACGAACTCGAGGCGGCGGCGCGCGCCCTCGAGGGCGCAGCGAAGTAGGCTGCGCGTTACGCGTAGGTGGTGCTGACGTACCGCTCGAGGATATCGAGAAACTCGGGCACGATGTTGTCGCCCTTGAGCGTGGTGAACAACTTGCCATCCACGTACACCGGCGCCTTCGGTTCTTCGAACGTGCCGGGCAGCGAGATGCCGATGTTGGCGTGCTTGGATTCGCCCGGACCGTTCACAACACAGCCCATGACCGCGACTTTCATCTCCACCACACCTGGTCGGGTTTCGCGCCACACGGGCATCTGTTCACGCAAATAGCCCTGAATGTCTTCCGCCATGTGCTGGAAGAATGTGCTCGTGGTACGCCCGCATCCCGGACACGCCGTGACCTGCGGTGCGAACGAACGCAAGCCGAGCGACTGCAGGATCTGCTGCGCCACAAACACTTCTTCGCGGCGGTCGCCGTTGGGCTTTGGCGTGAGAGACACGCGAATCGTGTCGCCGATGCCTTCGCTGAGCAGGATGCCGAGCGCGGTCGCGCTGGCGATCACGCCCTTGTTGCCCATGCCCGCTTCGGTGAGACCGAGGTGCAGCGGATAGTCGCAGCGCGCGGCCAGGCGTCGGTAGCATTCGACGAGGTCCGGCACCACCGAGATCTTGGCGCTTACGATGATGCGGTCGTGCGGCAGCCCGACTTCTTCCGCGAGCGCGGCCGAACGCAGGGCGCTCTCGAGCATCGCATCCATGTAGACGTCCTTCGCGTCGCGCGGTTCGGCGCTGTTTGCGTTGGCGTCCATCATGTCGGTAAGCAGCAACTGGTCGAGCGAGCCCCAGTTCACACCGATACGAACGGGCTTTCCATGATCGATGGCGGCCTGCACGATCGTGGTGAAGTTCGTATCGCGATGCTTGGTGCCGGTATTGCCCGGGTTGATGCGATACTTGTCGAGTGCCGCCGCGCAATCGGGATACTTGGTGAGCAACAGGTGACCGTTGTAATGAAAGTCACCGATGAGCGGCACATCGAGACCGCGATCATCAAGCCGCTGCCGGATTTCCGGTACGGCCTGCGCGGCGGCGTCGTTGTTGACGGTGATGCGCACTTTTTGCGAGCCTGCTTCGAACAGCGCGGCGACCTGATCTGCAGTACCGGCAGCGTCTGCCGTATCGGTATTGGTCATGGACTGTACCACCACCGGGTGGCCTGCACCGATGGGCACGCCACGCACCAGCACAGTGGCCGTCGGTCGTCGGGATCTGAACGTCACTCGCAGCTCGGAAACGGGAAAACGGGGTTGCCGCTGAAAAATAGCCACCGACGAAGGCGACACGCACCCTTCCCTCCGCTCGCCGGACCGCCAAGTTTGAACGTATGAACCAGCCTTACGATCCCACGCCGCCCGCGGAGAGCGGCGGTCCAGACGACGGCCCACCGTCGCCTGCTGACGGCGCTCCGCCGCCGCCCGAGCGCGCGACATCGAGGACATCGTCAGCACGGCCGGCACCCTCGCTCGCACGCCGTCATTGGGGCAAGCTGACGCTGGCGGCACTCATCGGTGCGCCAGCGCTGGCGTTCGCCATCTGGGCCGCGATCGGACTCAACTACGTGTACTCGCGTGGCGAGCGCGCCGGCTTTGTGCAGAAGATTTCAAGAAAGGGATGGCTCTGCAAGACGTGGGAAGGTGAAATGGCGATCTCCACCATACCGGGGAGCATGCCCCAGCTCTTTACGTTCTCCGTGCGCAGCGACTCGATCGCACATGCCATCGAGGCCACCAACGGCAAGCGCATTGTGATTTCGTATGAAGAGAAGCCATGGGTGCCGACCTCATGTTTTGCCGAGACGGACTATTATGTGACCGCCGTGCGCGTGGTGGGGTCGGCACCGGAACCGGAGTAGGCGTGGCATGATACGCACCGGTGCGCGCATCGGCATCATCGGCGGTCCCACCTTCGCCACTTTGCGCGGCCTCGATGCTGATGCTGCAGGTGGAGGGGGGAGTGCCTTTTGTCACAGCCGCACTACCGCAAACCGCTGGGCGGTGACATCATGTGCGAACATTGCGTCACCACGCTGCCACGAAACTTCTGGTCGCGGGTATACGCAGTGACCATGGCGCAGGAACCGGATTACGGATACTTGCGCCACCCACCTTACTTAAAGGAGTAGGACATGAATTCGCGTACCCTTCGTCTTGCAGGCATTGCTGGTGCCCTCGCTCTCTTGCCGGCACTCGCCAGCGCACAGGATGCACGTCCCATTTCCGTTGGTGTGATGGGCGGTTTGTCCCTGCCGATCGGTGATCTGGGTGATGGCTTCGACAGCGGCTACAACATCACGGGTAACGTGTACTTCCGTCCGTCCGCGAGCAGCCTCACATTCCGTGGCGATGTGGGCTACGACAGCTTCGGCGCCAAGGTTGGCGGCTTCAACCTGAACGTGCTTTCCGTCACGGGCAACGTCATGTTCCCGCTCGGCACCGTTTCAGCGGAAGGCGGCATTCGTCCCTACGTGGTGGCGGGCGGTGGCCTCTATCGTACGTCGATCAGTGAAGGCAACTCGGATTCCAACAACGATCTCGGCGTGAACGTTGGCGGCGGCCTCGAGTTCAATCTTTCCGGCTTCACCACGTTCGCCGAAGCGCGTTTCGTGAACGTGTTTGGCGAGGGCGACTTCAACGCCCGCTATATCCCGATCACGTTCGGCATTCGCTTCTAGTCGCAACTGCTGTTGCGCGTGGCTCAATAGTCGCAGCGCAGCCTGCACAGGTTCGACAGACGGCCCGCTTCTCAATGGTGAGAAGCGGGCCGTTTCGCTATCCGTCCGGCTATGTTCCATGCGCATGCACACGCAAAGCGATTCAACCCTCATCATCGGCGCCGGCATTGCCGGACTGGTCGCCGCTATCGACCTGCATCGCGCGGGACGACAGATACTCGTGCTCGAGGCCGCTCCGGAAGTGGGCGGACGGGTGCGCACCACCGTGCAGGATGGATTTCGTCTTGACCACGGCTTTCAGGTGCTGTTCACCGCCTATCCCGTGCTCAACGGGTATCTGGACCACCAGGCGCTCGACCTTCACGAGTTCCTGCCGGCGGCGCAGATTGTGCGCGACTCGGGCGAGAGTGCCATGGTAGGCGACGCGCTGCGCATGCCATCGCTCATGCTGCCATCGCTCACCGGTGGTGCGCTGTCTCTCGGTGACCTCTGGCGCATGCTGCAACTGCGGCGGCTGGCCACCTCGCTGACGGTGGACGAGTGTTTCGCCGCGAAATACGCCAACGTCTCCACGCGCGAGTTGCTGGCGCAGCGCGGGTTCAGCAGCAGCGCGATCGATGGGTTCTTCTCGCCGTTCTACGGTGGAATCCTGCTTGATCGCACGCTGTGCACCCGGGCGAGTGTGCTGCTGTTCACCTTCAAGATGCTGGCCGAGGGCAGCACCGCTGTACCGGCGGACGGCATGGGT
>JBBQNT010000090.1:0-13278 GCA_038330215.1 Gemmatimonadales bacterium
CACGCCACCAACGTGGGTCGCATGTTCCGGCCGGATAATCCGCTGTTGCCCAACTACAAGTGGGTGCCCATTGGTTATCACGGGCGTGCGTCGAGCATCGTGGTGAGCGGTACGCCGGTGCAGCGACCGCATGGGCAGCGCAAGGGTCCGAATGACGAGGTGCCGGTGGTGGGTCTGTCGCGTTCGCTCGACTACGAGCTCGAGGTAGCGGCGTGGGTGGGACCCGGCAACGCACTCGGTACCACCATCGATCTTGCAAACGCGGACCAGCACATCTTTGGTTTGTCGCTGCTCAATGACTGGAGTGCGCGCGACCTGCAGGCGTGGGAATATCAGCCGCTTGGTCCGTTTCTCGCGAAGAACTTTGCCAGCACGGTGAGTCCGTTCGTGGTCACGCTCGATGCGCTCGAACCGTTTCGCGCGCCGCTTGCTGCCCGCGCCGCCGGCGATCCAGCGCCGCTGCCATATCTGCTCGACGCGCAGGATCGCGCGCGCGGCGGCTTCGACCTTACGCTCGAGGTGTATTTCCGTTCTGCGAGCATGCGTGATGACGGGCTCGCGCCGGTGCAGCTTTCGCGCGGTCGTTTTCTCGATCTCTACTGGTCACTTGGCCAGATGCTCACGCACCACGCGAGCAATGGCTGCAACCTGCGAACGGGCGATGTGCTCGGCAGCGGCACCGTATCGGGACCGGGTGCGAATGAGGCCGGTTGCCTGCTCGAGCTCACCAAACGCGCCGCGGAACCGCTCGCGTTACCCAACGGTGAAACGCGCGGGTTTCTCGAAGACGGCGATGAGGTCACACTGCGTGCATTCGCGCAGCGGGACGGTGCCGTGCGTATCGGGTTTGGCGCGTGCAGCGGGGTCGTGATCGGCTGATGCGCCTCGCAACTCACGTGATGATTGCGACGATGGGCCTGGCGATGGTGGCGCCGCTCGCGTTGGAAGGACAGGGCATGATCGCCGGCATCGCCCTCGACGAGAAATCCGGTGATGCCTTGCCCTGCATCGATGTGTCGCTCGTGCGAAACGACAGTGAAGTGGTGACGCGTACACGCACGCTGAGCGATGGCGCGTTCATGATCCCCTCACCTCCCGCGGGCGTTTATCGGCTCAAGTTCACCATGTTCGGTGCGTTTCCGCTTGAGTCGCCGCCCGATACGCTCGCGCCTGACGTCGATCGCGAAACGGTGCACAGGCTCGGCTTTCGCATCGCCAGCAGCGAGTCAGGCGAATGGGGCTACGTCTCCAGCGACGCAGATCGTCCGCCTCGTCCGATCGATCGGAAGGCAAGCCCCCAATATCCGTACGTGGCGGTGCAGCAGCGTCGCGACGGCGAGGTGTTCATGCGGTATCTCGTGAACGTTGACGGCACCGTGCGTGAACAGTTCACCCAATCGGCGGGACATTCGGATGCGGTGTTTGAACGCACCGTCCGGAAGTTCATCCATGCCACGGCATTTGAGCCTGGCCGTCGCAATCATAAGGCGGTGTGCGATCTGGTGCTGCAGCGGTTCAAGTTTACGGTGCACAAGCCGTAGTGAGCGGTAGCCGATCGTCCATCCAGCGCCATTGCTAGTGCAGCACCCTTCGTCATCACCACGTAACGTGCATAGTTGGCACCGCCCTCCCCCCAAACTCCGCCCATGCAGTCGTTCACAATACCCCGCGTCGCATTCCTGCTGGCCGGCGTCCTCGCGCCGTCATTCGCGCACGCCCAGGCCGTCAATCGCCATGGCAACCCCGCGACGGTCGCGCCGGCGCCCACCGCCGCGGACATCACGCCGCGCGACCTGCAGATCCGTCTCTACCAGTTCGCCGACGACTCCATGATGGGGCGGCAGGTGGGACGGCTCGGCAATGAGAAAGGCACCGACTACATCGCCGCCGAGGTGCAGCGACTCGGCTTGCTGCCCGCCGGCGACAATGGCACCTACTTCCAGGTCCTGCCGTATCGGCTGCGCATGTACACGTCGAGCTCGCGTCTCACCGTCAATGGCAACCCCATCGAGTGGAACGACGGATTCGTCGCCGTGCCCGGTGCTCGCGCCCCGCGCGCGATCGTGAATGCCGACGTGATCTTTGGCGGAACGCAGGGAGACACCACCACGCAGATCTCGGCGGCGCAGGCTGCCGGCAAGTTCGTGGTGCTGCTGCCCGCGCCCGGCAGCATCGGTGCGGGTGGTCCGCAGGGGCCGCGCGCCTTCGGTGGACCGCGCGGCGGCGCCGCAGCCGCCAGTCGCTTCGAGGACGCCGTCGCCGTGGCCACAGTCGACCTCGACGCGCTCTCGGCCGCTGACCGTGCGGCCATCAACAATCCCGCCGTGGCGTCGCAGCCGTCGGTTCCGCGCGCCGCGACGGCCAACGGTTCCGTCGACTCCATGGCACTGCTCAGGCAGCAGCTCAACGCGCTCATGCCGCCGGCGCAGCTCCGTATTACGTCGGCGGCAGCGGCCCGGCTGTTCTCGCGCCCGAATCTGAATGGCCTCTCCGCCGGCACGTCGGGCGGGGTGGTGAACGCCATGCTCGACTTCGTGGAGCTGCCCACCAACTACGGACGCAACGTGGTCGCGGTCATTCCCGGTAGCGATCCCGTGCTGCGCAACCAGTACGTGGCCGTGGGCGCGCACAACGATCACGTGGGCTTCTCACGCCACGTGGACAAGGACTCCATCAAGGCCTTCAACGACCAGAAGATCCGCTGGCAGATCGCCAACGGCATGAAGCAGCCCACGATCGAGGCGATTCAGGCGTTCCGCGTGAACATGGACAGCATTCGCCGCGTGCACCCCACGCCGCGCATCGACTCCATCAACAACGGTGCCGATGACGACGGCTCGGGCTCCATGGCCGTGCTCGAGATTGCCGAAGCCATGATGGCCATGCCGGTCAAGCCGAAGCGTTCCACGCTCTTCGTCTGGCACACGGGCGAAGAAGGCGGACTGGTCGGGTCTGCGTACTACATGCGCCATCCCACGGTTCCCGTGGACTCCATCGTGGCCGCACTCAACGCCGACATGATCGGCCGAGGTCGCGCCGAAGACCTGCCCGGCGGCGGTGACAACTATGTAGGTGTCGTGGGCTCCTTCTTCGACTCGAAGGACCTGGGCGAGACCGTGCAAGCCGTCAACAAGAAGCAGCCCACGCCGCTTTCGCTCGACTACAAGTTCGATGATCCGATCGACTGGGGCGGCTACAACAACATCTACAGCCGCAGCGATCACATCAACTACGCGCGGCAAGGTGTGCCCATCGCATTCTTCTTTACAGGTCTGCACGGCGACTATCACCAGCCGAGCGACGAACCGGAGTTCATCGACTACACGAACTACTCCAGGATCACGCGCTTCATCCGTGACCTGACCGTGGAAATCGGCAACGGTCCGCGTCCGCGTCTCAACGGCACCAAGCCGCTCAAGCCCAAGGTTATCGGCTGATCGGTGGCGTGGTTCCGGCGGTTCGATCACCGACTGCCGGAACCAGCAGCGCCGCAAACGGCGGCCAGTTGCGCAGACGCGCAAACGCCGGCTGGGCGTGTATGGCCGGCTCAATACCGAGCCCCTCGCGTCTCGCCTGGCGCAACAGCGACAGCGCGAGTGCCGAGTCGGTGAGTTGCGCTGCAATCGCTGCACGCCAGTACGTGGGCGTTCCCCATAGAATGCCGCGCTCGTCGGCGTTGAGCGCGTCGGCGCGAGACTGGATGCGCTGCATCATGCCGCGTGCGCGCGCACTGTCTCCGGAAGCGGCGGCGCTCACGCCGGCGAGGCCGAGATCGGTGAACAGCGGCTGCGGCGCGCCCAACAAGGGCCGCAATACATGGAGCGCGCGATCGGGGTTGGCGGCGAGCTGCAGGGCGCGCGCATGCATTCGGCGCATCGCCGCCGATTCTCGCGTCGGCGTATCGAGTGCGTCTATCCATGACACCATCGCGCTCGCAAATCCTGGCGCGACGGATGCCTCATGCGCCGCGAGTTCTGTGGCCGCTGCAACGCGCAGCGACGCGAGGTCGTTCACCGGCAGCGATGTGGACTCCGCTGCGCGAAGCACCGAGGCGATCGCCGCCGTGTCGCCGCGAGCAGCATGCGCACGCACCACGTACACGAGCACTTCCGCGTCACCGGGATATCGGAGCTGCGCTTCCCGCGCCGCTACAAGTTCCTCGGCGTGCTCGCCCAGCATGTGCAGCGAGAAGGTGAGTTCACGCCAGTACGGACGCCAACCGCGCAGTTCTCCGCGGTCCGGACCGAGCGCGCGCAGCACGCTCACTGCCTCGCTCGGACGATTCATCTTGCGTGCCAGCTCAGCCACCATGTATTCGCCGATGGTGCCCGGTGCGACGCGCGCCTGTCGCACTGCGGCGTCGTAGGCGATCGCGAGATCGCCCGCCAGCAGGCCGCGCGTCATGTCGAGTGTGCTGAGCTCGAGCGGACCGAGCTGGTCACGCTCGCGCTGCAACCGTGTGATCAAACGTGCCGCAGCATTCGCGTCGCCGAGATTGAGCAGCATGATAGCCGATGCGATGCGCGGCATGGGATAGGTGCTGTCTACCGCTGCGGAACGTTCGAAATGTCGCAGCGCACCGGCCGGGTCACCGCCGACAAACGTTTCCAGCCCCGCTACATAGGCGCGATACGCCTCATAACTCGGTGGTGCGATCGCGCGTCGCAAATGCGTCGTGGAATCGGCGAGCGGTGCGATCGCAGCGAGCACACGTGTGCGCAACCGATCAATGCCAGCCATCACGCTGTCCACCGGCACACTCACCATTTCCACGGCGCGCACAATGCTGCCGCTTTGCACGTCCACCACACTGGCCTGAAAGTGCAGCGTCTCGCGGTCACGATACACCGTGCCGCGCACCACCATCGCTGCGCCAACGTCGTTCGCCACGGATTGCCACGCATCACGCAATGATGTATCGAGCGTATCGCGCAGCGACTGCTCGGTGGCGAGCATCACGGTCACCGGCACCACCTGCATGCCGTCCACGCGCGCGATGCCTTCGGTGATCCAGTCGGCGGCCATGCGACCGACCGGGCCGAGCGACGTATCGCGCGTCTGATTGTCGAGCGGCATCACGGCGATGCGCGAGGCGCTTGCTGTTGCGGGCTGCTGCGCAACCGGTTCAGACGCGCGCTCGCTCGTGAACAAGAACACGCCGGCGGCGACAACAGCGAGCAGCAACGCTGCCCGGAGAAGCAGCGATGTGGTGCGACGCGCGCCGCCGCGCGATTCGACCCCGGCGTCGTTCCTGACAACGGACGGAGATTGCGCGCCTGAGCGCTGCCCACGCTCTGGCGGCGCGTAGGGCGTCGGCGCTGGAATCGCGTCGCTCGACTGCGACGCACCTGGTGCGGCCGCAGCGGACTCGGGGAGCTCACCGCGCACGTCAGCGGTAGCCGTACGCGCACCACGCATCTCCGCCACCAACCCCAGCGTCTCCGCCGACGGCCTCACCTCCAGTTCGCCCATCAACCGCGACGCGAACCGCTCGTGCTCCAGCAGCGCCTCGGCGCGTTCCCCCGACGCGCCCAACGCCTCCAGCAGTCGGCGATGCACCTGCTCATTCAGCGGCGCAGTCTCCTGCGCGCGGCGTGCCGACGAGATCGCTCCGGCCCAGTCACGTCGCTCCAGCGCGTCAGCCGCCAACGCATTCAGGGCCAGCACTGCATCCCGCGCGAGCGCCTCCCGCACGCCCGAGGCCCACTGCTCAAACGCGGGCGCCTCGTCCACCAGAAATCCCTGCAAAAACGCGCCACGATAGAGCGCCATGGCGTCGGCCGTGCGCCGGTCAGCGACTGCCCGCCGAAACGCCAGCACATCGGTGGTGACGACCGCGACATCCAGCCCCACCCCGTCATCACCGACCGTGCGCAGCGCGTCCGTCCCGAGCACCCGTCTGAGAAACGCCAGCGCCTGCCGCAGCGAGGCCCGCGCTCGGCTGTCGTCCGATTCGGACCAGAACATCGCCAGCAACTGGTCGCGCGACACGAACCCCTCGCCGCCCTCTACCGCGATGTACACCAGCAGCGCCACGCGGCGCGGCTGCGACAGCAGCGACGCCAGCGAGCCACGCGACGGCTCCCGCACGTCGAGCGGGCCCAGCGCATTCAGCGAAATCATGCCGGAGGGAAAATCGTGTCGGAGAATCGCACGGAAAGGCGGGAAGTGTGAAGCGACCGGCCACAGATCACGGCGCGATCACGCCCCGGTTGCGCCCACCGCTCATGCTATCCGGGAAACAAGCGTCCACCGCCAAGCACGACAAGACCGCCGCCCCGTCCCGACCCACCGTCTCACAACTCCCGAGCTTCGCATGACCACTCCCATCACCTTCCCAGCACTCGCGCTCGCGCTACTGAGCCTCTCCCCGCTGATGCCCCGCGCCTCCGCGTCCTCTCAGTCCGCCCCCGCGACCTCGCAACCGGCAACGCCGGTTGCACCCGCCCAGCTTCTCGCCCGCATCCGCGCCCTCAACATCCCCAGCTCTACCGACCGCCTCACCGTCTACTATGACGTCGGCCACGAGGCCAAGGCGATTCGCCTGCGCACGCTGGTGCAGGACGCGCTCCGGTTCTTCGCCGATTCGCTCGGCGTCACGCCGGAACTGACGCTCGCCGTGCTCGAGCGACCCGCGTGGGAGCGCGTGATACGGGAACAACCCTACGGCATTCCTGGCGTCGATGGCACGCCACCCGTCGCCTTCCTGCCCGCCACCGACGACAACCTCGCGGCTGACGACGCGCTCGCCATCGAACCCGGCATCTCCGATTCGGCGCGCGCGCTTGTGCGGGCGTCCGGTCGCACGTGGGCCGAGGCGTCTCGTCGCTATGTGGACCTGGTCGGCCTGCACGAACTCGGCCACGTGTTCGCGGGCGCGTATGGCATTCGCGTGGAGTCGAAGTGGTTCAACGAGTGGCTCGCGAGCTACTTCTGCTACGCGTTTCTGCGCGCGCATCGTCCGCTCGACGCGCACCTGTGGGAGGGCGTGCTGCAGGGCTACGTGGACGCGGTAGAGCCCGAGCATCGCACGCTCGAGGCGTTTGAGCAGCTGTACTTCGGTGTGGGCGCGCGCAACTACGTGTGGTATCAGGCGCGCTTTCAGCAGAGCATTGCGCAGGTGTACGATGGGTTCGGGCTCGAGGTGCTGCGGTCACTGCGCGATGCGTTTCCAAAAGGGGCGGAGCCGGTTGCTTCGCAGGCGGAGTTGCTGCAGCGGTTGGAGCAGATTGCGCCGGGCTTTGCAGCGTGGGGGGCGGGCATGCGGTGAGCGTTCGGCATGAGCGCCGCGCGACGCGGCCGTACAACGCCGACACATTGCCCATGGAGGCCTTGGTTGCTGGGTGCGGTTAGTAACCGAACCATGTCGACTAGCGGGCAGGCTGTTGCGCCGAAGCGTGATGACGACTGCCGCACGATTTGCGCAGCTGCCGCGCGCGAGCGTAGAATCGCTGTATGTCACAAGCATATCCTGACGAAACCTGTTCGCTCATCAATCCCGTCGTGCTCGACTCTCGACGCCATTTGACGCCTTGTTCAGCGAGCGGCTCGGGATGTCCCTCACGTTCTTCAGTTTCTGCGCGCTCTGCGACTCCGATGCTGTTTTTGAGTCGGAGTGGGCGTCTGCTCGCCAGCAGCCGGAGTACGCGCTCATGTGCCGCAGATGCGTCTCGCTCAACATCGAGCCGTCGGCGTGCCACGCCGAGACGGCGCAGTTGATCTCGCGCGGGCATTCTATCGGTAGACGGCACGTTGCTCGAGCTCGAGCGAATCGCCTGATATCGCGACGCCTCGCCGCCGCGCAACCGCAACGCCTTTCCTCGTGACGTAAAGGAGTGTTGACATGGGCCCAAGGATTTCGAGGCAGAGCGCCGTGCTTTGCGGTCTGGGAACCCTGCATTGCCTCGCGGCGTGCACCGCCTCGACCGATGACAGCGCACAGGCGCGCTTGGCGATTGAGCGTCTGCCGCTCGCAAGTGCCAACGAAAGAATCTTTGAGCGCTTCACCTCCGTTGGCGACCTAGTTGAGGTTGATGACTCGCTGGTGCTCGTGAATGATGTGCCGGAGCAAAGCGTGTGGATGGTGGACTTCTCCAGTGGATCGCGCGCTCCATTTGGCCGCAGCGGCGATGGGCCGGGCGAGTACCGATCACCCGCGTCAATCCTCCGGCTTGGAGGAGACACGATTGTCATCGCGAGTACCGGTCCCGAACCGCGTCTTGCTCTCTTGTCAACGAGCGGCGTGCCGCTGGGTACGCACACGCTCGAATTGCCTCGCGTTGCTGCGTCCGCAGCGAGCGACCCGACATTCGATGAGTGGCCTCCCCAGCCGGCGGCATACGACGGACGTGGCTACATCTACGGCGTGCGTCCGCGCACTCCCGTGGGATTGGAGCCGCTTCCGCCTGAGCAGGAGCGTCAGGTGCTCATTCGCTTCAACATCTCGCTCTCGCGCTTCGATACGATCGCGGAAGTGCGGCCCGCCGGCGTGTACCGCGGACGACTCGTGGCGGGCCGCCTTGAGTACGATCTTCCGCTCGGCCCGTTTGAAGTGAGCGATGTTTGGGGCGTGCTCTCAGACGGCACAGTGATCATTGTGGACGAGCAGGCGTATACGTTGACCGTCTACCCCGAGCGTGGCGAGACGAGTGCGTCGCGGCCGGTTGCTCACTCTACACGTCCGCTGGCGTCGGCGGAATGGCAGCAGTTTGTGGACTCCGCTCGAGGCGCTCTGCTCGAGATGTTTACGAGAGGGCCGAGCATGGCCGGCGGACTTTCAAGCTCGCAGGTCCGCGTTCCCGAGGCACCGACGTCGTTCCCGCCCGTCGCCGCCGACCGCACACGACGACTGCTGAATGACGGCGACATGCTCTGGATTCCCGTGAACCGAGACGTAGCGAATGCACACAGTCAGTGGGATGTGCTGCGCGCGGACGGAACGGTGTTCGCGCGCTACGAGATGCCGCCGAACGTTCGTCTGGTCGCCGTGTCAAACCGGTATTTCTATACCGTAGAGACGTCTGAGGACGAGCTGCAGCTTTTGACCCGATCGAGGCGGAGTGGCAGTGCGGCGGCAGGAGAACCTGTGACACTGAATCGGTTGCCTCAGTGAATCCAACTGGTAAGTGCAACAGGTTGACTACGTCTGTTTACCGGAGCGGACGCGCGTAAGAGAACAGAACGCGCAACAAAAGGTGCTGGATGTTCGTTTGCACAAGAGCAGCCCAGTTACTGGAGTGTATTGCGCTGGGAATCGAGGAGACGGTAGTATTTGAGCACTAACTCGGCGAGGTCCGAGGCGCTGGTGTGATACTGCGCTTCAAAATCGGCGAGCGGAGAGTAGACGAGCGGTTCCGGCAGGCGCTCGGAGTTGCATGAACTCACCTAGTCCAGCGTTGGGTCCTCGACGTGCTCCAACGCGCTGTGGCCCATCATGACGAATCACTTCCGTAACAGACGGCTTCTACCGAAGGCAACGGCCGCTGCAGCCGACAGATCGACGCCAGGCCATGAGGTCGGTCGTACTTGGGGTAGAGCTGCAACGAGCGGACTCGAAACATGCTCGCAGCTGTACGAATCGCCGCGACTCCCCACCAACGGTTCGATAACGGCGTCGGCATCAGCATTCTCCCGCAAGCGTGTACTGGTGGCCTGCAACAGCACCGACGCGTTGCCGACGGTTTTTGGTCGAATTATCGAGGGCACATCAGTAAGGTGAGCGGATCGTGAACCCTTTAATCAGAACGCTATCGCTGGCCGCAGTCGCCATAGCTACACCGACGCTATCGTTGCTCGGTCAAGGCGTGACGAGCGAACTTCGTGGCATCGTTCTGGTCGGTGACTCCGCTCGCGTGCCCAATGCTACCGTCACGCTGAATCCTACGGGCTCCAGCACGCGAACCGATGCACGGCCCGCCGATATGGTGCGGCACGGCAACGCGTTGTCGTGAATGACATCAGGGGAGACCCGTTTCTGTACGCGCTGGACGTGGCAACTGGGCGAGTAATCTCCTCGCGCGTACGGTGAGGAAGCGGGCCGGGTGAGGTGCGTTCCGCAGCTGTGAGTTCTCTATAAGCTGTCGCGCTTTTTCTCGATATTCTGTCGCAGCCTGAGCCGTGACAGGGGCTACGCGTCGGGGGCGTCGACTACCGACTGACGGTTTCACGGCGGACGCCCGTCTCCGCTCCGATACGTCGGTAGCTCCAGCCGAGCTGCAGCAATGCGTGAAGTTGTTGCCGTTTCGCCATTTGCAGGTAGTTGCCCATCGCCATCCTCGAAGGTGAAGTGCCTCAAGGATGCAATGGAACGCCTACGTGCCGCGGCCGCTTTTCAGGTGTTCCGACCTGGCAGCTTCTGGGTGTTTGCCGGCACGCAGCGAGCCCGTGACGTCGGAAGCCGAACTGCTGCAGCGTCTCGAGCGGGTGTCGCCGGGATTTACGGCGTGGGGTGCGGGCATGCGGTAGGGCGGAGCCGCCATTTCATTGCCGCGCTCGCACCTCGGCGCCTGACTGCTAGATTGCACACACACACCGGGGAGTGATGATGATCGAGATCCTGTTCATTGTCGAGGAAGCTGTCGAAGGCGGTTACACCGCGCGCGCCGTTGGCGCATCGATCGTGACGGAAGCGGATAACATGGGTGAGCTGCGCGAAGCTGTTCGCGACGCGGTGCGGTGCCACTATGAGGACGCCGAGCGGCCCAAGGTCATTCGGCTGCACATGGTGCGCGATGAAATCATCGCAGCGTAGCGTGTGAGACTGCCTCGCGATCTCTCAGGTCGAGCGCTCGCGCACGCTTAGCGCGCGTACGGATACACCATCTCCCGCGAAGCGGGCAGCCATCTGCGCCTCACGACTCAACGCGGTGGGCAACACCACGTCACGATTCCCGATCATGACAGTCGACGCGTCGGCACACTGGGCAGCATTCTCACCGAAATAGCGCTACATCTTCATGTTGAGCGCGCGACGCTTGTCTCAGAGCTCTTTGACACGTAGCGGTTCGAATAACGCGTGTATCGCGGCGTCAACCAAGGAGCTTCAGCGCCGCGCCGTACACCCAACCTGCCGCGGCGCGTCTGCAACGTCAGCGCACGATAATCGTGAAGCGCACATCGCTGAACGGCGTGGCCCGCCCCGCTGACAGTTCGGCCGGCAGCCGCACGGTGAGGGTCTGCCGACCCGGCGCCAGTCCAAGCAGCGAGTCCGGTCGGGCGAGCGACACGGCGGGTCCCCGCTCAAGCGAGAATCGGAACGAGGAGCGTAGTCGCCCCAACGATTCACCGCTCGAGTCGACGGCAATAATGCGCAGCATGCTGGTCGTGATCGCGCTGCCGACGGGAATCACCACGGTATCGGGATCGGCACGAAGCAGTGCGACCTTGCCGCCAAAGGCAACCAGCCCGCGGGAATACAGCTCCGCTTCCCCCGGACGAGCACTCGCGGCGCGCGCGGCTTCGGCGCTCTGAACCTGCGCGAGCCGTAGTGCCGCCGCGGAGTCACCGGCGTTGGCCAGCGTGCCGAGAATAGCTTCCCTGGACTTGTGTCGCCACTGGAACCGGTAGCCGAAGCTGACGGCGCGCGAGATGACGGCTGGCTCCACCTCCAGCACGGTCTTGCGCTTCCCGGGTTCGATGGTGGTTTCCATCTCGTTCATGCCGCACACGTACCCGACGTTGTTGCAGTTGACGAGCACGACCTGCGTGACAACGATGGGAACGGTGGACAGGTTTTCGACGCGTACGACCTTCGTGTTCGCCTGCCCCGGCTTCGCTTCCATGTAGGTGCGGATCGTCGACTGATCCGGGGCGACGTACTTGGCTTGCGCCACTGCGAAGACGGGGGTGATGCCGAGAAGAGCCACAGCTGCGGCGACGGCGACTCGCGCCCGAGCGGCGGCATTCTTAGGGAGAAAAGGCATGGCGTTCGGCGCGAAAGGAGGAGACGGCACTGGGAAGGCTCCATGCCCAGCAGGAAGTTCAGTCGGGGTCTGGTGAGTATACCGCGTGGTCCGCCCGCCACGCGACGACCGGACGGCGGGCGGGCTCGGTCGGCGCCACCCGTTGCGCGACAGGACATTCGGACGCGACGTCCGAGTGCTGCAAACACAAACCCCCTCGACCCTGCGTCTGCAGAGCCGAGGGGGTTCGAGTTGCGTTGGATCCCAAATCGCGAGTACGACCGCCTTACATCATCTGCGTCCGCATATCACGCAACGCCTTCTTCATCAGATCCACTTTCTTCGCATCACAGCTGCGCTCGAGCTCAATATCCGACTCCAGCCGAGTCAGCGCTGTTGTCCGCTCGGCACCCGTCGCACGCTCGGCACCCGCAATCGCCGAACGAATCGTCGAAATGCGCGACGCACTCACACAACCCTTGCGCTCAAGCTGATCGGTGTAGGCCTTCACCAGCGGGAAGCTGGGCGGCCACTCGATCTTGGGCTGACCCTGCGCGTTCAAATACTCCCACTTCACCGTCTTGGCCGCATCGATCTCGTTCTGCGTGAGATACTGACTCGGCACGAGTTCCGCGACATCGAGACCACGCGCGATTTCCGAACTCACAATCGCACCGTTGTACCAGTACGCCGACCACGAACCGCCGCTCACCAGACGCGTGCTGTCAATCGGGCCACGGTCGTACGACGCGATTTCGAACGGCTTCGCAGGATCGCTCCAGTCGAACACCGAGATGCCGCCCTGATACCACGCCTGCACCATGATGTCGCGCCCCGGCACCGGAACCAGCGAACCGTTGTGCGCCACACAGTTTTCCGTCTCCGACTGATACGACGGCAGCTTGTAGTAGCTCTTGAACACCAGCTTCTTGTTCTCGATCGCGAAAATCGCATTCGCGCCCCATTCCGGCTTATCGCCGGCGCGGCACTTCGGACCGCCACCACCGCCCCACTCGTCGCTGAACAGCATCTGCGTGCCATCGTTGTTGAACGTGGCGGAGTGCCAGTAGGCAAAGTTGGAATCGGCGACAGCGTCAAGACGACGCGGATTTACCGGATCGCTGATGTCGATCAGCAGACCGTGTCCTTCACACGCGCCGCCCGCCAGGCCGAGCGCGGGATACACGGTGATGTCATGGCACTGCGCCCCTTCCGACACGGCCGCGTTGGCGTTCGACGCACTCGGCGCCGGTGCCGCCGCGAACGTGCGGTTCATGATGCCCTGAATGGCGCCGCGAAGCGCCGTACTATCAGCACTGGTCGGTGCGCCTGTGCCACCACGCGACTTCACAATGCTGTCGAGCAGCGGTGCGACCAT
>JBBQNT010000091.1:0-13260 GCA_038330215.1 Gemmatimonadales bacterium
GGCCATCGCACAGGCCGCGGTTCCGCAGCACTGCTACATCTGCAAGCAGAAGTTCACCGCCGTGCACCATTTCTACGACCAGATGTGCATTCCGTGCGGCGACTTCAACTTCGCCAAGCGCACCGAGCTCGCCGATCTCACGGGACGCACCGCGCTGCTTACCGGCGGACGCGTGAAGATCGGGTATCAGGCCGGCCTCAAGTTGTTGCGGTGCGGTGCGCGTCTGCTCGTGACCACGCGCTTCCCGCGGGATTCCGCCGCGCGCTATGCCGCCGAGCCTGACTTCAACGAATGGAGCGATCGTCTCGAAGTGTTCGGACTGGACCTTCGCCACACGCCAAGTGTGGAGGCGTTCTGCCGCACGCTGCTCGAGACAGAATCACGACTGGACTTCATCATCAACAACGCGTGTCAGACGGTGCGCCGTCCGCCGGCGTTCTACGCGCACATGATGGAGCAGGAGTCGGCCTGCGTGACCACGCTCTCGCCGGCCGCGCGCAAGCTGCTTGGTACCTACGAAGCATGGCGCGGCGCGCGTCTGCTGGCGGAGGGAGACGTGACGCTCCAGCGGTCAGCCTTGAACGTCTCTTCGCAACATTCAGACTCGAGCGCCACGGCGCAGCGTGTCACCGCCGAACACCTCGGCCTCACGCAAGCCGCCGCGCTCTCACAGGTGCCCTTGCTGCCCGACGACCTGCTCGAGCACCATTCGCTCTTCCCTGCTGGTGAACTCGACCAGGACCTGCAGCAGATCGACCTGCGGGAACGCAACTCGTGGCGGCTACTCCTGCACGAAGTGCCGAGCGTGGAGCTGCTCGAAGTGCAGTTGGTGAACGCGATCGCGCCCTTCATTCTCAACGCGCGACTCAAACCGCTCATGCTGCGCACGCCGGAGCGGGACAAGCACATCGTCAACGTATCGGCGATGGAAGGACAGTTCTATCGCAACAGCAAGACCACGCGTCATCCGCATACGAACATGGCCAAAGCCGCGCTCAACATGATGACGCGCACCTCCGCCACCGACTATGTGCAGGATGGCATCCACATGAACAGTGTGGACACCGGCTGGGTGACGGATGAAGACGCCGCGGAGATTGCGGCGCGCAAGGTGGAGAACCACCGCTTTCATCCGCCCCTCGATATCGTGGACGGTGCCGCGCGTATCGTCGACCCGATCATCACCGGCGTGCGAGCCGGCACGCACATCTGGGGACAGTTTCTCAAGGACTACCGGCAAACCGACTGGTAGTCGCTCCGGCTATGGAATCAGGAACACCACACTCAGCAGGCCGGACAGCGACAGCGTGAGCGCGTACGGCAGCGCCATCCACACCATGCGGCCGTAGGAAAGGCGGATGAGCGGCGCGAGCGCCGACGTCAACAGGAAGAGGAATGCCGCCTGTCCGTTCGGCGTGGTCACGCTGGCCAGGTTCGTACCGGCGTTGATGGCAATCGCCAGCCGGTCGAACTGCGCGCGCGTGATCTCGCCGGCCTCGAAAGCGCCGTACACCTCCGTGATGTACACGGTGGCGACAAAGACGTTGTCGCTGATCGCCGACAGCGCACCATTAACGAGGTAGAGCACGCCGGTCTGCGTGGCGCCTTCGAAGGTGAGCACGTAGCGCACCAACGGTTGGAACAGGTGCTGGTCGTGAATCACGGCCACGATCCCGAAGAACACCACGAGCAACGACGTAAACGGCATCGCCTCTGTAAAAGCGCGCCCCAGCCGATGCTCTTCGGTGACGCCATTGAGCGCGGTGGCGAGCACGACCACCGTCAGCCCGATCAGGCCCACCTCGGCGAGGTGAAAGGCCAGCGCGATCACCAGCAGGAACGCGATCAATCCCTGCACCAAGAGTACGGCGACATCCTGCGGTGTGCGCGCTTCGGTCTGGTGATCGTCGTAGGCGTCCAGGATCTGGCGCACATTGCCCGGAAGCTCATCGCCAAAGCTGAACCAGCGCATGCGCTCCACGACATAACACGTCACCAGTCCCACCACGAGCACGGGCAGCGAGACGGGCAGCATCTGCAGGAAGAACTCCTGAAAGTCCCAGCCTGCGGTCTTCGCGATGAGCAGATTCTGCGGCTCGCCGACCAAAGTGGACACACCGCCCAGCGCCGTGCCCACGACGGCGTGCATCATGAGGCTGCGCAGAAAACCACGGAAGACGTCAAGGTCCGAGCGGTCGAGTTCACCAATCTCGTGGTCACCATTCACGTCGTGGTCGTGATGGTACTGCTTACCCGACGCGACCTTGTGATAGATGAGGTAGAACCCGTGCGCCACCGTGATGACGACTGCGGTCACGGTGAGCGCGTCGAGGAACGCCGACAGCACGGCCGCCGTGGCGCAGAACGTCACTGACAGCAGCGGCTTTGATTCCACCCGCAGCAGCAGCTTGGTGAACGAGAAGAGCAGCAGTTCCTTCAGGAAGTAGATGCCTGCCACCATGAACATCAGCAGCAGGATCACCGGAAAGTTCTGCACCACCTCGGCATACACGCTCGCCGTCGAGGTCAACCCCATGGCGATCGCTTCCAGCGCCAGCAGTCCGCCCGGTTGCAGCGGATAGCATTTCAGCGCCATCGCGAGGGTGAAGATGAACTCGAGGATCAGCACCCAGCCGGTGATGAACGAGCCCGCTGTCATCATGAGCAGCGGGTTGGCGATCAGAAAGCAAATGATTGTGAGCTTGTACCAATCGGGAGAACGACCAAGAAAGTTCTCGCTCAGCGCGGCAGCAACGGTCTTTTTCGGCACTCAGACCGGCTCCGGAGTCAGGAACACGCACAACATATGGCGGGCAGCGTAGAAGGGGAGGCGGTGCGCGAAGCGCGGGAACTCCATCGCGCCACACAAACCGGGGCACCGGAACGCTAACGCACGCATCGGCGGGCCGTCAGGGTCCGCGGGCCATCGGCGTGCGCGCGCGTGCCGCGTCCGAAGCGCCTCCGCGGCGGCGACGGCAATGTTACCTCGGGCGGCCCGACCCGCGAGCGCCGTAACGGTGCGCTGCTGTAGCACGCGCGCCGCAGGGCCACGGGCGTGACGGAGTGTGCCCGAACCGACGCAAGTTGGCTTGCAGTCACGATTTGCGCGCAGCGCCACCACGCCTACATTCCCAGCGTTCAGCGTTTGGCACCGTGCTGCCGATACTCAGAGTGACCCAGAGCGTCGCGGCGATGCGACGGTTTGGGTAACTACCAGCGTGCATCGCGTTCACGTTGCACCCCGCGTCCCCGTCCATACCTGCCGTGTCCCGACCCGCCTCGCGATTCCCAGCTCTGCCCATGCCGCGCGGGCAGAAGAAGGAAGAGATCCTTCGCTCCGAGCTGCCGCCCACGCTGCCGCTCATGGCGCTGCGCTCCACCATCGTCTTCCCGCTCGGAACCATCGCCGTGCAGATGGGCGCGCCGGAAAACCTGGCGCTGTTGCGCGCGCACGAAGAATCGGGATTGATCGTCGCACTCGTGGTCGCTGGGTCCGAACAGGAAGACCCGATCGATCCGCACAGCTTCATCGGCAAGGTGGCTGTGGCGGCGCGCGTGCACGAGCGCATCAACCTGCCCGGCGACACGGTACAGATCACGCTGCAGGGACTGCGACGCATCACGCTCGATGACATTGCACAGGTGCAGCCGTTTGCCATCGCTCGGGTGCAGGGCGCCCGGGAAACACCGGCCGATCCCAGCGAACTCGACGAACTCGTGGCGCGTACAGTAGCCGCAGCGGAAACGCTCGCAGAGCTGATCGAGCGCATTCCGAGTGAAGTGCCGCAGATTCTCAAGATGAACGTGTCCGATCCGGGTCGCTTCGCCGACCTCGCGGCCACGAATATGAACCTGCGCATCGCCGACAAGGATGAGGTGCTGCAGCGTCTCGACATCGGCCAGCGCATCCGCTTCATTCTCTCGCGCCTCGAGCGCGAAGTGGCGCGCGCTCGCGTCATGGAAGACGTGAAGAAGCAGACGGAAGTCAAGATCGAGGAGCACCAGCGCGAGTTCTATCTGCGCCAGCAGTTGCGTGCGATTCAGTCGGAGCTCGGCGAGGCCGATCCGAACGAAAAGGAATCCATCGACCTGCTGCGGCGCATCGAGGAAGCGCAGCTACCCGAGAAGGTGGGCCAGGAAGCGCGGCGTGAAACGGAGCGTCTGCGCCAGCTCTCGCCGGCCAGCAGCGAATATCAGGTCCTTCGCACATACCTTGACTGTCTGCTTGCCCTGCCCTGGCACGCGCGTTCGGCCAACGACTCCGACATCGCACTCGCCAAGGTGGAAGAGGCGCTCGAGGACCGGCACTACGGACTCGACGAAGCCAAGGAGCGCATCGTTGAATATCTCGCCGTGCGTAAACTGCGTGGCGGTGATCCCAACGGTCCCATTCTCTGCTTTGTCGGACCGCCGGGTACGGGCAAGACATCGCTTGGCGAAGCCATCGCCATCAGCATCGGCCGCGCCTTCTACCGCATCTCGGTAGGCGGCGTGCGCGACGAAGCCGAGATCCGTGGACACCGCCGCACCTACGTTGGTGCGATGCCGGGCATGCTGCTGCAGGCGCTGCGTCGTGTGCAGGTGCGCGATCCCGTCATCATGATCGATGAGATCGACAAGATGGGCAACGGCGGCGCGAGCGGCGATCCAACGGCGGCGATGCTCGAAGTACTCGACCCGGCGCAGAACGATACGTTTGTCGATCACTATCTCAACCTGCCATTCGACCTGTCGTCGGTGCTCTTCATTTGCACGGCAAACAACCTGTATGACATTCCGGTTGCGCTGCGTGACCGCATGGAAGTCATTCGTATCGCCGGTTACACCATAGAGGAGAAGGTCGAGATCGCCGAGCGCTATCTCATGCCGCGCCTGCTCGAGGATCATGGACTCGATCCCATCGACGTGGTGATTCCGGACGCAGTGCTGGGCTACATCACGTCGTGTTATTCGCGTGAGGCGGGGCTCCGTACGTTCGAGCGCTCCATCGCCTCGATTCTGCGCAAGCGCGCGCGTGCCAAGGCCGACGGCGACGAGACAACGTGGATCATCGACGCTGAACGCGTGGAGACGATACTCGGCGCACCACGCTACACCATGGAGGCAGCCGAGAAGGAGCCTGAGATCGGTGCCGTGACTGGCCTCGCGTGGACCAGCACCGGTGGCGAGCTGATGACCATCGAAGCGCTGCGCATGCCCGGCACCGGCAAGCTCACCGTCACCGGCCAGCTCGGCGGCGTCATGCGCGAATCGGTGGACGCGGCGTACTCGTTCGTGCGGTCGCGCGCCATTAACCTCGGCATCGACGAAACGGAGTTCCGCGAGTCGGACCTGCACCTGCACTTTCCTGCGGGCGCGATTCCGAAAGATGGCCCCTCGGCCGGCATTGCCGTGACGCTTGCACTCGCCAGCGCGCTTTCACGCCGACCCGTGCGCCGCGACGTGGCGCTCACCGGCGAAGTCACGCTGCGCGGTCGCGTGCTGGAGATCGGAGGTGTGAAGGAGAAGGTGCTCGCCGCGTACCGCGCCGGCCTGCGCGAAGTGATCCTGCCCAAGGCCAACGAGAAGGATCTGCGCGAGCTGCCGGAAGAAGTGCGCACCGGCATGGCGTTCACGTTCGCGGCCACGATGGACGAAGTGTTGCACCTCGCGCTGCTCAGCAACGCGGCCGACGCTCCCGCTGACGTTGCCGACGACACGTTGTCGTTACCGCTCGACGATGCACCCGCGCCGACGCCCCCTCCCGCCGAGCCCACGCGCAATCGGACGTCAGAACGCCGTCGCGAGCGCGTGAAGTAAGAGTCCGACCAATCCGCCCACCACCGTGCCGTTGATGCGGATGAACTGCAGGTCACGACCGATCTGCAGTTCGATCTTGCTCGATGTCGCGTCGGCGTCCCACTGCGCAACCGTGGTCGCGATCAACTGCGCCACTTCGCCGCGCGCCTGCTCCACTGCGTACGTCACCAGCTCCACCACCCACGAGTCCACCTTCGCGCTCAACGCGGGGTCAGCGAGCACCGTGCGACCGAGACTGCTCACCCAGCGTTCGATGGCATCGGGCTCCTCGTGTTCTTCGTGCGCGAGGCGCTCCGCATAGCGGGTGATGCGACCCTTTGCATCGGTCCACACCTCGCGTGAAAAATCGCCGACGGACGGATGATCGAGCAGTTCGAGCTTGAGCTCCTCCGCGCGTGCGATCACATCAGGTGAAGAGCGCAGCGACTCCACAAAGCGCTGCACAGCCTCGTCGTAGCGAAGACGCAGCGGATGTTCGGCGTCTTCGGCAACCGCGGCCAGCGTATTCTCGACACCCGTGACGATGCGATCATGCAGGCGATTCTCCACCATGCCGGGCACCCACCACGGACTTTCGGCCTTGATGCGATCGCGAATCACCTCTTCGTTTTCCGCCACGAAGCGTGCGGCGAGTTTCAGCGCGTCGTCGAGCAGGCTTTGATGACGGCCGCCCGTGGTGAGCAACTCGAAACCGCGTGCGAGCAACGGCGCGACCTGCATCGTGCGCAGCCGCGAGACAACCGCGCGATCGACCACGCCTTGCACGTCGTCATCCTTGAGCACGTTGACGGCGCCGGATAATCCGCTGGCAACGTGTCTCGCAAGTCGACGGGAGTTCTCGGGCTCAGCCAGCCAGCGTGCAGCGCGTTCGCCCAGTTTCATCGCCGCGATCTTCTGTGCCACCACTTCGCGCTGCAGAAAGTTGCGCTGCACGAAGTTGCCAAGCGCGGTACCGATGCGATCCTTTCGCGACGCGACGATGGCCGTATGAGGGATCGGGATGCCCAGCGGATGTCGGAACAGCGCGGTGACCGCAAACCAGTCGGCGATACCGCCAACCATCGCGGCTTCCGAGAATGCGCGCACCCACGCCAGCCACGGATACTGCGACTCGAAATACGCCGACAGCGCGAACAGCGCCGCCACGAGCACCAGCATGCCCGTGGCCATTCGCTTCATCGATGCCAGCCGCTGGCGCTTGATCTCGTCGTCTGCGGTGATGCGCAGCGCGGGTGGCAGCGACTCGTTCACCGAGTCGCCTGGTGTCGCCGGCGTGGACACCGTGTGCGTCAGTTCGACAGCGTGATGCGCGACGGGTCGATGAGCCCGTTCGCCTGTCCAAACGGCGCATCCACGATCACTACCAGCGAGCGGCCGTTGCGCTGTTGCACCGTGACCGTCACGCTGCGCGCGTCGAAGCGGTTGCGCACTGTATCTGCGAGCACGCCCCAGCGCACCAGGTCACTGCCATCATCGTCGTTCGTGCCGATGCGCGGATAGCGTTGTCGGAGCCACTGATGGAACGCCGTCACGAATTCTGCGGCTTCCACGGTGCTATCCCACACGCTCGCCCACACCAGCGCGTTGCCGCCCGGCAGTTCCACAAGCGCGTAGCGATCGCCCGCCAGACCGCGTGCCGCGCGACCCGCTTGCACTTCATTCGGTACGTACTGATACAGAATAAGCCGCGTCTCGAACTCGCCGAACACGTTCGAGAACATGACCTCGCCTCGCGCGGGATCGGGCAGCGTGACCGTCACCGGCGTCGGACGCGCAGCAGCCGAAATCAGCGAGTCTTGGTTCGGCCCGAAGTAGGCCTCATCGTTGAGCAGTTGCCGCGTGGAGATGGGAATATCGGTGAGCACATTGTCGCCCGGCCGCCGATTCGAGAAGCGGTGCACAAAGTCTGCGCCGCCCGTGTACGGAAAGAGCAGCGACTCGCGAAGAATCATGGGTGCGCTGGAGAAAATCGGCATGCCCGTCTGCGCATCGCGCATCGCGAGACGCGCGCGCTCCCATCCGCCCAGCCGAAGCCCCGTCTCACCGAGCGAGGCACGAAGCTGCGCGTACACCGCCTGCCCCTCGAGGATCGCCTGCGCCGCTACCTGACGGTCGGCATTGTCCACCGCCGACTGAATGGAATCGATATCGATGTACTGATCCTGCAGCGCGTGCACCAGTTCGTGCGTGATCGTGACCTCAACCAACTCCGGTCGCGTATCATCCACCACGTACAGCACCTTCGTTTCCGGATCGTAGTAACCGACGATCTGCTCCTCGAGCAATCGCCGCAGCAGTTCGCCGACGTCCATGGAATCGGGAATCAGGCCAAGCCGCTTGTAAACGGCCGCCTGTCCGGCCAGCAGTTTCTTCGCGCGTTCGCTCGTGAGTTGCTTGAGCAGGAACTCGCGCACCTCGGCCCTGGATCGCGTCTCGAGAACGGGCGTGCTCTTGAACGTGAGACCCGTGGCCTGCTCAACCTTGGGGATGGCACGGCCGAGCGTGCGGGCGTATGGGCCATCACCCACGGAGGGCGCGCGCTCGCACGCGGCAGCGGACAGGACGATGGCAAGCATTGCAGCGACGCTGCCGCTGCGACGCATCGCGCGTCGCACATTCACGAATGAGTTCACAGTCCGAGGGTGCGCTCGAGGTACCAGGCAATGAGGGGATCTCCCCAAAGCAAGGCAAGGAGCGCGGCAGGCGCAAGGAATACACCGAACGGAACATCAGGAAAGGCAAACTCCTCTCCTCGGCGACGCGTGCGCACCCACACGATCGGTCCCACGATGAGCAGGAAGAGCGTCGCGCCCAGGAACGCGCCGCCCACGATCGTGAGCAGCGCCCGTGGCGGTCCCAGCACGGCACCCACAAACGCCATCAGCGTTTCGTCCCCAAAACCCATTGCTTCCTTCTTGAGCGCCACTTCGCCAAGCCAGCCGATGATACGGATCGCGCCCGCGCCCACACACGCGCCCAGTATTGCGTCCCAGGGGCCGGCAAAGGATGTAGGTCCACTCACGTACAGCGCGGCCACCACCGATGTCGCGAGTGCGAACACCAGGCCCGTGATGGTGAACCCGTCAGGGATGAGGTAGTGCTGCAGGTCGGTGAGTGCGATGCCGAGCAGGATGGTGCCCACGACCGCGACGCGCAGCGCCTCGAACGTGAAGCCGAAGCAGACGGTCGCCGCCACCCAGCTGAGTGCCACGAACAGTTCGATGAGCGGATATTGCACGGAGATACGCGACTTGCAGCCGGCGCACTTTCCGCCAAGCCGAAGCCATCCGAAGATGGGCACGTTCTCGTGCCACTTGATCTGCCGCTCACACGACGGACAGCGCGACGGCGGCGACACGACGCTCATATCGGCGGGCCACCTGGCCACACACACGTTCAGAAACGAGCCGAAGCACGCGCCCACGACAAACGTGGCGAGATAAATGGGCCAATATAGGTCGAACGGAAACTCAGCGAGCACGAGACCTCGAGTTCAGATTTTTCCGGCACCGAGCACATACAACAGAATCCCGCTGGCCACGGCGACGTTGAGCGACTCGGCGCCGTCTACCATTGGAATTGCAACCCGCGCAGCCGCTACCGCTGCGACATGCGCAGACACGCCGCTGCCTTCATTTGCCACCACCACTGCCACACGTTCCGGACGCGTGCGCACCGCCTCGGCGAGCGATATCCCGTCTGCCGCAGCCACCCACAGCGCTGCTTCCTGACGATGCAGCCACGCCACCGTCTCCTCCCATGTGCACTGCACCACCGGATGCGTGAACAACGCGCCCATCGCGCTACGGACGACTTTGGCGTTCCATAGGTCAACCGTTCCCGGAAGCGCAACGGTCACGGAAGCGCCCAGCGCATACCCCGAACGGATGATGGTCCCCACATTCCCCGGGTCTTGCACCGCGTCGAGCAACAGCGAGAGCGCGCCTGCACGCAAACCTTCCAACGATCTGCGGGGTATTTCTGCCAGGACGAGAATGCCTTGTGGCGTCTCCGTATCGGCGGCATCGGCGAAGTCTCGCTCGGACACAACGGTGACCGGCGTAGCCCGCGATTCCAGACGGTCACGGAGCAATGCAACGCGCTCGTCGTGATCTGCATCACGTTCGATCATTGCACCGCGCAATGTGAGGTCGCTGTCCAGCAAGGCTTCCACGGTGCGCACACCTTCGGCAACGAACAGCCCGTGACGTTCCCGTGCCTTCCGGCGCTTGAGGTCGCGAGCAAGAGACAACAGCTTCACACGGACTCCGGAAACGGGGGCAGGATGAGGTCGCGGTGGCAGGAGCAGGATCAGGGTATCGACATCTGGATCACCGGTCACCGCGCCAGTCGAGGCGCAGGCAGAGGGATATGCGTGAGAATCAGTCGGGACACAACGGGTCGCTGGCACGGGAGCATACAAGCAACCGCCCCGGCATGAGCCGAGGCGGCATGAGCCGAGGCGGCATGAGCCGCCGCGGTCGCGGGATGACGATGGGCCTTTCGCTCGCCATCATGGGCGCGGGTGTGGCCGGTTGCCTGGCGTCCACTCAGGAAGAGGTGGCGATGGGCACGCAGTACGCCGCCGAGATCAACCGGCAACTGCCCATCATCACCGACCCGGAAGTTGCGCGCTACATCAGCGTTCTCGGTGACTCCATCGCGCGCGTGGCCGACCAGCGCAATCTCGACTGGCACTTCTATGTGGTGGACCAGCCGGACGTGAACGCGTTCGCCGTGCCGGGCGGCTACATATACGTGAACCGTGGCCTGATCGAGCGCGCGGAAACGCTGTCAGAACTCGCCGGCGTGCTCGGTCACGAAATCGGACACGTCACCGAACGGCATTCCATGGAACAGATGGCCAAGGCTCAGCAGGCGAACGTCGGTGTCAGCCTGGCCTGCATTTTGGCGCCCAGCGTCTGCAACAGCGGTCTGGGCTCCACGGCGATTCAGCTTGGCGCCGGTGGCGTGTTCGCCAAGTTCTCACGCGATGATGAGCGCGAGGCGGATCGCGTTGGCATTCAGTTCGTGACGCGCGCAGGCGTCGATCCGCGAGGCGTACCCGCCATGTTCCGCACGCTGCTCGCAGAACGCGAAAACAAGCCCGGCGGCCTGGACGCCATGTTCTCCACGCACCCGCTGGCCGAAGATCGCGTGCAGGACGCCGAGGCCGTCATCGCGCAGATCGATCCGGTTGTGCTGCGTTCGCTCACCACGGACACGCGCGCGTTCCAGCAGTTCAAGGCACGCCTCAAGTCGCTGCCGCCTTCGCCGGTGCTAGGTCAGCGGTGAGTGCACCGGCGGCACCTGTCGTCACACCGATCGCGCTGACCATCGCCGGATCCGACTCCGGCGGTGGCGCGGGTATTCAAGCCGATCTCAAGGTCTTCCAGCGATTTCAGGTGTTCGGCACGTCGGTGCTGACGGCCGTAACGGCGCAGAACACCATGGGCGTGAGCGCATGGGAAGCAGTGTCGACGGACCTCGTGCGTGCGCAGCTGGAGTGCCTCGTCGCCGACCTTCCCCCTGCGGCGGTCAAGAGCGGCATGCTCGCCAATATCGACATCGTGAAGACTGTAGCGGCGGCGCTCTCCTCACATGGCCTCGCGCCCTACGTGCTCGATCCCGTCATGGTGGCCACGTCAGGCGACCTTCTCGTCGACGAAGGCGCCGTGCAGGCCATCCGCGAACAGCTTGTGCCGCTCGCGACGCTGGTCACGCCCAATCTCGACGAAGCACAGGTGCTGCTCGGTCAACCCGTGCACGACATCGAAGGCATGGAGCGCGCCGCGCGTCGGCTCGTAGACGAGTTCGGTGCCTCTGCGGCGCTCGTGAAGGGTGGACATCTGCCAGGACTCGAGATGGTGGACGTGCTCTATCTCGACGGCGCGATCGAACACTTCCGGCATCCGCGCGTGGAGACCACAAGCCTGCATGGCACCGGATGCACGCTGAGTTCCGCCATCGCGGCTCATCTTGCCCGCGGCAACTCCATGCGTGAGGCGGTACGCAGCTCGCTCGACTACGTGTATCGCGCCATCCTGTCTGCACCTGCAATCGGCAGCGGGCACGGTCCGCTCAATCACTGGGCGTAGGCGCACCCAACGGGTCGAGCGGCATCGGCAGCAGCGCAATGAGCTGCGCATCCGAGCTTCGTCCGTCGATATACAGCCTCGCCACGGTCGGTGATGGTCCGAGGTAGTCGGCGCCCGCCGCGCCCGGGTTGATCACCAGCCGCCTGGCGGCGCGCGTGATCAGCGGGGCACGCGTATGGCCATACACGATGACGTCCGCGTGCATGTACGCCGATACGAGACGAGGCGGATCCGGTCGCAGCAGCTCATGTCCATGCGTGACCACCACACGCACCTGATCAAACAGCTCGTCAATGCGCGGTTCGAGGTCCGTGCGGTCGGAGGCGTCACGATCGCCCAGGACCGCCCGCACCGGCGCGATGGCTGCCAGCGCGAGCAGGACCTGAGGTGGGCCGACATCCCCGGCGTGCAGAATCAGGTCAACGCCTCGCAGCGCTCCGAACAGTTCTGCACGCACGAGGCCGAACGTGTCTGCAATAATGCCGATTGTACGCATACGCGAAAGCTACTCATGCCCTGAGCACCTGCTGCATGATGATCTCAGCGCGTCTCCGCCGGCTTGGTTGCGCGCACGAATCCGGACAGGAAGCGACCCTCCACCTGTGAAAGATTCTCGTCAACGGGCAGACCGGCGAGTTCGAGAAAGGTGCGTGCATCCTCAGGTGCGTATTCACGCGTGGGCTCGATGCTGGCGTCGATGAATCCGACTTCGCGCACGAGATCCAGAAACTCGCATTCGTCCATCGCGCCGGCGATGCAACCCACCCACGCTTCCATGCTGGATCGCATCGCCGCGGGCATCTCGCCGCGCGACAGCACGTCGCTCACCGCCAGCCGTCCGCCGGGCTTGAGCACCCGAAACGCTTCCTGCATCACGGCGCGCTTATCGGCCGACAGGTTGATCACGCAGTTGGAGATGATCACGTCCACCGACGCGTCAGGAAGCGGAATCTGTTCGATGATGCCCTTCAGGAACTCGACGTTCTGCACACCGGACTCGGCCTGGTTGCGACGCGCCAGCGCGAGCATCTCGTCGGTCATGTCCAGCCCGTATGCCTTGCCGGTGGGCCCCACGCGGCGAGCCGAGAGCAGCACGTCGATGCCACCGCCGGAGCCGAGGTCGAGCACCACCTCGCCAGCTTTGAGTTCGGCCAGGGCGGTCGGGTTGCCGCAGCCGAGCGATGCGAGCACCGCGCCTGCAGGCACGGCCGATGTCTCGCTGCCATCGTAGAGGTTGTCGGTGATCGGGTCGCCGCAGCCGGAGTTGGTGCCGGAGTTGGTGCCGGAGTTGGTGCCGGAGTTGGTGCCGGAGTTGGTGCCGGAGTTGGTGCCGGAGTTGGTGCCGGAGTTGGTGCCGGAGCCG
>JBBQNT010000092.1:0-13226 GCA_038330215.1 Gemmatimonadales bacterium
GGTCGTGCTCGATCTCATGATTCACGACATCGATCTCGTGCGCACGCTGGTGGGCGCGCGCGTGAGCGACGTGCAGGCGACGGGTATTCCGGTGCTCACGCCGCAGCTCGACATCGCGAATGCGCGCATCGTCTTCGAGAATGGCGCGGTGGCGAACGTGACCGCCAGTCGTGTGTCCCGCGATCGACTGCGCAAGCTGCGCATCTTTCAGCGAAGCGGCTATCTCTCGCTCGACCTCGCCGCGGGCACGGGCGAGTTCTATCGCATGCGCCAGGACCTCGATCCCACGCTCTTTGCCGCACAGCCGCGTGCTTTGGAGGAGTTCGTGGAGCGTGTGCCCATCGACGCGCCCGAGGCGGAACCGCTCAAGCTGGAGCTCGAGCAGTTCGTCGAGGCGATCGCGGGCCGTGCGCCGGTTGCGGTCACGGGTGAAGAAGGGCGGGAGGCGTTGTCGGTTGCGCTTCGCATCATGCGTGAAATCGAACGCACGCTCAGTCGTGATGCGCTCACGAATTCGCTGACAAGTTCGCTGACAACACCGCCGGCAAGCGCCGGCCCCACCCACCCTGCCAAACACGCATCCGGTGCGTGAGATCCTGTTCGTCGTCGGCGAGCCGTCCGGCGACTTGCATGCGGCCAAGGTCGCGAGCGCGCTCAAGGCGGCCCAGCCGGACCGACCGCTGTCCGGTGTCGGCGGCGAGCAGATGCGCGCGGCGGGCGTGTCATTGCTTGAGCACAGCGAGCGACTGGCGGCGATCGGCTTCACGGAAGTGTTGCGGCACATCCCACGACACTGGCGCCTGCTGCGTACGCTCAAGGCGCGATTGGCGTCCGGACGTGTGGGACTCGTCATCCTCATGGACTATCCCGGCTTCAACATGCGCGTGGCCGAAGCGGCGTACAACGCGGGCGTGCCCGTGCTGTATTACATCACGCCGCAAGTCTGGGCGTGGGGCGCCGGTCGGTTGCCGAAGCTCGCGAAGTGGGTTGCCAAGGCCGCTGTGATCCTGCCGTTCGAAGAGGCACTGCTGCGCGAGCACGGTGTGGACGCCACGTTCGTGGGCCACCCGCTGCTCGATCGGGCGTCGGAACTGCCGGAACAAGCCGACGCGCGCGCGACGCTCGGACTGTGCCCGGACCACCCGGTGCTGGCAGTGTTTCCCGGAAGCCGAGGCAGCGAACTCGCACGGCATCTCGTGCCGTTTACGGCGACGGCGCGCGAGCTGCAGCGACGGTTGCCGAAGCTGCAGGTGGTAGTGAGCGCCGCACCCGGCATTGATATCGACGCGTCGATCTGTCCGTTCCCTGTGGTGCGCGGTGCGTCATTCACCGTGTTGCGCGCCGCGACTGCCGGACTGCTCAAGAGCGGCACCACCACGCTCGAAGCCGCCGTGGCGGGACTGCCGCATATCATCGCGTATCGCACCAGTCGAATCAGCTATGCGATTGCGAAGCGCGTCGTGCGCATCCCCAACATCGGCTTGGTGAACGTCGTCGCGGAACGCGAAGTTTCGCGCGAGTTCGTGCAGGACGCGATCGTGCCGGCTGACATGGCCGATGCGCTCGAGCCACTGCTTCAGCTCGCGCACCCTGCACGCGAGGCCGCGTTGCATGGGCTTGCGAGCGTACGCGCGCGACTTGGGCAACCGGGCGCATCGGAACGCGCGGCGGCCTTTGCGCTCGATCTCGTGCAATGAGCGCACGCGCGCTCGATTGGCGGACGCGCGCGTCGATCCGGCTCGGCACATGGGTCTTGCGCGCGCTGGCGGCAACGTGGCGCACCACGGTACATGGACGCACGCCCGCGCATGAGCGGCAGGCACGCGGCGAGGGGGCGATCATCCTCAGCCTGTGGCACGGGCAGATGCTGCCGATTCTGTGTGCGCATCGCGGCGAACCGGCCACGGTGCTCGTCTCCGAACACCGCGACGGCGAGATCATCGCGCGCATTCTGGCGGCCTTCGGCTTCTCCGCCGCACGTGGATCGTCGTCGCGCGGCGGATCGCGTGCGCTGCTGGAACTCGCACAACTGGTGAGGGCCGGACACGATATCGCGATCACGCCCGACGGCCCGCGCGGTCCCCGGCGCACGATGGCACCCGGCGTGCTGCTCATTGCGCAGCGTACGGGATCGGCGATCATTCCGCTCGTCGCGCACTGCGAGCGCGTGTGGCAACTCAAGTCGTGGGACGCATTCGAGATCCCGAAACCGTTTGCTCGCGTGACCGTGCTCTACGATGTCCCGGTCAGAGTTCAGGCCGGCTCGGCGCGCGAGGCCGCAGCGCAGGTGTCCACCTATGGAGCGGTGATGGAAGCGGCACTCGCCAGATGCGCCAAATTGCACAGCGGAGCCGTGAAAGCATGAGTCGGGCCGAGCGCGTCGCGCAGTGGGTGTGGCATGACGACGGCGCTGCCGCGGGATTGACTCGCGCGCTGCTCACGCCGCTCTCAGCTGCGTTCGGCGCGGTCGTATCGTCTCGAAACGCCCGCTACGACAGTGGCCGCGGTGTGGAGCCGACGGCCATCGATGCGGTGTCGGTTGGCAACCTCACGGTTGGTGGCACCGGCAAGACTCCGTTTGCCGCCTGGTGCGCGCAGCGGTTGCGCGAACACGGCGCGGCGCCGGCCATCGTGCTGCGCGGGTACGGCGATGACGAGTGGCGCGAACACTCGCTGCTCACACCCGGGATCCCAGTGGTGGTGGGCGCGGATCGCGTAAGAGCCATTGCCGAAGCAGCCGGGCAGGGGGCGACCGTGGCCGTGCTCGACGACGCATTTCAGCATCGCCGTGCCGCACGCGTCGCCGATCTCGTGCTGATCTCCGCTGACGCGTGGACCGGTGAGGTGCGACTGTTGCCGACCGGGCCCTGGCGCGAGCCGTTAACGGCGCTTCGGCGCGCTGATGTCGCGGTGATCACCATCAAAGCGGAGTCCAGCGAGCGCGTTGCCGCCGTACGGCGGGCAGTGAACAATGCGTCACCAGATGTGCCGGTGGCCGAAGTCCACCTCCAGGCAGGGTTGCTGTTCGAGATTTCGGCGGGGCAGGCGCTGACGGCACCAGCGACACAGGGGCGGTCGCTTGCGTCACTCGCCGACCACGATGTGCTGGCGGTGAGCGCGATCGGGAATCCCGCACCGTTCGAGCAGGCGCTGCAGCGCGCCGGCGCGCGGGTAACACCCCGTCGCTTCGTTGACCATCATGCGTTCAGCGAGGCGGACGTGACGACGCTTGCGTCCGCCGTCTCACCACGCGGCATTGCCGTCTGTACGCTCAAGGACGCAGTCAAGGTCGCGCCGCTCTGGCCTCGCACCGCACGGCCCCTGTGGTATCTTTCCCAGACCATCGAGGTTCGTCTCGGCGAAGACGTGTTGCTCGCGGCGCTGTCCCGCGCGCTGCCAGCCCGCCAATCGCCGACCAGCGAACCACGCCCCACTGCCGGCTGAGCCGGCCATCCACCCGCCGCATGGCTATCGACCTCCGACTCCCCACCGACTCCATTGTCCAGCCGGACAAAGACCGGTTTCTCAACGAAGACAATCCCTTCGAAGCGATGATGTCCCGCTTCGACCGGGCGGCTGAACTGCTCGATCTCGAGCCCGGCATCTATCGAATCCTGCGTCATCCCGAGAAGCAGCTCATCGTGTCAGTGCCGGTGCAGCTCGACAGCGGAGACGTGGATGTGTTCACCGGTTATCGCGTCGTGTACAATTCCTCGCGCGGTCCGTCCAAGGGCGGCATTCGCTTCGACATGAATGTGACGCTCGAGGAAGTGAAGGCACTCGCCGCGTGGATGACGTGGAAGTGCGCCGTGGTGAATCTGCCGTTCGGCGGAGCCAAGGGCGGTGTCATTTGCGATCCGCACAAGATGAGCATCGGCGAGCTCGAGCGGCTGACACGGCGCTACACCTCGGGCATCATGCAACTGCTCGGCCCCGACACCGACGTGCCTGCGCCCGACGTGAACACCAACGAGCGCGTCATGGCCTGGGTGATGGACACGTACTCCATGCGGGTTGGCCGCACCGAAAATGCGGTGGTGACGGGCAAGCCGGTGGAGATGGGTGGTTCACATGGCCGGCGCGAGGCCACCGGACGTGGCTGCATGCTGGTGACGCGTGAGGCGATGGAGCATCTCGGCCTGCCCATGCAGGGAGCGACCGTGGCAGTGCAAGGCTTCGGCAACGTGGGATCGGTTGCTGCACGTCTGCTCGCGCGCCAGGGTTGCAAGATCATCGCCATCGGCGATCGCTTCGGCGCGCTGCACAACGCCAACGGCATCGACATCGACGCGGCAATCACCTGGTCGCAGGAACACCGCACGCTCGAGGGGTTCCCAGGCGCGGACGGCATCGACAACGAGACACTGCTCACGCTCGAAGTGGACGTACTGCTGCCCGCCGCGATGGAGAACGTCATCACGACCAAAGTCGCGCCGAAAATCCGCGCCAAGGTTGTCTGCGAAGGCGCCAACGGGCCCACCACCGCCGCCGCCGATCCCATTCTTGATGCAAAGGGTGTGTTCGTCATTCCCGATATCCTCGCCAATGCGGGCGGCGTGACCGTCTCCTACTTCGAGTGGGTTCAGGACCGCATGGGCTACTTCTGGTCGGAAGATGTCGTCAACGAGCGCCTCGCCGACATCATGACGCGAAGCTTCCGCGACGTGTTGCAGCTTGCCACGCAACACAACGTGAATATGCGCACGGCCGCATACATGCTGTCGATCAGCCGGGTGGCCACGGTGCATCGCCTGCGCGGCATTTACGCCTGACCGCCGGTAGCGCAAGCGGTGCGTGTATCGGTGATCGTGGTGGGACGGCCCAAAGTGGGCGGACTCGCCGAGGCGATTGCGGAGTATGAATCACGCGCCGCCCGCTACTGGCCGCTCGACGTGCACGAGGTGCGCGAGTCCAGTTCCCGCTCGCGCGCCCCTGATGCTGTGAGGCAGGAAGAAGGTGAACGGCTGCTCGCGCGCGTACCGGCGACCGCGAAGGTATTCGCCTGCGATCCGGGTGGCGATGCACTCGACTCCGCGCAGTTTGCGCAGTTGTTGTCGTCGGCGCGTGATGCCGCAACCGATGTGGCGTTCCTCATCGGCGGTGCGCATGGATTGGCGCCCGATGCAGGACTGCGCGCGTCTCGCCGCTTGAGTCTTGCCCCATGGACGCTGCCGCATGAGCTCGCGCGGCTCGTGCTCGCTGAACAGCTCTACCGCGCGGGCACGATCACCCGCGGCGAACCGTATCATAAATGAGATGTCGACTCTCGTAACTGCTTCCGACGAGCTGCGGCTCGAAACTGCAGCACTTGGCGGGTCGGCGCTGTCGCTCGCTGTGCAGCGCGGCGAGTTGCCGGCGTCGTGGCGTGTCGGTCGCCCCACCGACGTGCACGGTTGGCGTGCACACGCGGAAGAAGTGCGTGCGTCCGCCGGAGCATGGCTCGAGCGGTTGCGTCCCGCCTTCGGGCAGTCGTTGCAGTCGGTCGCCGCGCGGCGCATTGAACGCGCTGCTGCCGACGGCGTGATCGTCACCACAGGGCAGCAGCCCGGCTTGTTCGGGGGACCCGCGTATACTCTTACCAAAGCGTTGTCGGCGCTGGCGCTGGCCGACGAACTCGCAGAGCAGCTCGGGATTCCGGTGGCGCCGGTGTTCTGGGCCGCGACCGACGATGCAGACTGGAATGAAGCCGCGGTCACGCATGTCGTCGGGCGTGATGGTCTGGAGCGCCTGTCACTCACAGGAACGGCGACCGATGGCGTGGCCATGGCCGATGTGCCACTCGGCGATGTCTCAGCGCAGCGTGCGTCGCTACGCGCGGCGTGCGGTTCCGTCGCCGATCCCATGGTGCTCGACCTTATCGACGCCGCGTACGATCAGGGCGCGACCGTGGGATCCTCGTACGTCACCTGGCTGCGCTCGATGCTCGATCCGCTCGGCATCTCGGTGCTGGACGCGTCACATCCGTCGCTCAGGCAGTCGTCACATGCAATGCTCTCCCGCGCGCTGCAGCACGCAGCGGCGATCGATGCTGCGCTGCGCGATCGCACCGCTGCAATCGAAATCGCCGGCTTCCTTCCGCAAGTGGAAGCGGTGGATGGCCTGTCGCAGGTGTTCCAGACGATCTACACCGTCCGCTCGCGTGTTCCCCTCGCCAACGCGGCTCGCGTTGCCGAATCGGCACCGGTCGGCTCGCTCGGTGCGAACGTGCTGCTTCGGCCCGTGCTCGAGCGCTCGCTCATGCCGACGGTCGCCTATGTCGCGGGCCCTGGCGAGCTCGCCTACTTCGCACAGGTCGCCGCAGTCGCCGAGGCAGCGCAATGCGCGACGCCGATCGCGGTTCCTCGCTGGGCAGCGCGCTGGCGTGAAGCGCATGTGGATCGCGTGCTCGAACGACTGGGCGTGCAGGAGGAGGAACTTCAGACGGAGCACGCCGCCGAAACTCGACTGGCACGCGCTGCGATGGACCGTGATGTTGCCGACTCGCTCGACCGGTTGCGTGTCACGCTCACCACGCAGTTGACCGCGCTTGGCCAGGCGGTAAGCGCCGATGATTCGCTGGTTCCCGCTTCCGTGCTCGAAGGCCTGACGCGCGATCTGGAGCACCGACTGTCGCGTATGGAACGTCGTCTGGTGGCTGCCGTGAAACGACGTGAGACGGAGACGGCGCGGGACCTCGCCATTGCGCGCGCGGCGCTCTTCCCACTGGGCAGCGCGCCTGAACGCAAGCTGTCCCTGGTACCGACACTCGCCCGGTACGGGCTCGGTGTGCTCACCGACATGAAGCGGTTGGCCTCAGTGCACGCACGCGCGCTTGTCCGAGGTAGTTCGTCGTCGGCCGAATGATCAGCGCGCTCGTCGCGGGCTGGCCGCTCCGCCGTTCACCATGACGGCGTCTCCGCCTCCGCCCCCGCCTCTGCCTCCGTCCCCGGTCACGGGCGCGCCGGCCGCCGCGACCGACGCTTCAGCGGGTCGATTCGCCGGAATGGTGGCGGCGGGCATCCTCGTGAGTCGGCTCGCCGGCTTTGTGCGCACATGGTTTATTGCGCGCTATCTCGGTTTGAGTGCAGAGAACGACGCCTACATGGTGGCGCAGCGCGTGCCGAACGCCATTCGCAACCTGCTCGGCGAGGGAACGCTCTCGGCGGCGTTCGTGCCGGTGTACAGCGCGCTGCTCGGACACGACGAGCGACGCGCTGCAAACGGCGAGCTCGCACGCGGCGACGCCGCCGCCCGCACGCTGGCAAACACGTTGCTTGGCGTATTGCTCGTGATGGTGTCGATACTCACGCTCGTGGGAATCGCCGCGGCACCAGTGCTCACCGACATCATCGCCGGCGGTTTTTCAGCAGAGAAGGCTGCGCTCACCACACGACTGATGCGTGTGATGTTTCCCATGGCCGCCCTGATGGTGATTTCAGGCTGGTGCCTTGGCGTGCAGAACTCGCATCGCCGGTTCTTCATGTCGTACGCCAGCGCCGCCATGTGGTCGGCTGCGCAAATCGTGCTGCTTGCCGGCTGGGGCGCTCGCGCGGAATCGCTCGCACAGCTCGCGTGGTGGCTGGCCTGGGCGACACTCGCCGGTGCAGCGTTACAGGTGGCCGTGCAACTGCCCGAAGTGTGGCGTCTGAGCGGTCCGCTGCGGCCGAGCGTGAATACGCGAAATGAGAGCGTACGTGCGGTGCTCCGAAACCTGGTGCCCGTAATCGGCACACTCGGAGTTGTGCAGCTGTCCGGGTTCGCCGATACGTTCATCGCGTCGTGGTTGCCGGACGACGGCGCGATCACTGCGCTCACCTACGCCAACCAGACGATGTTGCTGCCGGTCGCACTGTTCGGCATTGCCGTGTCCGCGTCGTCCCTGCCGGAACTGTCGCGGGCGCAGCAGTCAACTGGCGACCAAGCGGTACGCGTCGCGCAACGAGACGCAGCACGTGCGCGAGTGCAGCAGGGCTGGGTGCGCATCCTGTTCTACATCGTGCCGAGTGCACTCGCCTTCATCGCGTTCGGCGATCTCCTGATTGGCGTACTGTTCCGGTCAGGGCGATTCGGGCTCGAAGAGCAGACGGTCGTACATGCCGCACTTGCCGCGTACGCCGTGGGCCTGATAAGCTTTGCGTCAAACCGCCTTTTCGCCACCGTCTTTCATGCGGCGCAGGACTATCGCACACCGCTGCGGTTCTCCATGGTCAGCGTCGCCGTCTCGATAACGCTGGCCGCGGCGCTCGCGTTCGCATTTCGCGCACATCCACTCGCCGCTGCCGGCATTGCGCTCGGCGCCGCGCTTGGCGCGTGGGTGAACTTCGCGCTGTTGTGGAACGCCGTAGGCCGCGTACTCGGCCCGCTGCTCGACGAGGCGTCCCGCAGCGCGGTGTGGCGAATCGTGCTGCTCGCGCTGCTTGCTGGGGTCATCGCGTTCGCGGTGCGTTCGCTTCTGCCGGAACTGCATCGGTGGATCGAGGGTCCAATTGTACTCGGGGTCTTTTCGCTGTCATATCTGGTGAGCTCGTGGTGGATGGGCTCCGGCGAGGCGGCGCGCTGGCTGCGGCTGCGCCCGCGGCAGCGTGGTTCAGGAAAGGAACAGTGAGCGGAATGTTGGCGCGAAGATGAGCCGGAAAACGGGAACGACGACGACCACGGAGCGCATGCCGGAAGCGGTGGCCGCCAAGGTGCCGCACCTTCCGGAATCGCCTGGCGTGTACATGTGGAAGGACGCCACGGGCACCATTCTGTACGTCGGCAAGGCGAAACGGCTTCGGTCGCGCGTGCGTAGCTACTTCGCGCTCGATCATGTCAGTTCGCGAACGGTGGCAATGGTGCGCCGCATCGCCGGCGTGGACACACTCGTGGTCCCGAGCGAGGCGCACGCGCTCATTCTCGAAGCGAACCTTATCAAGGAATACCGCCCGCGCTTCAACGTCGCACTGCGTGACGACAAGTCGTATCCGTACATCAAGGTCACGGTGCAGGAGCCGTTTCCGCGCGTGCTGGTGACGCGGCGCCTGATCGACGATGGCGCGCGCTACTTCGGACCGTACACGGATGTGAGCGCCATGCGACGCGCGCTCAATGTGGTCAAGCGCACCTTCACCGTGCGCTCGTGCCACTACGAGCTGCCGCGCGAACGCCCGGAGCGGCCATGCCTGGATTATTTCATCAAACGCTGTCATGCGCCCTGTGTCGGGTGGCAGGAACAGGCGGCCTACCGCAGCATGATCGACGACGTCGTGGCATTTCTGGACGGGCGCACGAGTGACGTTGTCGCGCGTGTGCGCGCGCGCATGCGTGAGGCGTCCGATGCGCTCGACTTCGAGACCGCAGCCGAGATGCGCGACGCGCTGCGTCACCTCGAGAAAATGGAGGAACCCACCGTGGTGGTGGACGTCGAAGGCGGAGACCGCGACGTGATCGGCTATGCACGCGACGGCGAGGATGCCTGCGCCGTGGTCATGCGCATTCGCGACGGCAAGTTGCTCGCGCGTGAGCAACGCCTGCTGGAGCACGCCGAAGATGTCGACGACGGCCTCGTGCTCGCGGCGTTCCTGCTGCAGTGGTACCGCACGGCTCCTGGTCGCGCGCGGCACGTGCTGCTGCCATTTCCCGTGCCCGAGCAGGAGATGCTGGAACAGGCACTCGATGGAACACAGGTACGTGTGCCGCAGCGTGGTCCGCGACGCGCGCTGGTGGATCTCGCGGACCAGAATGCGCGGCATCTGCTCGAGGAGTTCAAGCTCGCCGCACTCGAAGCGGACGAGCGCGCGTCGGACCCCGTATACGAGTTGCAGCGTGAACTCGGCTTGCCACGTCTGCCGAGATCGCTCGCATGTTTCGATATTTCGCACGCGCAGGGCACCGATACCGTCGCATCGTGCGTGTGGTTCGAGAACGGGCGTCCCAAGCGTAGCGAGTACCGCAAGTTCACCATCAGGGACACGGCCGGCATCGACGATTTCAAGTCGATGCACGAAGTCGTTTCACGATTCCTGCGGCGGCGCAAGGATGAGGGCAAGTCGCTGCCCGACCTCGTTGTAATCGACGGCGGCAAGGGACAGTTGAGTTCCGCCGTGACGGCCCTTCGCGAACTCGACTTGCCGAATCAGGCGATCGTCAGCCTCGCCAAGCGTGAGGAAGAGATCTTTCTTCCGGGACGCAGCGACGGCATCCGCCTGCCGCGTCGCTCGCCTGCGCTTCGCCTGCTGCAGCAGGCGCGCGACGAGGCGCACCGCTTTGCGATCACGTTCCAGCGCAGCAAGCGCGCGGCGCGTACGATAACGTCCGAGCTGTTGCAAATTTCTGGCGTGGGCCCCACGCGGCGGCGGGCGTTGCTGCACCGTTTCGGCAGTGTGCAGGGTGTGCGTGACGCGCCACTTGACGACATCGCACGCGTTCCGGGGTTCGGTCTCGCGATCGCGCGCAAGGTGCACGCGGCGCTTGGTGTGCCGGATGTGTCGGGCAGCGCGCCCGTCGAGTCTGACGTTGTTCCGATCACATCCGATGCGGCTCCCATCCCGATCGACCCTCCCCAACCTGACGATACATGACCTGGTCGCTTTCCTGTTCTGCCTGCGGCACCGTACCGGCTGCCATGGTCGGCGCCACCACCTGCCCGGCCTGCGCGCAGCCGCTCTTTGCGCAGTACACGCCGGTACCGCTCGACCACACGTTCCCGGTGCGATGGGACATGTGGCGCTATGCGTCGTGGCTGCCGCTGCACGTCGGTGAACAGCCGGTCACGCTTGGTGAGGGGCTCACGCCGCTTATCGAGGCGCCAGAGCTGGCGAAGGCGCTGGGCGTCCGTCGCCTGCGCATCAAGGACGAATCGCAGAACCCGACCGGATCGTTCAAGGCGCGCGGCATGAGTGCGGCCGTTACGCGCGCAAAGGGCGACAACGTGCCTGGCCTCGTTGTGCCCACCGCGGGCAACGCCGGCGCCGCGCTGGCCGCGTATGCGGCGGCTGCCGGCATTCCCGTGCGCGTCTTCGCTCCACGCACCACACCGCAGCCCATCCTCGATACGATCGACGCGCTGGGCGCCCAGCTCATCCGAATCGACGGCCACATTGGCGATGCTGGCAAGATGGCCGCAGCGTATGCGGCCGAATCCGGCTGGTGGCCCGTTGCCACGCTGCGCGAACCCTATCGCGTGGAAGGCATGAAGACGATGGGCTTCGAGCTCGCGGAGCAGTGCGGCTGGACGGTGCCTGATGTGGTGGTCTACCCAACCGGCGGCGGGGAAGGTACGGTGGGCATCTGGAAGGCCATCAAGGAGCTTGCCGACACCGGCTGGTTGCCCGCCGGCGCAAAGCAGCCGCAGTATGTCGTGGCGCAGTCGGCGGGCTGTGCGCCGATTGCGCGCGCCTTTGCGGCTGGCGCCGACCACGCCGATCCGTGGATCGACCCGGAGACATATGCCAGCGGACTGCGTGTGCCCACGCCGTTGGGTGACCGCATCCTGCTGCGCATCCTTCGCGAAACGAACGGCCAGGCCGCGAGCGTGGACGACGGCACGATGCGCGTCGCGACGCGTCAGCTGGCCGAGTCGACCGGTATCGATGCCGCGCCAGAAGGCGGCTGCGCACTGGCTGTGCTCGAGGTACTGTTGCGCGAGGGAAAGGTGGCGCGTGACGCAGATGTGGTGCTCTTCAACACCGGCGTCGGAGCTTCGTACCGAGCCTGAGTTGGGTGGCCGAAGTCCATGATATTGCTTGACTTCGGCCTGCTGACCTCGTAATCTTCATGAACTGTGCCGCGTCCCTGCGGCCAACATGCCTTCCGGGGGCGGACCGTGCATCGGTCTCGGCCCCGCGTCGTGTTCTGACCTGTCTTCGTCCGCCGGCGCCTGCTCGTATGGTTCGTGTCACCGCTGTTCAGCCCGAGAGCATCGCCGACGCGGTCGGTATCGAGCCTGGCACTGAACTCCTCGCCGTCAACGGACGCCCGCTGGAGGACTTCCTCGACTGGGAGTTTCTCACGGCCGACGAGGCGTTCCTCGTGTCCGCACGCTTGCCCGACGGCAGCGAAGTCGAGTACGACATCGAGCGCGATGCCGACGACGTCATGGGCGTGGTGCTCGCCCCGCCCACGATCCGGCGCTGCGCGAATCGCTGCGAGTTCTGCTTCATTGAAGGACTGCCCAAGGGGCTGCGCAAGCCGCTCTACATTCGCGATGACGACTATCGGCTGTCATTCGCCTACGGCAACTTCGCGACGCTGAGCAACGTCAAGGAAAAGGACATTCATCGTATTCTCGAGTATCGCCTCTCGCCGCTGTATGTCTCCGTGCACGCCACGCCGTGGGAAGCGCGCAAGGTACTGCTCAACAATCCGCGTGTGCCCAACATCGTCGAGCAGCTCACGCGTCTGTCCGACGGAGGCATCAGCTTCCACGGCCAAATGGTGATCGTGCCCGGCCTGAACGACGGTGAGGTGCTCGAGGAATCGCTGCGCGATCTCTGGAACCTCGGGGACGCCATGATGTCGGTCGCGATCGTGCCGGTGGGACTGACGCAGTTCTCGCACCTCTACACCGGCAAGTCCATGGACGCGGCCAACGCCGGTGCGCTGCTCGATCACGTCGAGCGATGGGCCGAACGCGCGCTCGCGGAACGCGGTGAGCGCTGGGTCACGGGTTCCGATGAACTCTACCTGCTGGCGGGACGGGAGTTGCCAGGCGCGGACTTCTACGGCGAGTTCCAGCAGATCGAGAACGGTGTCGGTGCGGTGGCCTCGCTGCGTCAGCGAGTGGAGCGTGGGCTCGAGCAGTTGCCGCGCCTTGACGGGCAGCGCATTGGCGTGGTCACCGGCGTCTCCATGGCACCACTCATGCCCGAGTTGCTCGATCGGCTGGCCAACCAGACCGGGGCGCAGTTCGTGCTCATTCCAGTTGAAAACTCCATGTTTGGCCCCACCACCACGACCGCAGGGTTGCTGGTGGGTGCGGACATTCGCCGAGCGCTCGACGGTCGTCACGACCTCGATCTCGCTCTTATTCCGGCCGAGTGCATCAATGACGACGGCCTCTTTCTAGACGACGAGCCGTTTGTGATTGTGCGCGAAAGTTTTCCCATGCCCGTGTACCCCTCGTACGACTTCATTGACGCTCTCGTGCCGGAAGGCAGCTGTGCCTGGAGCCCCGCTGCATGAGTCTTCCCGTCGTAGCGCTCGTAGGGCGCCCGAACGTTGGTAAATCCGCGCTGTTCAACCGCATTGTTGGTGGAACGAGCGCCATT
>JBBQNT010000093.1:0-13212 GCA_038330215.1 Gemmatimonadales bacterium
AGCAAATGCGTACGATTCAGTCGCTGTATTATGTGCCCAACAACACGGCGCTCATTGTGACCGGCGATGTGGATCCGGAGCGCGTATTCGCGCTCGCGGAGCAGATCTTCGGCGACTGGAAGCGCGGCGAGGATCCGTTCAAGGTCGCACCCATTCCCGAGATCCCAGCACTCAAGGGCAACGAGGCTGCGATTCATGAGGCACCGATGGCGGTGGCTACCGTGCTCATTCAGTGGCAGGGGCCGAGTGCGAGTCGTGATCCGGGCGCGACGTTCGCGGCCGACGTGTTCAGCGATGCGCTCAACACGCCGGGATCGGGATTTCGCACGCGTCTGGTGGACAGCGGGCTCTGGCAGGATGTCGGCGTCAACTACTACACGCTCAATCATGTCGGACCGATCACCATCAGCGGGCAGGCGGCTCCCGAGAAGCTGCGCGACGCGTTGGCCGCGCTCGATGCGGAGATCGCGCGCTTTGGTGAGGCTGGATATGTCACGAGTGCAGAACTTGAGAACGTGAAGACGCAGCGGGTGACGTCGAGCGCGTTCGGCATTGAAAAGGCAAGCGGCATTGCGCACACCATCGGATTCTGGTGGAGTGTGGTGGGGCTCGACTACTTCCTTGGGTACAACGATGCGATGGCCGCGCAGACCGCACGTGATCTGCAGCGCTATGTGAACACGTATATCGTGGGCAAGCCGCGTGTGACGGGGGTGATGATTTCACCCGCGGCGCGGCGCGCGATCGGGCTTACGGAAGAGGAGCTTCGTCAGGGCGGTGCGCAGGTCACGCCGGCGCGCGCGCAACCTGATGCAGCGGGAGGCGTGCGATGAGCACCGCGTGGAGGCATGCGCTGTTGTCCCGCGCAACGGCACAGCGCGTGGCATCACTTCGCCCAGCCGCGACTCGTCTTGCCCGCGCAATGCTGTTCGCGGGGATGACAGTCATGCTTCCCGCCGCGACGGCGCTGGCGCAGGCGACCGCACCGGCTGCACCCCGCAGCACGCGTGTCGCCGACGCGAGCGATGACACGCTCACCACATCGTTCGACGTCGATGGCGTCTCGGTAATCCTACGCCGCGTCACCGCCAATAACGTCGTGGCCGCCAACGTGTATCTGCTCGGCGGCGTGCGACAACTGACACCGGAAACACAGGGCCTCGAGCTGCTGCTGCTCGAAGCCACCGAAGAAGGCACCCGGAAGTACTCGCGCGACGAGTTGCGCAGCCGCATGGCACGACTCGGTAGCACAATCGGTGTGAGTCCGGGCGTGGACTGGAGCACGATGAGTCTGCGGTCCACGGTGACAAACTTCGATTCGTCGTGGGTTGTACTGGCGGACCGCCTCGTCGCACCACGACTGGAGAACGCGAGCGTCGAACTGGTGCGTACGCGCATTCTGTCGGCGGTGAGCCAGCGCGCTGAAAGTCCTGATGCGCTGCTCGACTACCTCGCCGACTCGGCAGCATTCGCCGGACATCCGTATGGCCTCTCGCCGGTGGGCACAGAGTCGTCGCTGCGCGCCATCACGCGCGACATGCTGGTGCGATATCACGCCGAGCAGGTCACGCGGTCGCGGTTGCGCGTGGTGATTGTTGGCAACCTCACCCGTGATCGTGTGGAACGGCTGGTGCGAAGTACGCTGGCCACGCTTCCGCAGGGTGCGTATGCGTGGACGTTGCCCGAGCCACCCGAGGCTCGCGTATCGGGTGCAACGTTCGTGCAGAAGCGGCTACCCACCAACTACATCCAGGGCTGGTTCGTCGGTCCGTCGGCGAACTCGCCCGAGCATGCCGCGCTGCGGTTGGCATCGGCGGTACTGTCGGGCCGTCTGTTCTCGGAGATCCGCGAGCGGCTCAACCTCACGTACGCCGTGGATGCACCGTTCCGTGAGCGCGCGTTCGCGGTTGGTGGCTTGTACGTCACCACCACGCAGCCCGATGTCGTGCTCGGCGTCATGCAGCGCGAAATGCGGGCCTTGCAGCAGGGCACGATTTCAGAAGAGGGGCTTGAGCGGCTCGTGCAGCAGTTCATCGTGACGTATTTTCTCGACAACGAAACCAACGCCGATCAGGCCAACCTGCTCGCGCGTGCGTCGCTGTATCAGGGCGACTATCGGCGCGCGAACATGTTCGTGGACGACCTGCGCGCCGTCACCCCCGAAGACATCCGCCTGGCCGCCGAGAAGTATTTCCGGAATGTGCGCTTCGCGTTCATCGGTGACGCGTTGCGTGTGGACCGGCGGCTCTTTGAACGCTTCTGAATACGTCTCATGTCGACACCCCCTGACGCCCCCGTACTCGACCCCGTCGAACCCGCACACTTTTTTGCGGTGGACATTCGTGTGGGTGAAGTGCTGCACGCCGAGCCGTTTCCCGAGGCCCGCAAACCCGCGATCAAGTTGCACATCGACTTTGGTGCAATCGGCACGCGGTGGACGAGTGCGCAGCTCACGAAACGCTACACCCCGGAGGAGTTGGTAGGGCGTCGCGTGATTGCCGTGGTGAACTTCCCGCCGCGGCGGATTGCGGGGTTCAAGAGCGAGGTGCTGGTGCTGGGTGCGTGTCCGGAGGAGGGCGATGTAATTCTGTTGTCGCCTGATGTTGAGGCGCCGCTGGGGAGTCGGGTGGCGTAGGGGGGCGGCTCGTGCAGGACTCGCACATCACCACACGGCCAGTGCAAGCCCCGGGATGTCGGTGAAATCATCTGCGTTCCGCGTGACCAGCGTCGCCCTATGCACGAGCGCCTGCGCGGCGATCATGCGATCGAGCAGTTTCCGCCGTGAATAGCCGGCGTGCGCGACGATGAAGCCATAGGCGTCCGCTGCGGCCGAATCGAAGGCGAGGGTTGGAATAGCACCTAGCATCACGTCGAGTCGTGATCGGCGCGTGGTCGCATCTGCGAGATCCCGATACACGCCGCCCTCGAGTTCCACGCGCGACACCACCGACATCAACACCGCACCATCGAGCAATCCGACACGATCGAGTGTCCCGCGGTCGCCGTCACGCAGGTGAATGAGCACATTGGTGTCAAGCAACCATGCCACGGTCTTGACCTCTACAGCTCGGGCCGTTCTGGCAGGTCTTCCACATCTCGGCGCTCAATTGCAGAGGGTGCGGGTAGCGAGTTCAGGCTGGCTACCAGTTCTGCGGGCGTCATCGTTGCAGGGTAAATCGTCAGCACGTCGCCTGAGCGCACCATGACCAGCTCGACGTCATCGCCGAACGCAACGTCCTTGGGGAGACGAAGCGCCTCGCTATTCCCGCTTCTGAATGTCCGGCTTCGCGCCGTGGGCATAGTGAGCTCCCCAAAATGGATATACAAGTATATACAGGTTGCTGCCGACGAGCGCCAGTCGGCAGCTCGATCTGAGTCGCGCACTGCCAGTCGAAGTAGGTGAGCATTGGCGAGAGCATCGTAAGCGCTTATGATGCATAATGCCCCGAAACATGAGCACTTCAGAGGCTGGCCGTCTCGGCGGCCTGCGCAGCAAGCGCACTCTCAGTGCTGCGGACGCCCGGGCAATGGTGGCAGTGCGCGAGGCGCGCAAGTTGTTTCGTGCTAACCATCTCACCTGTTTCTGGTGGGCGCGACCGGACATTGTCATCCGCGACAGCGATGTGGCGTGGGTGGCCGACGGCCTCCGCAAACACGGGGGGCGTGAGGCATGGCGAGCGGCCGCCCGACTCGAGCAGATGTTGCTGCCCGCTTCCCCGTAGCACCGAAACGAGGCGTCATGCCGCTCACCGAGTTTCAGACCGCCATCCTCGCGGTCGTGGCACCCCAGCGCTCGGATGCGTCGTATCTCGCAGGCGGCGCCGCGCTACACTTCGGACCGGTGGGCGAGCGATTCAGCAACGCTCTCGACTTCTTTCACAGCACCGCGGACACGGCCAATCAGACGTTTGTGGCCGATGCCCATACGTTGCGCGAGGCTGGCTACGAGGTCGACACGATCGCCGAGCATCGGGGTTTCGTCAGCGCTGTCGTGCGTCGCGAACGGGACTCCACCATCCTGGACTGGGCGCATGAATCGTCGTGGCGCTTCCTCCCGCTCGTCGATATTCCGGGTGGTGGTGTCATGCTCCATCCAATCGACCTGGCGATCAACAAGTTGGTAGCGCTGGCAAATCGCCGCGAGCCGCGCGACGTGGTCGACGTGATCTTCGCCGACACACACATCCTTCCGTTTCCGGCACTCGTGTGGGCAGTGGTCGAGAAAAATCCGGGCCTCAACCCCTCGTCATACCTGGAGCAGTTTCGCCGCCGCACACTGACGCCCGAAGATGCCGCGTACCTGCGCTTCACGAGCGAATACAGCGTGGAAGAGGCGGCGCGGCACTTCCGCCGCATGATCACCGAGGCTGATGTCTTCATCGCCGCGAACACACATCGTGAACCGGGTGCACTGCTGCAGGATCGCCGGACGGGCTCGTTCTTCCTTCCACGATCGGAAGACGACTGGACGAACACGCGTGAGCATCGGGGTGGGCTTGGCGGAGTGATAGCTCAACCGGCCGACATCGTCGTCGCCTAGGATCGCACTCGCTTCGCCGAGCGTCGTCCTTCAAGCCTCGCGCAGAGAACCATCGCTGCGAAGGTCTTCACGGAGACGCGCAAGCAGCAGCCCGACCGGATCGGCGTGTTCACGCAACTCCTGCAGCGTCACCTTCGCGTAGGCGCTGAGCATGCGGTGCAGGTTGGCAGCGGCGGAGAAGCACAGCGACTCGCCGATCTCATCGACGGTGCGGTCGGAGTGGTGCACAACACCCGCCACGTGCAACAGGCGCGCCCAGCCGAGCACGCGCTGCGGTGCGAACCGTGGACCCAGTTTGCCGAGCTTGCGACGCAGCGTGCGCTGGTGCATGTGCACGGCGCGAGCGAGCAGGTCGACAGTGAAGTGCTGCGGATCAAGCCTGAGCGCTTCGCGAAGCACCACAGTCACCAGCGGCGAGTGCACATCGCCCAGCCTCGAGACGAGCGCTTCTGCCACCGACTGGTGACGCGACTGCACCAGCGCTGAATAGAGCGCCTCAGGTGTGGCAGGCAGGCCCGTCAGTACGAGTTGTGCGAGCGGTGCCAATCGCGCGAGTCGCTGCTGACGCTCCCCCGCACTGATCGCGGGCAGCAGGACGATTCCTCGCCAATCCGCACACGACATCACGTTCGCCGGGTTGGTGATAGATGACTCGAGGCAGTCAAGGCTCACCACCGAAACGGTTGCGGGAGCATGCGCGCCATCTGCGGACAGGGACTCTGAGCTGCAATCGCCTGCAACCTCCCATCGGCCTCGGGACACGCGTCGCAGCAGTTCAAGTTCATCGAGCGAAAGCCCAGCGTGTACGACGCGATCACGCGCGGCGGGCCGCACCCCAGGCGCGTTACGCGACGGCATGCACGGTGCGAAGCGTCGCGAGCCGAGACAGGGTGTGCATCACGGCGTCGCAATGCATTCGTTCCCTCGAGATGGTGTGACAGGTTCCGTCGTTGGGCGTCTCAGGCGCAACGCGCCCTGTGTGCAGCCGGCGTTCGGCCCACTCGAGACGTGTACCGCGATCCGCGAGCGCACACAGCTCCGCCTCGAATGCCGCGGCGACGCGTTCGGCCTGCGGTGTGAGCCCGATTTCCTGCAGGGCATCGATCGTGTCGAGATGTGCGTGTGCGCGTTCCCAGGGCTGATCCGAGCGGTCGACCTCCGCGAGCAGCGCGGCCATTCGTGTCTGCGTCGCGCGACGCGATGACGCGTCAGGCGCAGCGCGCCAGAGCGCCAGTGTGGCCGCGAGTGCACCGGACTGCGCCGGACGTCGCACGCGGCACGTGCGCGCAAATGAGAGCACGACATCGAAGCCGCGAAGCGCGGCACCGGGTTCGCCGCGTTCGAGCGCGAGCTGGGCGATCTGCACCAGCGCAGTGCCGCGGCGCTCGTCTCGTTCCGGCACGAGGTCGTGCACCTGCCACGCGGTGCGCAGCGCAGCTACCACGCGTCCCCGCTTTCGATGAATGACGGACAGCGTGATGAGAGCATTCACGCGTGCGTACGCCGGGACCACGGCATGGTTCAGGTTGACGAGACGAGACAGTCGCTCAGCGGTTTGTAGATCGTTCAGGTACTGCGCGCAGTTGGCAAGCCCTTGCACGCAGCTGCTCCATGCGTCCAGGTGACGAGCGCCATCTGTCCTTGCGAGCCCGAGGCGATACCAGTCACTGGCCGCTTCCACGTGCCCAAGCTGGCGCGCGAGACGCCCGCGTCGCGCGCAGATCAGGGCGACAAGTTCGTGCGCCGCATGCGAGCGATCAGTCGCGGCTGGGCTACGTTCAATGCGATCGAGCAGCATGCGTGCCCCGTCGACGTCACCCGCGAAGTCGAGGCAGGATGCGATTTGCAACCATTGGTACGGCGAACGATCGGCGGCGCTCACCGACAGGTCGGGCGGCACTGCAGGAACCACGGCGAGCACGGCCGTGCGAAGCCAGTCGGGTAGGGCGGCGTCGAATCCCGTCGCATCGAACCACGCGAGGGCGAGTCGGCGCAGTGCGCGAGCAGATTCAGGCGCCGCCGATTCGGTGTTGCCGTCACGAGTACAGTCTCGCAAGTAACGCTCAGGTAGAGTCGGGCGAAGCTGGCATGAGATGGTCACCACTAACGCGAAAGGTCACATCGTCGTGTAGCGGTGATATTGTGCACCGACTGCTGCAGCTTGCGCAAGCAACATTGCCGAATGTTGCTTCGGAACTCAAAGACGAAAGCGATCGTGACAAGTTGTCCAATTAAGTTGCGGTGCGAGAAACAGACTCGTCGCACCGCCTCGTCGGTGATGTCACGCTAGGAGGGCCAATACAAGCGATGGCAACGAGCAATGGTGCGTGCGCCCGGTGGTGTGCACCTGCTCCGTCGGAAAAACAGGTCGACGCAAGCGCTTCGTCAGGCCAGCGCAGCGGTGGAAAGTCACCTCCGTCGTCTCGCAATTCGACGGAGGCGTACCAGGCGGAGTCTGTTACCTGAACCTGCGCTTCCCTTCAGTATCACGATGTACGTGCACCTGTCGAGTTACTCAGACATCGATGCCACCGGACAAGCGACAGTTGTCGCGCGATGCGCTCGGTGAGCACCGCCCGAGACGATAGCTCCACAGTATTCAGATGCCGAGCCTTCAAGAACATCAACAGAAATGCTGTCCGATAAAGATGTGGTGAAAGGCGCGCCAACGATGTATGCTCGCGAAGAATTTCAAGGTAGGCTTACGGTCGTCTACGTCTGAACCGAGGTACCGTATGAATCGAGGGAGCGGCTCCGTCAGAAGGCTGGCGATCGGCACACTCAGCGTGGGCCTGGTCGCGCAGCTTGTATACGTGGGGGGGCAACTGGGGAACCGACAACCTGCAGCCCCAGCTTCTCCCGGCCAACTCGATTCGCTCGTTGGTGCCCCTGTTGATGGAGTACGTGCACCCGCGTTGACGCTGATCGGCGCCGAATCAGGAACTGTCCTGCTCGCCTTCAGCTCGCGGTGTGGCTGGTGCGACTCAGTCGCCGACCTGTGGGCGGAAGAGCTGCAACGTACCCCTGAGGCTGCACCCTTGATCCTGATTAGCGCGGACGAACCCAGCGCCGCCACTGCATACGCCAAAGAACGGCGCTGGACGGCGCCGATCTTTCACGTCGACACCTCCGGTGCGCGGGCCAACTAGCGTTTTGTCACCTCACGTACCCCGTGGATATATGTGCTGAACGCACGTGGCGAGGTCACAAGAAGCATGCACGGAGCACTTATTGCCGAGGTGGTGGGAGTGCAGCCTTGAGAACACCTTCATGCTTGGTGGCGATGTGCCTTCTCGCGGCTTGTGACCGAGGCTCGGGAGCACCGCCTTCGAGTCCAAACCAACTGGCGCCGGAGGTGCTGGACGCATCTCACACTTGGCTCTTGCCCGATGTCGTAAGCGTGGTTGATGTGACGACATCCGCAGATCCTGCGGACTCGATTCTCTGGCTGCTAACTGTCGACAGCAGTCCACTTATTCGATTTGATGCAAGAGCGGGAACGGTCACGCGATTCGGTCGTCGTGGACGAGGTCCAACAGACATTCTATTCCCTTGGAACTTCTCGTCTGGTGGCGCACGCGACACATCGCCACTGCTATTCGACGTGGGCGACATGAAGCTCGTACGCTACTTGCCAAGTGGTGACGTCGTCACTCGCTCGGTGACACCGACGATTGGCCGCTCCAGCATCACCACTGACTTTCGAGCGATGTTCAACGGGCACCCGAAAAAGCTCCTGACTCTGGAAGACCGGTGGGTCTGGACCGAGCCAGGACCCAACGCGCACTCTGATCGACATCTCTGGCCGATAGCGCTAGTCTCAGCGAAGCCCGGTTCCGTTGGTGTAGATACGTTGCTTTGGCGAGACATGGCCCGTGAACTCACCGCAAACTCACGACTTCAGGCGTTGATTCCGGTCCCGCTGCTGGCTCGCTGCAATGATGAGGAGGCAGTCCTGTATCTCGGCGAGCCAGACAGTGTGGTATGGATACATGCAGGGAATGGAGCGCGTCACGCGGTCGCCGCAATGTTGCCTCGGCACGCCATGAACGACGCAACCCGACGCCACTACTTGGAGCAGCGCATCACTCGGGAGTCTCAGGAAAGCGGGCGCAGCATCCCCGATGTTGGAGAGATGGCAAAGATGCTGTCGGCGATCGATGACAAGTTTCGAGCATTTGTGCCGGACTCGACGCCTCGTGCTGTGGAACTGGCATGCGACGTGGATGGAGGCGTGGCGATCACAGTCTTCCCGTTCCTTGCTGCTGAAAAACGAGTTCCCGATACCATCGCTGTCCTGCTCGTCTCACGAGACGGAACCGCTGAGTGGCGATCGCTTCCGGCAGGACAGCGCGTTATGTCGAAGACGCGCCAAGGACTTTGGACGATCTCCGATGACGAACCGGAGGGAATCCGGCTGAGCTACTTCAACACCGGCTGATACGCACCGAGCCAGCCGCTCACCGGCAGATCGCCGGATTCATCACCACGGAGGTTGCGATGCTCAAGCTGTTGCTCGCCTTAAATGTGATTGTCTTCGCCGCGTTGCTCACTCCGGCACAAGCCCGGGCCAGCGACGATGATGTCAAGAAGTGCTGCCGCCAAAGCGTTCACGGATTCGGTCACTGCTGTCTTGATTGCGGAATCCAGTGCCTGCTTACCGGGAGCGACGCGTGCACCACCAACAAGGACTGCACCTCTTCGCCAGAACTGAACTGACAGGAGCTCCGACAATGAATCGTATCGTGAAGGTACTCATCGTGCTGAATGTCGCTCTCGCCGCGCTCTCGGTCTCTTCGTCTCCGCTTCACGCGGACGGCTTCGAGTGGTGGACAGACTGTTGCAAAGTAGATGCATCTCACTGGGGCTTCTGCTGTGACGACTGCTGTATTACCACGAGCAACTGCAAAGGTAACTCGGATTGCAGAGGCCCGATTCTACCAAGTTGAAGCCGAGCGCATTCGGTCAAGGTGCCGCTCCGTTGAGCGGGGCGGCACCTCGATCGGGTGGTCGGTGTACCGAGTAATCGACCTCAACACACCCGGATCATGCAGAAAGCGGTCATCCCCTCCTTCCCTCGCGGATCAGGCGTTCAACTCTCTTCGCGACTAAAGGCGACAGCCGTGTTGGGCACCACATTTGGGATCCTCGGAATGGGTCTCGGCGTGTGCGTTGCCGTCTGGACTTCGCTGACATCACCGTTCGGCATTCACTGGCCGTTCCTGCTGCAATCGCTGCCCGCACACTTCACGCTTGGCGCAGCGATCGGTGTAATGGTGGCATTCGCTCTGGTCCTCAGAGGCCACACCAGACGTATTCCGGCGTTCGCTACCGCCTGCGGCGCGGCGCTTGGAGCACTGGCGGGAGTGTCCAGGTGGGGGTCGTCGCTACTCGATCAACCGTTCGCTATCCTTTGGCCGATGTCCGTCTTGGGTGCATGGGGACTGATCCTTGGCTTCTCGGTCATGCTGATCAGCCGCGACCATAAGTCTCGGCGGCCGCAGGCGACCTCGGTGAAGGAAGGGCGAGGTCGCCTGAGAGAGCGCGTGTCGGCATGGCTGCGAGCATCCGTGTCGCGAACTCCGGCTGGCTCGCTGCCAAGACATGCTCCAGCGTCCGGCGAACGGAGCGATCGTTCCGGCGGAATACGATCCTTCACTGAAGAGCGCTGATCCGACAACTTATCCCGCCCGCGCCGCCAGCACTCGCCGCACATCACCCAGCGTCACGCCCACCGCACGCAGCGCAACGAGCGTGTGGTAGATCAAGTCCGCGCCCTCTTCAGCCGCACGCTCGGCGTCGTTCTCCATGCACGCCATCGTGAGCTCCACCGCTTCCTCGCCCAACTTCTTGTGGCGCAGGTTGCGGTCACCGAGCAGACGCGCGGTCCAACTCGGCTTCTGAGCTGACGCCTCGAGCGGCGCAACGCCACCACGATCCGTATCGCCTTCGTCGGTGTACAGCGAAGCGGCGCGCGACGCGATCGTTGCATCGAGCACGCCGAGTGCGTCGGCGGCGATTGCCCCGTCACGAAAGCAGCTGAACGTGCCCTCATGACACGCCGGACCCGCAGAGCGCACGCGCGCGAGCACGGCATCACCATCGCAATCGGCGGTGAGCGACACCACCGCCTGCGTGTTGCCGCTCGTCGCGCCCTTGTGCCACGAACCGCGCGTGCGCGACGTGTAGTGCATCTCGCCCGACTCGATAGTGCGCGACAGCGCGTCGCGGTCCGCGTGCGCCACCATGAGCACGGCACCGCTGAGTACATCCTGCGCCACGACGGTCACCAGGCCGCCGCCCTTGGTGAAGTTGAGGCGGTCGAGATCTGCGGCGGTGGTGATCGCCAGTCCACCGGGACCATCGGGCGTACTCACGACGCATCCCCACGCACAAGCCGCGCACGCACGACATCCGCCAGCGCCGCGTTCGTCGCAATCAGGTCGCCGCCAAACGCGGTGCGCTTCCCCATCCAATCGGTGAACACACCACCCGCTTCCTCGATAATCGGCTGGATCGCGGCGGCGTCCCATGGATTCACGATATCGTCCACCATCACCTCCGCGCGTCCCGTCGCCAGCAGCAGGTATCCATAACAATCGCCCCACGTGCGCGACACGCCTCCCTGATCACACAACGCGCGCCAACGCTCGCCGCGCTCCGTGTGCTCCGGAAAACGGCTGTCCGTCGTAAGCATGGTCGCCTCGGCCAATGTGCTCACCTCCGACACACGTGCGCGCGAACCATTCCACCAGCAACCCTCACCAGGCGCCGCACTCACCACCTCCTTCACCGCCGGAAAGCACGCCGCACCCGCCAGCACACGCTCTCCTTCACAAACGGCCACAAGCGTTCCCCACAGCGGCACGCCACGCACAAACGCCTTGGTGCCGTCGATGGGATCAATGATCCACTGTGTTTTCGCCTCGGGACGCAGCGGCGGAAACTCCTCGCCGATCACACCATGGTCGGGAAAGCGCTCGCTGATCCAATCGCGCGCGAACTGCTCGGTAGACCGATCCGCAATCGTGACCGGTGATCCGTCCGACTTGGTATCGACCGCCATGTTGCCGCCAAACCAGCGCATGGCCACGGCACTTGCAAGTTCGGAGAGCTCGGTGGCGGCGTGCAGCAGCGAGCCCGGCGAACCGGCGCTCATGGCGTCACCTCGGACTGCATGATCGATTGCGAACTTGTGTGCGTGCTGCCCGACCTACTTTGCGGCACCATTCGCATCGGCAACCCCGCCGCCTGCATCTCCGCCTTGAGCTCCGACACCGTGGTGAGCCCGTCATGCAGAATGCCGGCCACCAGCACCGCGTCCGCGTGCGCCTCTCGCACCGCCTGCACCAGATGCTCCGCACGCCCCGCACCGCCACTTGCAATCACCGGCACACGCACCGCATCGGCCACCGCACTCGTGAACTCGATATCGTAGCCCGTTCGTGCACCATCGCGATCAATGCTGGTGAGCAGAATCTCACCCGCGCCACGCGACACACACTCCTGCGCCCACGCAACCGCGTCGAGCGGTGTCTCTTCGCGTCCACCCTTCACCCACACCCGCCACACACCCTGCCCATCCCGCTTGCCATCGATGCTGGCCACCACGCACTGCGCTCCGAATCGCTCAGCCGCCTCGGTGAGCACTTCGGGACGCGACACGGCGGCCGAGTTGAGCGACACCTTGTCCGCGCCGGCGCGCAGCGCACGCGCGACATCGCCCGCCGTACGCACACCGCCGCCGATGGTAAGCGGAATGAACAGCCGCTCCGCCGTGCGCCGTGCAACGTCCAGCATCGTCGCGCGCTCTTCCGCGCTCGCCGAGATATCCAGAAACGTGATCTCGTCCGCACCTTCGGCTTCGTAGCGCGTGGCGAGTTCCACCGGATCACCCACATCACGCAATCCCTCGAACTGCACGCCCTTCACCACGCGTGCAGCTTTCACATCGAGACACACAATCAATCGTCGCGTGAGCATGCGCTACTCCGAGATCTCGAGACGCACGCTACCCTTCGTGCTGAACACCGCGCCGCTTTCCACAAGCGCTTCACGCAGTGCGAATCCCAGTGCCTTGAACCCGGCTTCCACGATGTGGTGACGGTCATGCCCGCGCAGCACACGCACATGCAGCGTGGCCTTGGCGTTGTCGGCCAGCGAGCGCATGAAGTGATCGTACATGGTGCTCGGCAGTGGCCCCTCGTAGAACGGCCGTCCGCCGAGATCGAGCGCCACATGCACGAGCGCATCGTCCATGGGCACCGTGCGTTCGCCGTACCGCGCACACGTCGCTGGCGCGAATGCGGCCAGCGCCTGACCGAGCGCAATGGCTACGTCCTCGATCAGGTGATGCTTGAGATCGCCCGATGCTTCCATCGTGATATCGATGCCGCTGTAGCGAGCCAGCGCTACCAGCATGTGATCAAGGAATGGTTCGGTAGTTCGCACATTCGCCAAGCCGGTGCCCATGGCAAGGGTGAGGCGGATGTTGGTTTCGCGGCTTTCACGGATCACGGTGGTCACGCGCCGAACTCCTCGATGATGCGGCGCGGATCGATCGCGCCCGTGTAAAGTGCCATGCCCAGCACCGCGCCGTGCACGCCGCGGTGTTCGAGTGCCAGCAAGTCGTCAATCGTTGTCACGCCGCCGCTCGCGAACACGGGCCACGC
>JBBQNT010000094.1:0-12974 GCA_038330215.1 Gemmatimonadales bacterium
ACCACACCGCGGCCGTTGCACTCTTCGCATGTCTTGACCGTTGCGCCTGGCGCGCCACCACTGCCGCGGCATGTGGCGCATTCTTCCTGCACCTCGAGCTCCACCGGCACCTTGCCACCGGTCACGGCGACACGGAACGGCACTTCGACCGTGCGCTCGACAGTCTGCCCCTGCTCCGGCCCGCGCGCGCGACGACCACCGGCGCCGAACATGGTATTGAACAAGTCGCCGAGTCCGCCAATACCGCCAACATCGAAGTCGAACGTGGAACTGCCGCCAGCACCCGGACGTCCGGCGCCGGGACGCGCGCTAAATCCGCCGGCACCCGGCCTGCCGGCACTGCTCGTGCGCGCACCAAAGCCGCCAAACGCACCGAGTCGGCGCATCTCGTCGTACTGTTTGCGCTTGTCGGCAACGCCGAGTGTGCCGTACGCTTCGGAAATTTCCTTGAAGCGATCGGCCGCCTTGGGATCACCAGCGTTGCTGTCGGGATGATACTGCTTGGCGAGGCGACGATACTGCTTCTTGATCTCGTCGGCCGTTGCCGACGCGGCCACGCCGAGTACCGCGTAAAAATCCTTGCCGTTGGCCATGCGGGCAGCGGAACCGGAACGAGTGAGTTAACGGGAACGGGCGACGGACGCGGGCTTCATGCCGTCGCGCCGTCGCTCCACTGCTTGACCATTACGCGCGCGGGGCGCAGCAAGTGTCCGTTGATCATATATCCGATCTGGTACACCGCCGAGACGAGCCCGTCCTGCTCCTCAGACTCCGCCGGCATACTGCCGAGTGCCTCGTGCAGATTCGGATCGAACGGATGGTCAAGGGGATTGATGGTCTCGAATCCGTGACCGGCGAGCGACTTGACGATCTTCTTTTCCACGAGCGAGACGCCGTCGATCACCGTCCTGGAATCCATCACGGCTGGATCGACCGAACCAAAGCGCGCCAGATCGTCGAGCGCATCGAGCAGCCCGCGCACCAGATCGCCCTGCGCGCGCCAGCCGGCTTCCTGACGCTCACGCACTGCTCGCTTGCGGAAGTTGTCGAACTCGGCGGCCACGCGCAGCATGCGCTCGCGTGTCTCCTCAACTTCCCGGCGCAGTGCCTCGTCGCCGGTGAGGATCTCTTCGGTCATTTCAGGCGGCGCATCGGTGGCCGGTTGCTCGCCAGTTGTCATTGTCTCAGGCGTGGTCGGATCAGTCATAAAGAGTGGTGTCAGAGAACGACTGCGAAAGTACTTGCAGGAACGACTGAAGACTGCGAACTACGGCTTGAGCCACTTCTCGAGGAACGCCCACGTGAGGTTCCACGAATCGATCTGCTCCGGTGAGTCATCACGCAAAAGCGTCTGCCGGTTGACGCGACGGTTGAACGTGTGGCCTCCGCTCGCCGGACCAGGCGTGGGATCGACGTAGATCTTGGTTTCCGCCCAGTTCGGCTTGCGCGCGCGCAAGGCATCGATGAGCGGCTCGGCTTCCTCGAAGTTGACGTCGGTATCGTTGGTGGCCACGTGCACCAGGAGCGGCGTGCGCAGGCTGTCCACGTGATAGTACGGTGAACGCGCCTTGAATTCTTCACGCTTCTCGAACGGCAGTCCCTGCACGCGCTTCATGGTGCTGAACGAGCGCTGGTAGCCGGGACCCTTGTACGACAGACGGAAGAAGAGGTTGGTGACCGGGACCATCGCCACGCCGGCCTTGAACGGCGTCTCACCGCGAAAGAGCAAGTGCGCGGTGATGAAGCCGCCGTGGCTCCATCCCATTACGCCAACGCGAGTGGTGTCTACATAGCTGAGCGTCTTCGCGAAGTCGTACGCGCTCAGCACGTCGTCCACTTCGTAGCCACCGTAGTCGATCGCTTCGTGGAACTCTCGGCCGTAGCCCGTGCTGCCGCGGTACTCGGGCGCGATGATCACGTAGCCGCGCTTGACCGCCTCGATGATGAACGGCAGATAGTTCTGGTCCCAGTTGCCGTGCACGCCGCCGTGTACCCACACCATGGCCGCGTGGGCGGCATTGCCACGGGGTGTGAGCGGGCTGAACACATACGCGGGAATCTCGAGTCCGTCGGCCGAGCTTTTGTATGTGGTCTTGGCGTACTGCATCTTGCCAACGCTTCGAGCCGCAAAAATGGAGTCCGTGCGTTTCTTGCCCTCGATTGCGCCTTCCCAGTTCGACCACGGATGATCCTCGGGACGGTTGCTGACATAAAGCGCGGACATGCGAGCCGAGTCCATGGGCACGACCTGACGTTCGCGCTGATTGCCACCGCCCTGGGCAAGCGCGGGGGCGGTCAGGGCTACTGAGACGGCGATGAGGACGACCGCGTGCGAGGACCGCGCGGTGATGGTCGACAGGACAGTCATGGGCGGGGGGTCCGGGGAGAGACTGCTCAGAATACGCACAGACGGGCGAAACGCCGCCAGCCGGCGCAGAGGCACCGCGCCGCGCGACGACGCAACTCCGTGCAATCTATTCGGGACGACCGGCTTGTGCTGCCCGGAGCAGCTGCCGGCGGAGAGAGATCTGTCGGCGTTATCGCACCGGGACGTACCGACAGTCCTGCGTTCACCGTCCCCTACCGCCAGTCCGGTCAGGTCAGTTCTGTCCAGTCAGTCCGCGCTTGAGCGCGCGGAACTCGTGAGTCGCGCCGCCGTCGGCGATGTTGGTGGGCGTGATGAGCTCCACACGGGTCGGCAGCCCTGTGGTCGCGTCGTACAGCGCCCGCACGCTGAAGCCGCGCTGACCGTCGCCCCAGCCCCTCATGCGTCGGTACACCTCGTCCACGGTGGCGAACCACGCCGGCTGGGCGGTTTGGCCGCCTGGCTCAGAATCGACTCGCCGCACGGAAATTACGGAGTCGCTCGAGACGGTGAGCTCGTGCCACGCATTCATCTCGGGCGGACAGTAGCACAGGATGCGCGCCTCGACCGTGTAGTGCACGAGCCCGAGCTCCTGCCAGGTCGCCCGCATGCGCAGACGCTCGCCGGCGTCCCCATCTACGGGATCGTCGCTGCAGGCCGCGCCCATGAGCGCGAAGGCGGTCAGGGCCACAACGCGTGTTGCCCAGCGGCAAGCCGCCAAGCTTGTTGTCCATCGGCGCACTGTCGTCATGATCCCCCTCAGCTCCCACGAGTGTGTCCGTTATCGTGCGGCAGACACCGTCCACCCTGGTGCGGCCGCGTCCCCTGCATATACCCGCCGAACCCGCTCGAGAGCTATTTGCGTGGCGCGATGCCGGATCTCGTTCCGGTCGCCGGGCAGCACGGGACGCACCGCGTGCACCTCGCCTTGCATGTCGACGGCAATCCACACCGTCCCTACCGGTTTCTCGACGCTGCCGCCGCCCGGACCGGCCACACCTGTGACGCCGATGCCGATATCGGCGCCCAACCGCGCCCGCACGCCGCTGGCCATCGCGCGCGCCACAGGTTCACTCACCGCCCCATGCTCCGCGATGAGTTCCGTGGGCACGCCGAGCTGCTCGACCTTGATGCGATTCGCGTAGGCGATCACCCCGCCCAGCACATGCGCGCTCGAGCCGGGAATCGCCGTTAATCGGCCGCCGAGCAAACCGCCGGTGCAGCTTTCCGCGACGGCGATGCTGTGCCCGTGTGCACCGAGTTGCGCGAGCACGATCGCCGCGAGGTCGTCGTCGTTCTCGCCGTAAATCCATGTGCCAATACGTGCACGCACTGTCTGCGCGGCGGAAGCGAGCTTGGCATCGGCTTCGGTAGGCGTGAGATCGGAGACGGTGAGTCGAAGGTCCACACCATCGAGCCCTGGCAAATACGAAAGCGGAACGTCGTGCACGGTGCGACGGAACTCGGAGAGATGATCAGCCACCGCCGACTCGGAGATGCCCGTGGTTCGCAGCGTGAGTGAACGGATGACGGTGGCTGCTGTGGCTTCACTCTCAGTCATGCGCCGCTGAATGCGCGGGATGATCTCCTCCGCCAGCATCCCGCGCATCTCGCGTGGCACACCAGGCATGGTGGCGACCCACTGTGCTCGCTCATTCTCGAGCCAGATGCCAGGCGCCGAGCCATGACGGTTGGTGAGCACATCCGATCCGCGCGGCAGCATGAACTGTCGCAGGTTGCTGTCGGGCATGGGTTTGCCGAAGCGCTGCTGCCAGCGCTCGGCGAGGGCATCGCGCGACGCTTCATGCATCTCGAGCGCGCGGTCAAACGCCATCGCGAGGCTCTCGTGCGTGCGGTCGTCGGCGGTGGGGCCAAGTCCGCCGGTGGTGAGCACGGCCCCCGTTCGCTCCAGCGCCTCGTTGACGGCGCTCACGATGTCTTCCGGGGTATCGCCGACGGTTGCACGTCGCACAATGCGCACGCCGAGGTCGGCGAGGGTGCGGGCGATGTGCACGGCGTTGGTGTCGACGGTGAAGCCGAGGAGGAGTTCGTCGCCGATGGTGATGAGTTCGAGGTTCATGGTGCAAGATACTTGCGGTGAGTGGCGGGATCCCGAATGGGAACTGCCTTTACCGCAGAGGCGCCGAGGCGCGGAGGAAGAAGGATGAGAGCGGGGAAGAATTGGTGGTGGGGATGATGGGAATGCGTTCTAGAGTTGGGGCATGGGTCGAGAGTTGGGGGATATGAATGTGGTGACGGGGCAGATCGTTGATGCGGCGATCCGCGTGCACCGGGCGATCGGCCCGGGCCTGCTTGAGAGTGCGTACCAGAAGTGCATGGAGTACGAACTCGCACATCGCGGGCTGCGGGTCGAAGCGAACGTTGCGCTGCCCATCCGCTACGGCAGCGTGCAGCTGGAGGCGTGCTATCGCATCGACCTGCTCGTAGAGGGCAGCGTGATGGTGGAACTGAAAGCCGTGGCGAGGCTGCACCCCCTGCACACGGCCCAGCTGCTTTCGTACCTGCGATTAAGCAATACTCGAATCGGGCTGCTACTCAACTTCCACGAGTGCCGCCTCAAAGACGGGATCGTGCGGATCATCAACAGCCGCTAAAGGCAGCGTCAGTCAACGCCTGCTATGCCCCCCCCGCAGTCCCTCCGCGTCTTCCGCGTCTCCGCGGTTGAGGCAGTTCCCCGGCGCGCTCACCCGCGTGGCTTCCCCGCCTCGAGATACGCCGGCCCATACCGCATGAGGTAGAGCACGAGCGACCACAACGTCAGCCCCACCGACGCCACCATGCAGAACGTGCCCGTCAACCCGTTCACGTGCTCGAAGTACTGCCACCACGTCTCATCGAGCCAGTCCTTCGCCCCCGCGAGCGTGCGCGCAAAGAACCAGAAGAACGCCGCGCCTGTCCACACACTCTGAAAGCCCGTCTTGAACTTGGCCGGCCCGATCGAGCTGATCACGAGGCCGCGGCGCGATGCGAGCCAGCGGAAGAGTGTCATGAAGATTTCGCGCCCGATGACTACAGCCACGATCCACCCCGGCAGCGACACGAGGCCGAACGGCGTCACGAACAGGAACGGCGACGGCTCGGGCAGCACGCCTTCGAGCGGCGTGATGAACGTGTAGTGCGACTGCAGGACGTACATCGGCACCAGCGTGGCCACGAGCAGCAGCTTGTCGGCCAGCGGATCGAGCACACGACCCAGGTCGGTCACCAGGTTCTGCGTGCGCGCGATATGGCCATCCCACCAGTCGGTGATGGCGGCGACCAGAAACAGCGTGAAGCCGATCAGGCGCGCCGTCCACGACGTGGAGAACGGAAGCCACGCGATCAGCGGGGTCAGCGCTATCCGGCCGACAGTGATCGCATTGGGCAGGTTCACGAACGCCTCACGGTGGGCTCCGACAGGGCGACCGGATGGGCCGCGCGAACGTGGGGAATCTACACCCGTCAGCACGCCGACGCGCTCAGGCGAGCGTCTTGAGCACCAGCTTGGAGACCGCCTTGAGCGTATCGAAAACTCCGTCACCGCTCACGGCCACCGCTTCAAACTCCGGTGCCTTCTCCACCCATTCACCCGTGGCCAGCTGCTCCACCAGCATCGCGCCCTGCTGGAACGGATTGGCCAAGGGACGCTGACGTGACGATTCCAGCACTTCCCAGCCGGGGTTGAGCATCTCCTGCAACTCGGCGAGCGGCGCAGCGTTGGGCAGATCGCGCTTGTTGTACTGGATGACAAACGGCATGGTCGTCAGGTCGTAGCCGTACGCCGCCATGTTGTCATACAGGTTCTGCATGCTCTCGAGATTCGCCTCCGCGCGATCGCGCTGCGAATCAGCGACGAACACCACGCCGTCCACCCCCTTGAGGATGAGCTTGCGACTGGCGTTGTAGTACACCTGCCCCGGCACCGTGTAGAGATGGAATCGCGTGCGAAAGCCGCGAATCGTGCCCAGGTCCACCGGCAGAAAATCAAAGAACAGCGTGCGCTCCGTCTCCGTCGCCAGCGAGATCAGCTTGCCACGCGCGCTGGGCGACACCTTGCCGTACACGTACTCGAGATTGGTGGTCTTGCCACCGAGTCCGGGTCCGTAATAGACGATCTTGCAGTTGATCTCGCGGGACGCGTAGTTGATCATCGACATCGCGTGCGTCCCCTACGAGAACAGGCGATCGATCTCGTCTTCGGCGCCGGCCAGCAACCCCGGTGTCGCAGCCTGACTCCCGTGCCCTCGCGCAAAGACGCCCTCGAAAGTGCGCGTCAGCTCCTCGACCACGCTCTTCATGCGAAGGCGCACCAGACCGAGCGTCGTGCGGTTGTCGAAGAGCACGACGAGGATCACGCGCTTGGCGACATCGGCCAGATACATGGACTCGCGTTCGCCCTGATGAAAGAGCACGCTGAAGTCGCTCTCGCCGATGAGGCGCGCGAGCTGGTCGTTGGCGCTGAAGTCCGCGGCCGTGAGCGTGGCGAAGGCCGTGGCGTCGAAGTTGGGCGGCTCGCCGACAGTGGCCACCAACTGCCCGGAGCGGTCGACGAGCAGCGCACAGCGCGCCTTCGCGTCGTAGAGAAAGCGCTGCAGGATCTGAGAAATAGCCGCGAAGTCGTCCTCAGTGAACGACCACGTGGCGGCGCCAACGGACATGACCTGGCTCCCGCGATTCCGGAGATGAACAGTCTAAGGTAGCGCGCGCTCGACGCGCCGAAGCGCCCGCTGGCCTCGCCGGCGGAGCAACGGATGCGATTCCCACGCGACATAGTCACGCAGGAGGCGCACACTATCTACGCTCGGACGAGCCCGAAGGTAACTGATTGCGGCCATCCGGCGAGTGGGTCGGCTGTGAAAGAGGGCGCGGCTACTGCTGGCGAGCTGGGCGTTCCACAGGGAACCGCCGACCAACAGGCCAACCGCCAGTCCGGCGGACAAATAGAACCACGAAGAACGATCTGAACGCATCGAAAACACGCGAAAGGTGCAGAAGCTCGGCCGACGTGACGGGCTCGAGACGCGGACCCGTAATGTAGCCAAATACGCGAACGCACGGGGTGGGTAGCAGGCGGACGCCGAGGTTTCGGGCGGGCGTTTGCGCGGCGACGGGCGCAGAGGACGCGAACACGCGAAGGCGCAAACGCACGAAAACTGACGATTGGCTGTTGCTGTTTTCCAAAGCGGTTCTTCGCGCCTTTGCGAATTTGCGTCTTCGTGCTCGCTGTCTCGCTGGCACGACCATCTCACCCGGAGCACGGCCGTAACCGAGGGGCGGGCGTTTGCGCAGCGACAGGCGCAGAGGGCGCGAACACGCGAAGGCGCAAATGCACGAAAACTGACGATTTGCTGTTGCTGTTCACCCCAGCGGTTCTTTGCGCGTTTGCGCCTTTGCGTCTTGGCGCTCTCTGTCTCAGACCACGCAACAATCCCTCCAGGAGCCCCCATGGACCGCGAACGGAGTCTATCGGCCGAGCGACTCGCCACCGCCGCAGTGCACGCCGCATTCACGCTGTACCACGACCTCGGTCCCGGCATTCTCGAGTCGGTGTACGAACGCATACTCGAAGCCGAGTTCAACCGACTGGGTTTCCACGTGCAGCGGCAGCAGTCGATGCAGCTTTCCTATCACGATCTCGTATTCCCGCACGCATTCCGACCGGACATGATCCTGAACGGATTGCTGTTGCTGGAAGTGAAGTCGGTGGACACCGTCTCAGCGATTCACGTGAAACAAACGCTTACCTACTTGCGGTTGCTCGACGTGCCGCTCGGACTGTTGCTGAACTTTGGCGCGGAGCGTTTCAAGGGCGTGGTGCGACGCGTCGTGAATGGTCATGATGCCGGGACCGCTTTCGCGGATCGACGCATCTTCGCGCACTAGCAGACCGGCGCAGGCATTGGTACGCCGCTTCGCGCCTTCCCCTACATGTCGCGTCGGGCCTGCAGGGCCTGAGCAATCGTGACGCCGTCCGCGTATTCGAGATCGCCGCCGACGGGCAGGCCGCGCGCGATACGGGTGACGCGAACGCCGAGTGGCGCGAGTTGCCGTTGCACATAGAGCGCGGTCGCCTCGCCTTCGAGCGAGGGGTTGGTGGCCACGATGACTTCCTGAATCGCGTCTTCGGGGACGCGCTCGAGCAGCGCGGCGATCGTGAGGTCGTCGGGTCCCACGCCGTCGAGCGGGGAGAGTCGACCACCGAGCACGTGGTAGCGCCCACGAAACTCGCCGGCACGTTCGATGGCCGCGATGTCCGCCGCGTCTTCCACCACGCACACCAGCGACGGATCGCGCCGCGTGTCCATGCACAGCGAGCAGAGCGCGGCTTCTGTGAGGTTGAAGCAGCGGTTGCAGGGGCGTACGGTTTCCACGAGCGTCACCAGTGCCTGCGCGAGACGGCGGCTCTGGTCCGCATTCTGCTTGAGCAGGTGATACGTCAGCCGCTGCGCCGACTTGCGCCCGATGCCGGGCAGTCGCGCGAGCTCCGTCGTGAGGTCGTCTATCGCCGACATGCGGCGCGCCCTGCGACTTGTGTGCTCAGAACGGGAGCTTGAACGGCAGGTCGAGCCCGCCGGTCAGCTTGCCCATGTCTTCCTGCGCCGACTCGCCGGCCTTCTTCTGGGCTTCAGCGGCCGCCGAGACGATCAGGTCTTCGAGCATCTCGATGTCGGCGGGATTTACCACACTCGGATCGAGCTTCACGCGCCGGATCTGCCCCTTGCCGTCGCACTCCACGGTAACCATGCCGGCGCCAGCGGTCGCGCTCACCGTCTTGCGCGCCAACTCGTCCTGCAGCTGCTGCAGCTTGCCCTGCATCTCCTGGGCCTGCTGCATGAAGTTGAAGATATTTGCCATATTGGAAGATATCGCCAAGTCCGCAGCGCGTCGACCTCCACCGGCAAGCAATCAGTCCAGCAACTCTAGATCGAGCGCCTTGACCGCCGCCGCCAGTACCGGATCGCGCTGCGCCAGCCGGTCGAGCGTCTCGGCCTTCACGTCTTGCGCCGTCAGCCGCTTGCCCGCCGGTCGGGTGATCGGGTCGTGCACGCCCTCGCTTTCGAGGCGGATCGCGCGCACTGGACCGATGGCGTTGGTGATGGCAGTCACTACCGCGTCGCGTCCGTTCTCGACGGCAGTGGAGAATGTATCGTCGCCCGGATCGTGAGTGAGCGTGAGCAGCCCGTTCGCGTCGATCGCGGTAGGCCGCACGCGTCGGAGGGACTCAGCCAGCATGCCACGACCGCCAGCGCGAAGGGCTTCCGCGACGGAGCTCCACTGTGACCGGATGTCAGCCAGCGCGGGGGCTGGACGTGCTGCAGCGGGCACCGCAGCAGCGGGCGCCGCAGCAGCGGGCGCCGCAGCAGCAGGCGCCGCAGCAGCAGCCGCCGCCGCAGCAGCCGCCGCCGCTGGGGCAGGCGCCGCCACCACCGCCGACTTTGCCGCCGGCGCAATCGCGTAAGCCGACGCGCCTCGTGGCTCCACGCGCGCGGTGCGGCGTGCCGGGGGATCCTCGCCGGTGTCGAAGCCGCGCAACACGTCCTCGAGATCTACGGTGCGGTCGAGCAGCGCGAAGCGCACGAGCAGCGACTCGAGCAACAACTGTGGCTGGCCGCTCTTGCGGAACTGTGGCTCGATCTCGAGCAGCGCGTGCAGCATGCGCAGCACATCGGGCGCGGTGAGCCGGCCACGTCGCGCGTCGAGTGCAACACGCAGCGTGTCGCTGATCTCCGGCGGCGTGCCACCAAGCGCGATCGCGAGTGTGGCGCGCAGTATGTCTGCCAGTCCCGAGAGCACCTGCGCGAAGTCCACCCCACCATCGGCCAGCGACTGCACGCGTTCGAACACGTCGCTCGCGCGCCTCTCGGCGATGACATCGAGCAGCGCCACGAACTCCTCCTCCGGCACGAGCCCAAGCGCGGTGCGCACACGATCGGCGGTGACTTCGCTGGAATCGCCGAGCGAGAGCACCTGATCGGTGAGCGAAAGCGCGTCACGCAATCCACCGTCGGCGGCGCGTGCAATCATGCCGAGCGCGTCGTCGTCGAACGTTACGCCTTCGCTCGTGAGCACGTGCGCGAGCCGCTCACGAATTTCACCCGGACCGATGCGTTTGAGGTCGAAGCGCTGCAGACGACTGAGCACCGGTGCGGCGGCCTGCGCGATCTTTTGCGGGTCAGTGGTCGCGAACACGAACACGACGCGTGGCGGCGGCTCCTCGAGTACCTTGAGCAGCGCATTCCACGCCTCGCGCGTGAGCATGTGCGCTTCGTCCACGATGTACACCTTGTAACGATCATCCGCCGAGGGCGCATACATCGCGCGCTCGCGCAGGTCACGTGCGTCGTCGACACCGCGATTGGACGCGGCATCGATCTCGACCACATCGAGCGACGTGCTGCCGCTCCAGATGCGTTCGCAGCTCGAGCACGTGCCGCAGGGCTCCCCATCGCTTGCCTCGCCCGTCCGACGCTGCGCCGCCAGCGTCTCGCAATTGAGCGCCATGGCCAGCACGCGCGCGAGTGTAGTCTTGCCCGTGCCGCGCGGTCCGCACAGCAGGTAACCGTGCGCCACACGATCGCGCGCAATCGCGCCCTTGAGCGTGTTCGCGACGTGCGACTGCACGGCGACCGACGCGAAGTTGGTGGGGCGATACTTGCGCGCGAGGGCGAGCGACATGGAGGGGGCCTGGGGCGATCGGGGGAGTGGCCGCGGCGCTTATGTCACGCAGATGCCACACAGATCCCACAAAACTAAAGCGCCGGTGTGCTCTTCGCTCCGAGAGGAGTGACGAGCCACACCGGCGCAATGCCCCGGGTCTTACGAAGCGACATAAGACACCACGTACCGTTGCTACCTGCGGGGTCCTGGCGGAGTTGGCGGGCTTACGCCCTCCGGGACCCGAGACACTTGAAGCTTACAATGCGACCGGCTCCCGAACAAGGCGGACGGCCTACTCCGCGAGCACGCGCTCCAGCACGCGAACCAGCCGATTGCCCGCTTCGACCACCTGCAAGTCGTCCGCGTCGCGGTGCGTGACGGCGCGCACGCGCGTGAACGTCCACTGCGAAATGCGCACGCCGGCTGTCGCGGCCTCAGCGATTACGCGCGCGGCCAGCGGCTTGGGCAGGTCGAGCATCACAATGTTGGTCTGCGGCGTCACCACGCGCGCTCCACCCACGCCGTCGAGCATGGTTGCCAGCACGCTCGCATTCACATGGTCCGCGGCCAGTGGCAGCAGATGATGCTCGAGCCCGTACAACGCGGCCGCGGCCAGCACGCCGGACTGTCGCATACCGCCGCCAAATCGCTTGCGCGCCTTGTGCGCACGCCGGATGACATCGCGGGTGCCAGCAAGCGCCGCGCCCACCGGTGCACCCAGTCCCTTTGAGAAGGACACCATCACCGTATCCGCACACGACGCGAGGTCCGGCAACGACACGCCCGTCGCGATATGCGCGTTCCACAGACGCGCGCCGTCGAGATGCACCGCGACACCGAGTCCGCGCGCGATCTGTTGCATCGCACGCAGTTCGTCGATCGGCGTGATCATGCCGCCGGCGCCGTTGTGAGTATTCTCGAGGCAGACCATCGACGTGTCGGGAGCATGAGCGGACGGCGCGCGAATCGCCGCTTCGAGATCAGCCGCGGTCATCACGGGCGCATCGCCTCGAACGGGACGCACCTGCAATCCGGCAAACGCCGCTGCCGCTGCCATTTCCCAGTGTACGATGTGCGCGTCAGCATCGAGCAGGATCTCGGTGCCCGCTTGTCCCTGCACCCAGAGCGCCGCCTGATTCGCCATCGACCCGGTGGGAAAAAACAGCGCCGCTTCCTTTCCCAGCCGCCCGGCCACCACACGCTCCAGTTCTCCGGTGGTGGGATCTCCGTCGAGTACATCATCGCCGACCTCGGCGGACGACATCGCGTCACGCATTGCGGCAGACGGTCGCGTGACGGTGTCGCTGCGCAGGTCGATCACATCGCTCATAAGTTCAGTCGATCGAGTTCTTGCCGGCGAAGGTCGTGTACCGCTGTCGTTTCTGCACCGACGAGGAACAGGAGCGCACCGTAGTAGACCCAGAACACCACCGACACGATGACGGCAATGGTGCCCGTGTAAAGCGAGCCGGGCGTGAAGAGCGAGAACAGGTAGGCGTAGAGGGTGCGCGCGATTTCGAACATCGAACCGGCCACAAGGGCGCCGAGCAACGCCGCTTCCCGCGGCGGACGGCGCCGCGGCAAACCGCGATACAGCGCGAAGAAGGTGAAGACGAGCACGATGAAACCGATCAGTCGACCGAGCAGGAACGTGAGCGTGCCAAGCGTCTCCACTTGCACACCCAGGTTGGCCAGGATCGAGGTGCCCCGCTCCGTACCCATCGACATGAATGTCGCCACCACCACCCACACCACGACAAGCACCGTGGCCGCTGCGGCAGCCAGGACGTCAAAGAGTTTGCCGGCCACAATGCCGCGCTCGTCGCGGTCCATGACGATCGCGAGCACGGCGCGCAGCGAGCCGAAGAGTCGCGTGCTCGTCCACACAAAGCCAAGCGCAGCGGTGATGCCGACCGCACCACGCGTTCGCAGCACGTCATCGATCATGGTG
>JBBQNT010000095.1:0-12889 GCA_038330215.1 Gemmatimonadales bacterium
GCGGCCAGCAACGCATTCGTGTACCCGCGAGCGAGCGCGGTGTGCAGTGCGGACGCCAGCCAGTCGGGCGGCAGCGCGCGCCAGAGCCGGGCGCCGCGCCCGAGTCGTCGCAGGGTGCCCGGCGTCTCGACGGCGCGCGTCTCGTCGGCGACGTGGCAGGGGTTGCAGAGCTGCAATCTTGTCACGCGCTCCGGCGCCTGCATCGCGATCGAGGACGCCACAGCCGCGCCCAGGCCGTGGCCAATGAAGCACGCCGGCTCCACGCCGAGCAGGTCGAGCAAGGCGAGCGTGCGCCTTGTGTGGGCCTGTACGCTGTAGTCGGCCGAAGGTGGAAGGTCGCTTCGGCCGTGGCCGAGCAGATCCATGACGAGCACGCGATGCCCCTTGGGCAGTCGCGAGACCACGTCCCGCCACATGTGGGAGGACGAGAAGGCGCCATGGATGAGCACCACCGGCTCTCCTGCGCCCCGCGTGCCGGCAGCGAAGCAGTAGAGGCGGGTGTCGTCGAGATCGACGAACTCGCCGCGCATCAGGCGGCGTGGGGGAGAGCAGAGCGCATCGTGACTCGCAATCTCGCCACCCCCCGAACCCCCCGACAAGTGACGCGCATGCGCTCAAACTTCGTGGGCACCCCACGTCAACCGCCACAGCGAACGGTTGCCCCATCCCCGCGCCGAGCACTACGCCCCGCCCCCGCCTCCACCGTAAACGGTCAACCGTCCACCGCCACCGTAGACGGTTCGCAGGAGGTGGCCTACTGAGACCGACCTGTTCGCAAGCCACACGCCATTCGGCCATTCGGCCATTCAGCCCAACGAGCAAACGCAAAACGGCCAGCGGCTGTGCGCCACTGGCCGTCGGCTGCGACCGCACTCAAGCTCAAGCCCGCCTCGGTAAACCGTCAACGGCAACGGTGAACGGTCTACCGTTGACGGTTCAGCGCGAAGGGCGCGCCACCAGCTATGCGGCTGGAGGCGGGCGTCGGCCAGCGCCAGGCGCTGGCATGGCTTCGATGTTCTTGTCGAACTGCGTCTGCTGCGCTGGCGTGAGCACCTCGCGAATCGCCGTGCGCTCCTCCGACTGCATGGTCTGGATCTGCGCACGCATCGCCTGCATGTCGCCGCCTCCGCCGCGCGCCGCCTGCATCATCTCCCGGCGCTTCGCCATGGTCGCCGTCTGGATCGAGTCGATCTTCTTCGTCTGCGCCTCGTCGAGCGTGATATCCTTGAACAGCAGCTCGCGCATGCGCTGCTGCTGCTGGGCGCCACCAGCGCCACGCATCCCGCCGCCGCCACCGCCTTGCGCCTCGACCTGGAAACTGGCCGTCACCAACAGAAAGGCGACAGCGACGAACTTTTTGAGGGACATCATGGAGTGTCTTTCCTCGTAGATTGTAGGGACTGCGCGAGCCAGCCCGCTCGGGGGATGCTCCAGTCAGCGACCGGTAGCACCGAGGATAGACGTGCTCCGGCGAACAGCGTTAATGCCTTCCGGGCACCAGGAAGCAGTCCCGCCGGCATCGGCCTTCCATCGTTCGGTAAATGGAATGGCGGAATCCGGACAGATTGTCCGCTGGAGGTCGTCCGCTACTGGCGCCGACCGCCAAAAGCTGTATGATACCGTGACTTGACCCATGTGAGGTCGAGCCATTCTCCGCTCCCGCCCGTGACCCTGCCAGAGACCTCGCCTCCATTCCCGTTCCCGGTTTCAGCGCCTGTCAGCGCGACGACTCTGCCGCAACCGCCGGCGTCGTTTGCCCTTGGCTGGCTGCTGAAGAACGGGTCCGCGGCCATTCAGTACCGGGCGCTCGTCGATGTCGCGGCCCTGCCGCTGGCGTCCGACACGCGAATCGGTCGACTTCCGTACTCCACGCGCCAGAGCTGGGAGTTGCTGTTTCACCAGCATTCGGACGGCACCTGGGGACACGGCATGCTTACCGTGCCGCCGGCAGGCCTGCCCAGTCCGCCAGCGCTGGGCTCCATTCTCGGCTACCGGCGCCTCATCGAGCTCGGCTGGGAGGCGGACGCACCGCCGCTCGCCACCGCACGGCGAGCCCTCTTCCGGCTGCTGCCCGAGGACAACGATCCGTCCTACTTGTATGAACTGGCCGACGACGCCGGCTCAGACCCGGTCCTTATTGCCCGCGGACGCCAGATCCTCCGCGAAGCGGCCGCAGCGGCGCTCGCGCAGGCGGGCTATGAGGCCGACCCGCGACTGCGGGGCGCGGCGCGACGCATTCTTGATCGCGTGGGCGAGTTCCTCAAGCAGCCCAACTCGGATAAGCCGTTCATTCGCGTGGGCAACCAGCACGTGCTGCCGGCCGAGGCGGCGCCGCCCTCGTTCCATACGCTCGTCATGCTCGCGCACATGCCGCACTTCCGTAGCGAGCATCATGAGCACATGGAGCACCTCTTCACGTGGCTCTCGCTCCAAATGCCGCGCATGTCGCCCATCCAGCAGGTGGGCGAATCGCACCTGATCGAGCAGACCCACCTCGTCCTGGGCGACATCCTGCCCACCCGTTACATCATGGACGCGGATATGCCCACGGCGCTTGCCTGGCTCGAGATCATGGCGCGACTCGGCTTTCTCAGGCGCAATGACGGCTGGGCCAGGTTGTTCGACCGCCTGCTGGATGATCGCGACCGCCACGGTGTCTGGCACCCGCCGCGCTCGGTGACCATGCCCCCCTCGGTAGCCGACTGGGTGTGGCCCACCATGCCTTTACACGACAACGGCGGCGAGCCGGACGACTACTCGGTGGACGTCACGTTCCGGCTGGGTCTCATCGCCAAACTTGCCGGCCGGCCCATTGACATTCTTTGAGCACGTCGTGCATTGCCCGGAAAGCGATTAGCTTTCCGGGATAACATGGCAAAAGACGAAACGACTCAGACAACAACCTTCGCGTCCCTTGGACTCGCGAAGGAGCTGCTCGACGCAATCCGCGACGCCGGCTACGAACATCCGACGCCGATCCAGGCTGACGCGATTCCCATCGCGCTTTCGGGCCGAGACCTCATCGGGCTCGCGCAGACCGGCACGGGAAAGACGGCAGGCTTCACGCTGCCGATTCTCAACCGGCTCATGCACGGACCGCGCCGCACGCGCGCGCTCGTGCTCACACCCACACGCGAACTCTGCCTGCAGGTGGAAGAGAGCGTGCGCAAGTATTCCAAGTATGCGCCGCTCGATGTCATTCCCGTGTTTGGCGGTGTGAGCTACGAGCCGCAGGAAAAAGCGCTGCGCTCCGGTGTGGACATCGTAGTCGCCACGCCCGGCCGGCTTATCGATCAGCTCGATCGGCGCAATGTGGACTTCTCGTTCCTCGAGATCCTGGTGCTCGATGAAGCCGACCGCATGCTCGACATGGGCTTCGCGCCGCAGTTGCAGAAGATCGTCGAGCAGATTCCGCGATACCGCCAGACCATGCTGTTTTCGGCCACGATGCCGCCTGAAGTGGAGGCGCTTGGTCGCAAGTATCTGCGCCGCCCGGTGGTGGTGCAGGTGGGACGCCGCTCGTCGGCATCCAGCAGCGTGACGCACGCCGTCTACCCGGTGCGCAAAGAGCGAAAGACCGAACTGCTCGTAAGTCTGCTCACGAAGTCGAATCACGATTCCGTGCTCGTGTTTACCCGCACCAAGCACGGTGCCGACAAGGTCGAGCGTGAGCTCGAGAAGGCGGGTGTTCGCACCGCCGCGATGCATGCCGACAAGTCGCAGCCGCAGCGCATTCGCGCCCTCGAAGATTTTCGCGCGGGCAAGATCCGTGTGCTCGTGGCCACCGACATTGCGCAGCGCGGACTCGACATCGACGGCATTTCGCACGTGATCAACTTTGACGTGCCGCAGGCGCCCGAAGACTACGTGCATCGCATTGGCCGCACCGGTCGTGCGGCAGCGACGGGCGACGCGTACACCTTCATGTCGCCCGACGAGATCGGCATGGTGCGCACGATCGAGCGGGAGATCGGGCAGGAGATTCCGCGCATCTCGGTGCCGGGCTTCGACTTTGGCACGGTGAGCGCAACTGCGGCCGCTGCTGCGGGCGCGCCGCCCATCTCGAGCCTGGGCGCGTCGGCGACGGCCTGACCGCTTCATCGCACACGTCCGAGTCGCGATACTGCGACGGTGTCTCGCACACTGCCGCGTTCGAGCACGATACTGAGATTCGCGGCGCCATAACCGAGTCCTGAAGGCTGGTAGGCCAGAGAATCGCGCGTGGCGTCGAGCGTGACGCCGTACAGGTGGCCCAGTTTCACCCGGGTAATCGTGTCGCCGGACACGTGTACTGCGACCTCGGCATCACTTCGCGACAGTCGCACCGCCGTGCGCACGCCCGAGGCATTGGCATGCTCTCGCGCCAGCGCCAACACATCCCGCACGGCGAAGCCGGCCGCGCGAACCGCGAGCCGGTCGCGCAGTGATCCCACATGCTGCGCGCCCACCGCGAACAACACGGCGAGAATGCCGATGGCCAGCAACTGATCCAGCAGAGAGAATCCCATTCGTAATCGCACGCGTCCCCCGAAGTCTGTGGCGAAGTCCCCGCACGCGTTATATCACACACTCTGCCTCGGGGCGCGTCACCGAAACCACTCGCGTCGCATCATTCGCGCGCGCTTGGGGCAAGCCCACCCCGAACCGGAGTCCGCATGCCCGCCCGTTCCCACGCCCGGTCACTCGCAGTTGGCGCGCTGCTCGTCGCGCTCGGTTCAGGCTGTCAGAAGCTCACCAACCCCGCAGCGGACGTCGAGTTGCAGCAGTCGCTCCACGACCTCCAGGACTTGCTCGTGCAGATGCGCGAGGAAACCTCGCTGCTGCAGACGCAGGTTGACTCCCTCCAGGGTGTCGTGGCCCGACAGGACACTTCCCTCCGTCGCATCGCCAACCTGCTCGGCGCGCCGTTGCCCTGAGGCTCTTCCGAGCCGTGGCGCGCAGGTCGCAACACCACGCGGCGAGTGACGACGCTACATTCCACGCGTTCGCTGAAAGTCGGCGCACGCACCACACAAATCGGTTTGGCATGCGAATAGCTCTCTCCACGGGTGGCGGTGACGCGCCCGGTCTCAATGCGGTCATTCGGGCCGCCGTGCTCGCAGCGCGCGGACGCGGCTGGGACGTTCTTGGCAGCAAGCGCGGATTTGCGGGCCTGCTCGGTGACGACGACGTTGTGCCGCTCACCGCCGAGTCCGTACGCGGCATCATGGCGCACGGCGGCACCATCCTGCGCACCACCAATCGCGGCAGCCCGTTCAACTATCCCGTCAAGGCACCCGACGGAACGTGGACGGAGATCGATCGCTCCGACGAGATCATCGAGAACTCTCGCAACCTCGGCATCGACGCGCTGATCTCCATTGGCGGTGATGGATCGCTGGCCATCGCGCAGCGGCTCGTGGACAAGGGCATGCGCATCGTGGGCGTGCCCAAGACCATCGACAACGACGTGTCAGGCACCGTGATGACGTTCGGCTTCGACACCGCCGTCACCACGGCGATCGAGGCCATCGACAAGCTGCACACCACCGCCGAAAGCCACGACCGGGTCATGGTGCTCGAGGTCATGGGGCGCGACGCCGGCTTCATCGCGCTGTATGCGGGGGTCGCGGGCACGGCAGACGTCATCCTGATCCCCGAGATTCCGTGGGCCATGGACAAGGTCTGCGAGAAGATCCGCGCGCGGGACGCTGGAGGGCGTCGCTTCAGCATCGTCGTGGTTGCCGAAGGCGTGACCATGCCCGACGGCGAGGTCAGTGTGATCGGCGAGTCGCTGCCGGGTCAGGCGAAGCGTGTGGGTGGCGTGGCTGACAACATCGCCCGCGAGATCCAGCTCCGCACCGGCAAGGAAACACGCTCGATGGTGCTCGGGCATCTGCAGCGTGGCGGCTCGCCCACTGGATACGACCGGCTGCTCGCCACGCGCTTTGGAGGCGCCGCTGTCGAAGCAATTGCCGCCAAGAAGTGGGGCCACATGGTCGCCCTGCAGTCTCCCCATCTGGTCACGATTCCAATCATCGACGTGCTCAAGGCCCCCAAACGGGTGGAGCCCGAGCACGACGTGGTGCGAACAGCCCGCGCCGTGGGGATCAGCTTCGGCGATTGACGGGTATCACAGTCCGTCGATCGTTTGGCGACGAATCGCGTCACCTCATGGGGACGCAGTCGTCCTTCCCCGGGGACAGCGGGTCGGCCTCGCATGACGCGAGCCGGCACCATTCCAGAGGAGAAATCGCGAAAACGCGTGTCCGGCTCGAGTGGCACGCGTCCTGCACTGACCAATAGTGTGTTGTTCGCGTCATCAATGCAGATGACGGATGGGCAGCACGACGGAGGGGTCATGGTACTTGGATTGGTTCGTCAAATCCTGATGGTGTGCGGTGTTTGGGCGCTCGCGGCGATTCCGCAGGGCATGGCGCAGGCACAGGGCTCGTCCACCTCCGCGCGTCAGGCGGACAGCATTCCCAGGGAATACGTGCCACCGGCAGGCATGTGCCGCATCTGGCTCGATGCAGTGCCGGCCGCGCAGCAACCAGCGCCCACCGACTGCAGCCTGGCGGTGCGCAACAAGCCACCAAACGGCAAGATCGTCTACGGGCCCACCAAGGGCGGATCGGACGCCAATCCGCCCATCAAGCGCTTTGAATCCAAGGCCAAGCCGCCCATCAAGCTTCCCGGTATCCCTGATGTCAGTGCGGCCGGACGGGAGCCGTGGGAAAACAAACGGGTGAGCGATGACCAGTTGTTCGGCGACCGGCTGGGGATCCTGCCGGTTTCGTCGTCTGGAGGACTCGGTGTCGTTACGGGCGGAGCTGCGGGATTTGACGCGTACATCGGCCAGGGTGGACTGCTGCTCGGACAGGGTGCCATCACCGACCCACGCTATTTCTCGGGCAACGCGCCGCCGCCGGGCCGAGGCTCGGCGAACTGCCTCGATCGCGACGGTGACGGCTGGTGTGATGACTTCCGCTTCGGACCGCCGCCGTGTCTGGATCGGGACCGGGATGGACGCTGCGACGATTTGCCGGCCTTCGCTTCGCTGCCGTACCCGCAGGTGCTGCCGCGTATGCAAGCGGCCGTCGATGTGGTGCAGGGGCGGCCCAGCGTCGAAGTCGCCCAATGGCTCGGCACCAACGAGTTCATTGCGCGCCTTCCCGACCAGGGACGTGGCACGCCGTGGCGCGCGATCTTCCTCGACGCGAACACCAACCAGCTCATGCAGGTTTGGACCGACCGCGACAAGGACGGCGTGGTTGATCGCGTGGAAGTGTTCCGTGATGGGCAGCGCGTCAAGCTGATTCAGCGGTAGGTCAGCGGCGAGGCAGAGCGCCGAATCGCGTGCAGTACCGCTGTGATATGCTGCACGCCTGGCGTGTGGTGATCGGCACCCGCCGTTAGCTTACGGCGTGCGCACCGTCCACGACCGCTACCTCCCGCCCGATCGCGACGCCTTCGTCGCGGCTGAACCGCCAACCGGGCGTGTCATTGTTATCGCGCCAACGCGTGCTGCGTGCGAGACGATTGAACTCGCCGTCGGACTGCATCTCGACACGTTTCTTGAACGCACGCGCGGCGATGACTTGCGTCGTCTGGCGGCCAGCGGCGCGGGATTCGGTATCGTGGCCGGCACCGGCACGGGAAAGACGCTCGCGATTCGTCCAATAGCGGAAACGATTCTCGGCACGACGTTGCGCGTCGGCGTGATCAACCGTGAGCGTGAGGCGACGCCGGAAACGCCGAATTGGAATGTCATCATCGTCACCACCGGCATTGCGCGGCGCTGGTTCCAGGACGGCGACATCCTGCCGCACGATACGCTCATCGTGGACGAGATCCACCAGACGAGCGCCGAGCTTGAGTTGTGTCTCGCACTTGGCAAGCGAGCGGGATGTCGCTTCATCTGGCTCTCGGCAACCGTCGATCCCACGTTCTACGCACGCTATCTGAACAGTGCCGAAGTGTTGGCGGTGAGCGCGTTCGATGCGGAGAAGGCGGCCAAGGTGGAAGTGGCGCGCAAGCAGCCGGTCGAGTTTCTCGATGACGGATTCTTGCGCAAGGCGGTGAAGGCGGGGCGTGGTATTGCGATGTTCCTGCCCACGCGTGCGATGGTGGAAGAGGCCGCAGCCTGGGTGCAGTCGCGGCATCCACGTATTGCGGCAGCGCACTATCATGGCGGCGAACCGATTCGTGTGATCCGACCGTTTCTCGAAGGCGAAGTAGGCAAGCCATTCTTCCTCGCGATGACCGCGGCGGGTCAGAGTGCGCTCAACGTGCCGGGACTCGACACCGTCATCATCGACGACTCGCGTTTCACCAACGTGATCATGCGTGGGCGCAATGTGCTCACGCGCACGCACCTCGGCTCCAACGAGATCCTGCAGATGGCGGGTCGTGTGCACGGTCGTGTGGCGGGCGGTCGCGTGCACATTCTGAGCGACCGCGATATTCACTTTGCATCGCTCAAACCCACGGCGCCGGAATTCCAGCTCGCGGGTGATTCCGAGCGTGTGGCACTCACGTGCGCCGGACTCGGCGTACGTGCCGATGATCTCGACTTGCCCGTCCCGCTTGATCGTGCGGCGTACCGCAATGCGCTGTCATTGATCGAGTCGCGTGGGCTGGTGGACGGCGGGCGGCTCACGGACTACGGCCGCGCCGTGGAAGCGCTGCCCGTGGAACGTGCGTGGGGTGAGCTGATTGTGCACGGCGAAGATGAACTGCTGCCATTTCTGACGGTGATGAGCGGCATCGACTCGCTGCATCGCATGACGCGCGACGATCGCAATCTTGAAGGGCTTGTCTTGCACGGCAGCGATCATCTCACCGCCTACAACGTGTACGCCGAGGCCTTCGCGGAAGCGGGTTATGTGGGCGAGGTGTACGGTTTGGCGCGTCACCTGTTCGACGCTGAGCGCATCGCGCCCTGGGCCGAGCGTCGTGGCGTGCTGGTCAAGTCGCTCGAGGATGCGGCGCTGGCGATGGCCAGTGTGTATCGCAGCGTGTCGCGTCCGCTGCCCACGTCACTGCCGTTCGCGCGCGAGTCCACACTGCGACGGTTCGCGGAGTTGCTGACGGAGTTCATGCCGTTCGATCTCGTGATTGATGAAGAGACAGTGGACGGCCAATCGGCGCGTGTGTCTCGAACGAGTGTGTGTGGCAGTTGGGGTGCGGTTGCGGGTACGCTGCGATTCTTTGCGGATCGTTTTGGCGTGCCGCGCGCCGGTATTGAAGGCACGCAGCTGTCGATGGATCTCGTTCGACAGCACGCGCATCGTCATGCGCCGGAGCTCGTGCTCGATCCGGGACGCGGCCACACACCGATTGTTGAACGGCGTCGTGTGACGTACTTCGGCTTCGAGCTCTCGCGCGAGACTGAGCCGCTGCGTGAGTGGCACGGTGAGCAGGCGGCCCGCGCACGCGATCTGGTAGCGGACGGTCTGGCCACGGGACAGCTCCGGCATCACGCCATCCGCCGCAACCACGCCGCGATCGAAGAAGTGCGCGAGGTCTGGCGCCGACTCGGCGGCACCACGCAAAAGCTCGGGCAAGCCGAGCTGGCGGCGTGGTATCGCGCGCAGCTTGGTGATGTGTCGAACTGGGACGACGTGCGTCGGCTCGCGTTGCAATTTGACGTGGGCGACTTCGTGTCGGACGCAGAGCTCGAGAGGGCGCGTGCGTTGCCCGACGATGTGATCGTGCGTGACCGCGCGGTGCCGCTCGACTATGACGTGGAGTCCGGCGATGACGGTGCGCTCACATCGGTGGTGCGTTTGCGATTGCCGGAGAAGTTGGCGCGCACGATGAGTGAGGGCGAGTTGCCATCGCTGAGCGGACCGCTGGCCGGTCGGCCGCTTCGGTTCATTGTGACGCGCGGGCAGCGCGGCGCGGTACGGGCGGATTCACTTGCGGAGCTGTACGACAAGCTGGATGCACCGTGGACGGATGAAGAAATCGCGGCGCACGCCCGGGCGCGTGATCAGAAGCGTGACGCGCGCCGCTCGGACGAGCGAGGGGGTCGTGGGGGGGGGAGGGGGAATGGTCGTGGTGGAGGTGGTCGCGGCAAGCCTGGCGGCGGTCAGTCGGGCGGGGGTTCTGGTCGCGGTTCATCGCGCGGGCCGGGTCGTGGGCCGAAGCGTGGCGGGCGGTGAACTGCAGACCGCGGAGACGCTGAGGAACTGAAGGAGTTCGAGTGTTTGGAGCAGAGCGTTCTCTTTAGATCGCATCAACCAGTTTCGTATTCTCTCCTGAGCTCTATCGGGCCATGCAATCGGGTGCACTTCTCGCGACGATCGCGCTATGCCTCGCACTTCGAGCGACCTCCGGCGAGGCGCAGGCCGCTACGCCGTCGAGTTGCCCGTCCTGCCTGTACGGCATCTCATTCCTTGGTGGTGTTTCGCAATACGATCTGTCCGGCACGGGTTCGACGTCGATTGTTGGCCTGCATCTCGACCTCCGCGTTCGTCCGTGGCTCATCGGCGATGCATCGATACGCGTGATGAAACCAAGGCAGCAGTTCAACGAGCGCGCCTGGTTTGCGATACCAGAATTGCAGGCCCAGTTTCAGACACCACGCGGTGTCGTGCGTCCGTACGTTGGTGTCGGGGGCGGCTGGTTCAGTGGCTCTCAGCAGCGCGGCACAGCGTCCGGTGCGCTGGGACTGCGCTATGTCGGACGGGCCACGCCGCTCGGTGCGCGCGAAGAACTCCGCGTGCGCGGCATCGGCCAATCGTTCGGCGGTGCGGCCGCCGAATGGACTACGGGCGCCACCCATCGTTTCTGAGACCACCAAAGTCATGGCAGACAAGATATCGCCTCGACTCGCTGAACTTGTTGAGACCTTGCCGCTCCACCCCGGGATACGAGTCTTGGAGATTGGTTGTGGAACAGGTGTAGCCGCACGCTTGGAGAGATCGTCCATGGCGTAGTCGAACAACATTATGGAGCGGACGGCGCTTCGCGCAGCCGCTGGTACTGAACATGCGATGCACGGGCTCGATGCCGTTGCACGTAGCAGTCGAGTGGACAACTGATTCTCTGGAGTCGTCCCATGTACCGCACCCTATTCTCGCTCGCCGGTCTGGCGATCGTCGCGTGGTTGCCTCTTATACTGGCGCCGAGCTGGCGCGGCACACGACGACTGGCCGAGAGCGCGGTGTTCCCGCTGTACCTCGCCGTGCTCTACCTCGTCGGCATCGTCGGCGTGCTCGCGGAGCTGGGGCCTGGCATCATGGGCGACTTCGGGAACGTGGACGGCGTGCTGGCACTGCTGGCAACAGAGAGCCTCGGCCTCGTCGCGTGGATCCACATCCTGGCGTTCGACCAAGTGGTGGGCCTGCTGATCTATCGAGACAATATGCGTCACCGATTCGTCCCGCTCCCGGTGCAGTCGGCGATCCTGTTTCTGACGCTGATGTTCGGGCCCGTGGGGTTTCTTGCCTACGTCGTGACCCGACAGTCCCAACGTCGCAGCGGACGCATGGCGTGGGGATCGCCAGCGGAGACCATGCCGCCACCGTTCGCCAGACCGTCCGAGGGAGTGTCCGAGACTGGATCCCGGTTCGCGGAGATCGTGCAGGGCGGCTCCATTTTGCGGAGCCTGCAATCGCTCTGGCGTCGTGAGCGTGTGCTCACCGGATGCGCGCTGCTCGCCTTCGCGCTTGCCGGAGTGGTCGTGACGGCGGCTGCAGCACGCGGCAGCTGGAGCGTGCCGCCGGAGGGGCGCCTACTCGATGCGTTCAAGTTCGAGACGGGCGTAGGCATATACTTCCTGACCATTGCATTGCTGGTCCCACTGTCCGGAATGCCAGCGCGCGCCCGGACGCGATGGGTGCGCGGGAGCGCCATCGTCGCCGTCTATTTCGTGCTCATCGAAGCCGTGCAGGCATTGCGGGGGCTGGACCCGCGATTTACGGTTGCCGGCAGCTCGATGGACCAGGCGGCGGGTGCCGTGTTCGGCGTGACAGCGCTACTCATGCTCGTCCTCTTCGCGATTCTTGCGCGACGTTTCTTCAGGGATGACGTGCTCGTTGATCACCGGCCTCTGCGAACGTCGCTTCGCTACGGCATCACCGCAACGGCGTTCGCCTTTGGCAGCGGGCTGGCCATGACCGCCATGCGCACGCGCCTCGTCGCGGAGACTGGCGACCTCATGCCGCTACACGCTGCCGGATTCCACGGACTTCGGGCGGTACCGCTCGTGGCGTTGCTCGCCGGTGCTTCGGCGCTCGACAGCGTGACGCGCATGCGACTCACGCACACCGCGGGAGTTGCCTGGCTCGTGCTCTGCGCCGCGTTGCTGCTGCAGTCGCTTTCGGGAGCGCCGCTCTTCGCCGCAACGCCTGCGGCCGCTGGGGTGGCGATCGCGTTTCTGGTCTGGGCATCGTGCGTGGGGGTGGCAGGAAACGCCATTGCGCACAGACGTAAGTCCGTGGTCTCACCGCCAAGCCAGCTCTGAGAGGCGATAAGGACGCACATGAGTGATCCGCTACCCCCCGGGCAACGAGACAGCGCGACATTCCCACGGTTCGGCCTCGCCTAATTTGCGCGCCGGTTTCCCAACGAGACGTCAAGGTTCAACCTCGAGGTCATCGGCGACGTTGCGCATGAACTCTGCATCTCCGACGCTCTGAGTGGGATGCCGCGGGTTGAACAAGTCAGCGACTTTCACTGCGTGACAACTTGGAGCCGTCGATCGCTGCGTTGGGGTGGCGTTCGCTTTTTAGACTTCTACGAGAAAGTGATTGTGCCCAGGGCGTGTCCTCGTTCACAGGCGACGATGCTTGCTTTGCGTGGCCAAGATGGCGCCCGTACCGGCATGCTCCTGATCGACCTCCTTGCCCCAGAGGTCTTGCTCGCCGATACGCTCGACGGAAAGCTACTGGCCGTCGAG